>CAZVOR010000075.1:0-10237 GCA_964628745.1 uncultured Halobacteriales archaeon
ATGACGACCACGCCGCCGACGGCGCCTATCCCGCCGATTATCCCGGCGATGACGCTCTCGCTGAGCAAGGGGATGGCACCGAGGAACAGACCCGAAAAGGCGAGAAGGAGGGCCGGGACGCCGGAGAGGAGCGCCATGACGACGCCGACGACGGCGCCCCCACTGATCCCATCGTCCTGCAGGTAGCCGGACACGCCGCCGCCGAGAATCGGCGAGATGAACCCGAGCCCGGGGACGAAGAAGATGATAAAGGTGACGACAGCGCCAATGGCTCCGTTCGTCCAGGTGTGGTTTCTGGTGTCCATGGCCGGCCGTTGCTATCAGCACGAGTACTTGTTTGTTACCTAATCTCGTTGGCTTCGAAACCCGCCCGATCTTCGTCGATATGCCAGCGGGAACGTCCGGGGAATAGAACTAGCTTTCGTCGGGACCGGAGGCCTGGCCGCCGGTCAACCGCTGGCCGCAGCGTGGGCGTCCCTCGGCCGAGATATCGAGGAGTTCTTCGAGGGGGATCGACGATCCCGGAGGCGTTATCGCGGGCGGAGGCGGCTATCGTTGATGCACAGTCCGGCGCGGTCTGACCGAAATGAAGACGTCCGAGACCGGTATCAGGACGGCCATCGAGACGGATCGAACGAGTACCAGTAAAAGGTATTCAGCGAGCCCTTCGCGGAGTTCGCCGACGCTTCGCCGCGAACCGACCAGTACCGCGACCGCAACCCCGCTGCCGATGAGCCCTCCCGGCAAGTATGGAATCGAAACAGCGCCCGGGGATTGCATCGTACTGATAGCCCACAGAATCAGGATAAGCATCCAGTGATACCAGCATCCCCGATCACATCGCGAGCCGACCCCGCGCCAGCTCCGCCCTACGCCAGGACGAACAGCGGGAGCCCTATCTCATCGTCCAGCGGCTCGAAGACGGCCTCGACGGCCGCCCCGACCTCGACCTCGGCGGGCTCGCACTCGACGACGTTCGAGAGGACGTACGGGCCCTCCGCGAGCTCGACGACGGCGACGACGAAGGGGGCCGCCCCGCCGAAGACGTCGGGCAGGTTCGGCCGGTGGACGACGCCGTACGTGAAGACGGTCCCCCGGCCCTCGGCCTCGACCCATTCGAGGTCCGCGAAGCACTCGGTGCACGCGAGCCGCGGCGGGAAGTTCGGGGTGTCACAGTCGGGACACCGCTGGATCATCAGCCGCCCCTCCCGGGCGCCCTCCCAGTACTGGCGGTTGGCCGGCGTCACGTGCGGCAGGGGCACATCACTCCCGGCCGGGCTCGCGGTCACGCGCCCACCCCCGGTCCGGCGCCGAGCGCCACGGAGCTCGTCGACAGGCCGCCGCCGTAGGACATCTCGCCCTCGCCCGTCACGAGGGCCGTCGAACAGTCGGCGACCTGCCGCTGGTCGCCCTCGCCCCGGAGCTGCCGGACGGCCTCGATCGCGGTGACCATCCCCCCGACCCGCGCGGGCTGGCCGATCGAGAGCTGGCCCCCGCCCGTGTTCAACGGCAGCTCGCCCGTGACCGAGAGGTCCGTCTCGCTGACGAAGCGCCCGCCCTCGCCCTCGGCACAGAAGCCGAGGTCCTCGAGCTGCATCGCGACCCAGATGGGGTAGTTGTCGTAGAGCTCGAGGACGTCGACGTCCCACGGCTCCAGCCCGGCCTGCTCGAGGGTGGTGTGGTAGCTCAGCCCCCGGTTGCGACCCGTGAGCGCGAACGAGTCCAGCGGCTCGGGGTCGTGGTACTCGTCCTTCCCGAGGACGTGGACGGCCGGCGCGTCCAGCGCCTCGGCCCGCTCGGCGGTCGTGAGGACGACGGCGCCGCCCCCGCCGCACGGCAGCACGCAGTCGTAGAGGTGGATCGGCTCGACGATCGGCCGGGCGTCGAGGTAGTCCTGCTTGCTGAGCGGGTCGCGGAGCAGCGCCTTGGGGTTCAGCCGCGCGTGCTCGCGCTGGGTCACCGCGATGTGGCTGAGCTGCTCGCGGGTGGTCCCGTGCTCGTGCATGTGGCGGCGCTGGATCAGCGCCATGATGCCGTTCGCGCCGCCGAAGCCGTACGGGCGCATGTAGCTGTAGTTGCCCCAGTTGGACGCGCCCATCCGCTCGACGTGGCTGTCGGGAGTCGACGTGTCGGCCGCCGCGACGAGCACCGTTTCTGCCTTGCCCGCCTCGATGGCCGCCGCCCCGCGGGCGATGCCGCTGACGACGTCCGCGCCGCCGTGGAGGTCGCCGAACAGCCACCTACCGCTGATGCCGAGATACTGCGCGAGGTGGGTCGCGTTGTCCCGGTGGAGCGTCGTCGAGGAGACCGACAGCCCGTCGACCTCGGCGTACTCGATGCCGGCGTCGGCGACGGCCTCGCTCACCGCCTCGTTCAGGTAGACGTACGGGTGGCGCTGGTCGTCCTTGTGGAACGCCGTCTCGCCGTAGCCGGCGATCACGACCTCGGTCATGGGTGGCCAGGTTTCGGTCCTCGCCAATTAAGTGCTCCCCCGGGACCGGCCGTCCCGATACGACATCGATGCCGGCACGGCTGCGGCCGGGCGGACGTCCCCGACGCCGGCGACGCTGGCGCGGTCAGCCGTCCGTCCGGATCAGGACGTCGACGGCGGCCACCCCGTCGGCCGACACGACGACGGGGTTGAGGTCCATCTCGGCGATGTCATCGTGGACCCGCCCGAGCTCCCCCACGCGCCTCACCAGCTCGGCGAGCTCGTCGAGGTCTCCGGCGCCGCCCCGCCGACCGGACGCGACGAGCTCCGGGAGGGCCGTCTCGTCGATGGCCCGCCGGGCCTCCGCGAGCGAGACGGGCGGCACCCTGACGACGCCGCCCCCGACGGCCTCGACCATCGTCCCGCCGGGCGCCACCGTCACCACGTTGCCGAACCCGGACTCCCGGGAGAGCCCGACGAGCGCCTCGACGCCGCCCTCGAGCTGGGGCTGGACGAGCACGCCCTCGATGGTCGCCTCGGGGGCGTGCTCCCGGGTGCGCTCGACGATGCGCGAGTGGGCCCGCCGGACCGCCTCGGCGGAGTCGAGGCCGACCTCGACGGCGCCGACGTCGGTCCGGTGGGGGACGTCGGGCGAGTCGACCTTGAGGACGACCGGCCACCCGAGCGACGCGGCCGCCTCCGCGGCCGCGTCCGGGTCCTCCGCGACCCGCGTCTCGACCGTGGGGATGTCGAAGGCCGCCAGGACCGGCTCGGCCTCGGCCCAGCCGAGGACGCCCGCCTCGGGCAGCTCCACCCCGGGACCGGACGGCTCGTCGCCGAGCGCCTCCCGCGGTGGCTGGTCCAGCAGCCGGTCGCGCTCATCCCGGAAGGCCGTCATCGAGGCGAGCGCGTCCAGGCACCGCTCGGCGTCCGCGAACAGCGGGGCCGCGGCCTGCACCCGCTCGTACGGCAGCGGCCGGTCCGCACCGGCCGCCCCCTCGGGCGACCGGGTGCCCGTCCAGAGGAAGCACACGGGGTCGGTCGCTCGCTGCGCGATGGTGACGAAGTGGTCGGCCACCGCCTCGGCCTCCCCGCCGACGGCGGCCATCTCGCGGACGAAGACGTAGGCGTCGTACGCGTCGTCGGCGAACAGCACCTCGGCGATCTCCGGGAGGATCGGGATGCCGTACCCGCGGACGTCGACCGGGTTGTTGAGCTCGCCGAACGTCAGCAGCTCGTCGAACTCCAGCAGCGACGCCTCGGTCTCCGCCGGCAGGGGCGGGAGCTCCAGCCGGCGGTCGTCGGCCATGTCGGCCGCCAGGCTGGCGACGCCACCGCTGGTCGAGACGACGCAGACCCGGTTCGAGGCCGGCGGGTCGAACGCCGTGTGGACCGCGGCCCGGTCGAGCAGCGCGTACATGTCGCTGACCCGCTGGGCGCCCGACTGGGCGAACAGGGCGTCCCAGCCGGCGTCGCTCCCGATGATGGAGCCGGTGTGGGACATCGCGGCCGTCTGCGCGGCCGGCGACGACCCGACCTTGACGGCGAAGACGGGGGTGCCGCTACGGACCGCGGCCTCCGCGGCCCGCAGGAACTCGAGCGGCTCGTCCAGGCCCTCGATGAACGCGCAGATGGCGTCGACGCGGTCGGAGCCGGCGAGGTACGTGACGAAGTCCGCCGCCGTCAGGTCGGCCTCGTTGCCGGTCGCGACCGCGTACGACCACTGGATGTCCCGGTCCAATCCCCGCTCGACGGTCGCGAACGTGAAGCCCCCGGACTGGCTGACGATGCTCGCCGTCCCGGGCTCGGGCTGCCCGGTCAGCGTCGACGTGAGGACGATGCCGTCGTGGGCGTTGAGCAGCCCCAGTGACTGCGGCCCCGCGACCCGGACGTCGTACTCGTCGAGCACCGCCCGCAGGTCGTCCTCGAACGCCGCGCCCTCCTCGCCCGCCTCGGAGAACCCCGCGGTGACGACGAGCGCCGCAGGGACGCCGACCTCGCCGGCCTCCCGGATGGCCTCGCTGACGGCGGCTCGCGGGATGCTCACGACCGCGAGGTCGACGACCTCCGGGACCTCGCGGAGGCTCGGGTAGCAGGCGTGGCCCAGCACCTCGTCGCGATTGGGGTTGACCGGGTAGATGGCCCCGGAGAAGCCGAATCGGTCGAGGTTCCGGAGGAGCTCCGAGGAGTACGCGGAGTCGGGGCTCGCGCCCAGGACGGCGATCGAATCGGGCGCCAACAGCGGGTCCAGGTCCGGTCGCGGCTGCTCCATACCCTGGCGATTCCGCGGGGTTCCATAAACGCACGCCTCGTTCCCGGGTCGGGTTTCATCTGTAACACGGTGCGGCATCGTTCACCGTGGACCCATGCGCTCGCCTCCGTCTCGGGAACTGGATGCGGCCATCGGCGAGCTCGCCTGACCGCCGGGCATTGCGAACCCGGATTCCCGCGGCCCACTCAGTCGCCGGGCGGCCACTCGACCCGCGGGCTGAGGCGGCCGGTCTCCGTGTAGACGCCGGCGAGCAGCACCCCGCCGGCCAGGAGCGGGACGGCCGCGCACGCCGCGTAGACGGGGACGAACCCGACGACGTCGATGGCCGGCAGCGTCACCATCGGGCCGAGCGCGCCGCCGAGGTCGCCCAGGACGTTGTTCGTGCCGGTCGCCCGGCCCATCCGGTCGGCCGGCGTCAGGTCCGCGAGCAGCGCCATCAGGGGGCCGCTGGTGCCGCCGAAGCCCGCGCCGATGCACATGCAGGCGGCGACCAGCGACGGCAGCGAGCCGGCCCGCAACAAAAGCAGGTAGCCGACGGTCGAGACGACGATGAACGTCGCCAGGACAGGCACCCGCCGGCCGCGGTTGTCGCTGTACCGGCCGCCGGCGAGCATGAAGACCGAGGCGGTGACGACCGTCACCGCCATCAGCAGCCCGGAGCTGCCCTGGGGGCCGTAGCCGAAGACGAGGAGGCCGCGGGCGTCGACGAACAGCACGAGCGTCGAGAGCAGCGCGCCGAGGTAGGCGAAGAAGAGCCCGAAGTTGACCAGCCCGACGGTCAGCGCGGGCGCCGAGCTGTCGACCTCCCAGGGCCTGACGGCGGCCCGGAAGCCCTCGACGTGGGTCTCGGGGACCAGCCAGTAGGCGACGACGCTGGCCAGCACCGCGAAGGCGGCCGCGACGACGAACGCCGCGGCGACGCTGTAGAGGTCGCTGACGACGCCGCCGAGCACGAGCCCGGAGGGGAAACCCAGCGTCATCCCGCCCCGGATGACGCCCATGTTGGTGCCGCGGGAGGTCCCGTCGCTGACGTCGGCCGCGATGGTGTAGGCGGTCGCGAAGACGGCGGCGCTGCCCAGCCCCCAGAGCACGCGGGCGACGACGAAGCCCGCCTCGGGGGCCGGCGAGCGCAGCGCGACGACGTAGCCGAAGACGCCGACCGCCTCGACGAGCAGGCCCGCGATGAACGGCGTGCGGGTGCCGACCCGGTCGACCAGCGAGCCCGCGGGGGCGTTCGCCAGGATGCGGGTGACGCGGTTGGCCGAGAGGATGACGCCCACCATGAACGGGGAGATGCCGATGATGGCCCCGAGGTTCGGCAGGATGGGGAAGACCACGCCGCCGCCGAAGCCGACGAAGAACGTGCTGGCGATGACCGCGAGGACGACGCGCCGGTCGCGGCTCACGGCGTCGGGCGGGGCGAGGGCTGGGTGGCCTCTGGATGTCGGGTCGCGGCGACGGGGGTCATGGCGCCACCTACCGCTTTGGGGGTCAAATCCCCACCGGTCGGGCCGGCGGCTTGCCGCGACCCCCGGCGTGGCGCCGCTCGCGGCCGGTCACGCGCCGACCGTCGCGCTTCCGAACACGGTCACCAGGCCGCCGCCAACGACCACGAGGTCCGTTCCCGACGGGTCCCTCCTCGAGGTCGGGCCCGGCGGGATAGAACGCCCGTTCCGGATCCGAGCAGGCGCCTGCGACGTTGACAGGGTTACCGACCGGCAGGATTCTGAACCATGAGGATCGAGCCGTTCGGTCCGTCGAAGGGACGGTGGTTGGTGTATCTCATCAGCGGTGCCCCGTCACAGCAATGGCGAAGACGTTCGACCATCCAGCACGGCGGTCGTCCGATCGCGCGTGGCGGCATCCGCGCTCGGCTAGGAAGACCGTTCGCTCGAACTGGCCTCGCGCAGCGTCCCGCGGAACCGCCTCGCCGCTCTCGACGATCTCGGTCTCGTCGAACGCCACGGCCGTCCGCTCGCAAGCCGGCTCGTCGAACCCAGCGGTGAACTCGGGCGTCGACGCGCAGCGCTAATTCACCTGGACGTCGCGCCCGGGCAGCGACTCACGCCGGTCGCCGCCACGACTCGCCACCCACGCGATTCTCCGGTCCTCGGCTATTTCCGACTCCAAAGCGTTGGTCTAGGAAGTATGGCGGAGACAGCCCCCACGCAGCGATGGGAGTACCGGACGGTCACGCCACCGCGGGGCGCGACGAGGAAGGAGGTCGAGGATCCGGCGTCGATGCTCGACGAACTCGGGGCCGACGGCTGGGAGCTCGTCGCCACGCTCGACTACGTCGGCGGGGGTACCAAGTACCTGGTCTTAAAGCGGCCCGCGAGGGGCGGCGAGCGACGATGAGCGACGAGCCGGGCGCGGCCGACACGATGCGCGAGCGGTCCGGCGAGAGCACGGCCAAGCTCTGGCTGCTGCTCACGGCGGACCGGCTCGCCGTCACGGCGGTGCTGGGGCTGGTCGTCTTCCTGGCCTTCGTGGCCCTCGTCGCGGTCATCGAGCCGCCGCTCGTCCCCCAGCTGCGGTCCGGCAGTGCGATCGAGACGCTGTTCTCGACGATGCTGAACGCCGTCGCCCTCGTGACCACGCTCACCGTGACGATCGGCCAGGTGGTGCTCTCGCAGGAGAACGGACCGCTCGGCGATCAGCACCGGCGGATGACCGACGCGATGGCCGTCCGGTCGTACGTCGGGGAGGTCATCGGGAAACCGAGCCCGGCCGACCCCTCCGCGTTCCTCCGGGAGCTGGTGGTCGCCTGCGAGGCGCGGGCACGGGACCTCCGGGACGCCGCGTCGGGCAGCGCCGACCGGCGGTTCGCGCAGGACGCGGACGAGCTCGCGGCGTCGATAATCGGCAACGCGGAGACGGTCGAGGGCCAGCTCACGGGGCTGTCGTTCGGCTCCTTCGACGTGATCTCGGCGGCGCTCGACTTCAACTACGGGCGGAAGATCTACGCGGTCGAGCAGCTTGTGGCCGAGCACGCCGACGTCCTCGAGGAAGCCGAGCGCGAACGGCTGGACGAGCTGAAGGCGGCGCTCTCGATGTTCGCGCCGGCGCGGGAACACGTGAAGACGCTGTACTTCCAGTGGGAACTCATCAACCTCTCCAGACAGATCCTCTACATCGCGGTGCCGGCGCTGGTCGTGGCCGGCGTCATGGTGGCCGTCGTCGAGCCGGCGACGGTTCCCGGCCGCCCGCTCGGCGTTGACGGCATCCTCTGGCTCGTCGGCGGGGCGTTTACGTTCACGCTCCTCCCGTTTCTCCTGCTCGTGTCCTACATCTCGCGGCTCGTCACCCTCGCCAAGCAGACGCTCGCGGTGGAGCCGCTCATCCTCCAGGCGTCCGAGCAGTGAGGGGCCCGGGAGGCGCGAGCCAGCCGCCGGGGCGGTGCCAGCCGACGGTGGCGTCACCCTCGACGGCGTCGACCGGAGCCGATGGGACCGAGACGGCCGGCGGCGAGGGACCGGGCGGTGGGACGCCGACCGCCGGTCAGCCGGGTTCGGGCTCGCTGGCGACGCTCGTCGTGCTCCTGGGGCTCGGTCCGGCGCCTCGCTTTTCCGCTCCGTTCGGCCGCGGCGCGACGCGCGGCCGGCCGCCCGCGGGTTTATCCCCCGGCGCGCCCTCGCGTTCGCCGATGCCGGACGCCTCCGAACCGCACCACGAGATGGATGTCCACGACGAGTTCGTCCCCGAGGACCTGTTCTCGGCGTTCGTCGCCCGGATGCCACAGGTGTGCGTCGAACTGATCCTGGAGACGAGCGAGGGCATCCTGCTCGCGAAGCGTGCGGCGGAGCCGCGAACCTGGTTCTGGCCCGGCGGGCGGCTGTACAAGGGCGAGCGCCTCGATGACGCCGCCCACCGCGTCGCTCGGGAGGAGCTGGGTATCGACGTTCGCCTCCGCGACCGGTACGGTCCGTACGCCCACTTCTGGGAGGCGAGCGCGGTCGACGGCTCGCCGAGCCGACACACCGTCAACATCGTGTACCACGTCGCGCCGGCGGCGGACGACATGGAGGTCGCCCTGGACGAGCAGCACACGGACTACCGGTTCGTGACGGAACTCGAGCCCGACCTGCACCCGTACGTGCGCCGGTACCTCGACGATCACGACCTCCTCTGACCGGCGGCCGATGCCGGGACGGGGTCGCTCCGACCGGCTCCTGGTCGGGAGCGAGGCGGCGCCCTCGACGCGGGCTCGGTGGCGCCCCCCGCCCCGGTGTCCGCTCCCCGGACCGTGGCGCCCGTCCCCGCCGCGTCGGCGCCGCCAGCGGGTGACGACCCCGACAGCCTCGGTCGGTCGCCACACCGGCCGCGCGGCGTCGCTCGGCGAGGGCCTCGAGGCGTCGACCGGCGCCCGTCGTGACCCGTCCCGGCCGTCAGCCGCGCATCAGCCCCCACCGGTCGAAGGCGACGTAGAGCGGGACGGCGATGGCGATTCCGCCGACGAGCAGCGACCCGAGGAGCATCGCCTGGAACTGTCCGACCGAGCCGGCTCGCGGGAACCAGCCGTAGACGAGCGAGAGGACGAGCAGCAGGCTGCTGGAGACGAGCCCGCCGACGAGCGCGAAGGCCGCGTCGATCGCCGCCGTTCGGTCGGACGCCATACCCACGGGAGGGGAATCCCGCCACGCAGACCGAAAGCTTGCTGGTTCGACCGCGGCGCGGGGCGGCGTCCCCGGCCGCCCGGACCAGCCTCATAAGCCTTCTGTCGGTTGCGGCGACTTGCGGGCGGGACTGTCCGGGCAGGTCCCCGTCGCATCGACCCGCCGAAACCCGCCGACGGCCCGGACTCAACCGACCGTTTCGGCGCGCGAGCGTCTGCAACCGTCCGGGATAGACCGGGAGCGTCGCCCCGGTTTATGGCCGAATCGTCCCTGTGGTCGCCCAGCGATGAACCGAACGGCAATCACCCCCGTCCTGATCGCCCTGCTCGTCGTCGCGGGCATGACCGCCCCCGCGGCGGCGTATGCGTCGAACGCCAGCCCCCACCCCGCGACCGGGAGCGCGGGGCCGCTCCCCGCGGTGGCGGCCCAGGCGAACGACACGCAGAACGAGTCGAACGTCTCGGTCGCCGTCGGCCAGCAGCTCGCGACCGTGATCTCGGTCTCGAGCGACGAGGTCCGGACCGAGTACGGGAACACCGCCTTCGAGCTGTCGGTCGAGGGCGCCGACGACGAGGCGGCGGCCGAGGCGGTCGCCGACCGCGCCGACGAGCTCAGAGAGCGCGCGCGGGCCATCCGCGAGGACCACGAGGCGGCCACCCGGGCGTACGAGGACGGCGAGCTCACGAAGTCCGAGTACGCCCAGCGGCTCGCGAGCCTGAACGCCCGCGCGAGCAACCTCGTCGCGAGCTCCGAGCAGCTCAGCCAGCGCGCGGCGAACGTCTCGAGCCTCGAGCTCCGGGCGGCCGGCGCGAACCTGTCGTCGCTCGACGCGTCGCTCGAGAACCTGAGCGGCGTGACGGGCGCGGGCTCGTCGGCGCTGCTCGAGCAGTACCTCGGCGAGGCGGACGGCGAGATCGA
>CAZVOR010000076.1:0-10196 GCA_964628745.1 uncultured Halobacteriales archaeon
TGGTCAGGTCGATCTCCTCGACGTTCGCGGCCTCCATCCGCTGGCCGTTGCGGAACAGCGGTACCTGGGCCGGCTGGTCGATCTGTTCGAGGTCGAGGGCCTCGTAGGCGTTGGCCGTCGGCTTGTAGCCGCCCTTCGGCCCGGGGACACCCTCGACCAGCTGCAGGGCCTTCAGCGACTGCATCTGGTTCCGGATGGTGCCGGGGTTGCGGTCGACCTCCGCCGCGATGTCCTCCCCTTTCACGGCGTCCTCCTGCTCGCGATAGAGGTTGACCAGCGCCGACAGTATCGTCTTCTGACTCGGCGTCAGTTCGATCGATGCCATTGCGACATTCTTCGTGATAGTTTAATTTAAATCCGATGGTCCGTTCGACCGCCACCCCGACGCCCGCGGCAGGTTCGTTCGCCGACCTCGGCAGCGTGTCCGACGGACCCGGCCGGGCCGGCTCGTCGCCGCCGGGTCGCTCCGGTCTGCGACCGGGAACCAGCAGGCCTATGCGCCGTCCGGCGCTCCAGCGACCATGGACGGTCAGACCGTGCTCGTCACCGGCGGGGCGGGCTTCATCGGCTCCAACCTGGCCAACGCACTCGCCGCGGACAACGCGGTGGTCGCGCTCGACGACGGCTACCTCGGCACCCCGGACAACCTCGGCCCGGACGTCGAGTTCGCCGAGCGGTCGGTGCTCGAGGACGACCTCCCCACCGACGTGGACGTCGTGTTCCACCTCGCCGCGCTGTCCTCCTACGCGATGCACGAGGCCGACCCGGCCCACGGCGCCCGCGTCAACGTCGAGGGGTTCGTCAACGTCGTCGACCAGGCCCGACGCGACGGCTGCGAGCAGGTCGTCTACGCCTCGACCTCCTCCATCTACGGCTCGCGGACCGAGCCCTCCCCGGAGACGCTGCCCGTGACGGTCAACACCGGCTACGAGGCCTCGAAGCTCGCCCGCGAGCGCTACGCCGAGTACTTCCACAACCACTACGGCCTGACCACCTGCGGGCTGCGGTTCTTCTCGGTCTACCAGGGCTTCGCCGGCGCCGAGGCGCACAAGGGCGAGTACGCCAACCTCATCGCCCAGTTCGCCGACGACATCGCCAACGGCCGGCGCCCGGAGATCTGGGGCGACGGCACGCAGACCCGGGATTTCACCCACGTCGAGGACGTCGTCCGGGGCGTCGAGCTCGCCGCCGACCACGAGCTGCAGGGCGTGTACAACATCGGGACCGGCGAGCAGTACAGCCTCGAGTACCTCGTCGAGCGCCTGACCGACCTCCTCGACGCCGACGTCGAGCCGGTCTACGCCGAGGGCGACATGCCCCCGCACGTCTACGTCCACGACACGCTCGCCGACGCCTCGAAGCTCCACGAGGCGACGGGCTGGGAGCCCGATATCGACTTCGAGGACGGCCTCCGCCGGGTCTGCGAGCCCTACCTGTAGGCCGGCCGCTCCGACCCGGGGACGGCAATCCCTAACTGCCTGCCCGGGCAAGCCCGGTCATGGCCCGACCGGTCCAGCTCGTCGGGGCGCCGACCGACTTCGGCGTCGACCGCCGCGGCGTCGACATGGGCCCCTCCGCCATCCGGTACGCGGGCATCGCCGACGCCGTCGAGAGCGCCGGGCGCACCTGCACCGACGTCGGGAACGTCGCGGTCCCGGTCGTCGAGGAGGTCGGCGACCCGACGGGGCACCCCGGCGGGGTGCGCTACCTCGAGGAGACGCGGACGGTCTGCGGCCGGCTGTCCGACGCGGTCGCCGGGGCGCTCGCCGACGGGCAGCTGCCCCTCGTGCTCGGCGGCGACCACTCGGTCGCCATCGGCACGATGGCGGGCTCGGCCCGCGAGGCGGACGTCGGCGTGCTCTGGTTCGACGCCCACGGCGACTTCAACACGCCCGAGACCTCGCCCTCCGGGAACGTCCACGGGATGCCGCTGGCCGCGGCGCTCGGCCGCGGGCGCTTCGCCGGGGAGTCCTGGGCCCGAGCCGCCGGCCTCCGCGAGGAGAACGTCGTCTGGGTCGGGCTGCGCGACCTCGACGACGCCGAGCGCGAGGCCGTCCGTGACGCCGAGGCGACGGCCTTCACGATGGCCGACATCGACGAGCGGGGCGTCGTCGAGGTCGTCGAGGCGGCCCTCGACGTCGCGGCCGACGGCGTCGACGGCGTGCACGCGAGCCTCGACATGGACTGGCTCGACCCGAAGGAGGCGCCCGGCGTCGGCACGCCCGTCCGCGGCGGCGTGACCTACCGCGAGGCCCACGCCGCGCTCGAGGCCGTCGCCGAACGCGACGCCGACGGCGGCCTGCTGCGGTCGATGGACGTCGTCGAGGTCAACCCCATCCTGGACTCGCGGAACGAGACCGCGAAGCTGGCGGCGGAGCTGGCGGCGAGCGCGCTGGGGAAACGGATACTCTGACGGCGAAGTCGACGTTCGCCGTGCCGTCCGTGGTTCGTGGTCGTGACGCCGAATAGTCGCAGGATATCGAGCACCGCTGCCTCTGATGCACGCGTTTGAACCCTCGAGCCGCAGTTCCCGGCGGGGACGAGCGAACGAAATCGCCCCCCTCGTCACGGTCCGTCCGCGAACGAAGCCGGTCCGGTCGCGGTGGCGGCCCGCCGGCTGCTCCCGGTACCTCCCCAGGTCCCGACCCCCATCGGGGATTCCAGCGTCGGCCGATCGGCGACAGGATCCGCGACCAGCCGAGCCGACAGACGGAGCCACCGCGGTCGATAAGGGTATGACGTGACTCCGCGTAGCGCGCCCATGAACACGCCACTCGACGACATCGCGTTCCTCGCCCGCTCTGACCACCGCGTGGGCGTGCTCGACGCGCTGGCCGAGGGTCCGCGCGACCGTGACGACCTGCGCGCCGCGACGGGGGCGTCCTCGCCGACGATGGGTCGCATCATCGCCGGCTTCGAGGACCGGCACTGGGTCGTCCGCGACCGGCAGCGCTACCGGTTGACGCAGCTGGGCGCGTTCATCGCCGAGCGGTTCGGCGACCTCCGCGAGGCGATGGCGACCGAGCGCGCGCTCCGCGACGTCTGGCCGTGGCTGCCCCGCGAGATGGAGGGCTTCTCCGTCGAGCTGTTCACCGATCCCGTCGTCTCCTACCCGGGTCCGGGCTACCCGTACCAACCCGTCGAGCGCGTCACCGAGCTCATCGAGGGAACCGACACGATGCGGGGGTTCGGCACGACGGTCGTTAAATCGAGCAACCTCGAGGCGGCCTGCCAGGCCATCATCGACGGCATGGAGTTCGAGTTCATCTACTCGCCGGACGTCCTCGAGACGATCATGGCCTGGAACCCCGAGCGGGTCGCCGAGGCCGCCGCCTGCGAGAACTGCACCACCCTCCTGCACGACGCGCTCCCGGACAGCGAGTCCTGCGGGCTGGGCATCTACGGCGACCGCGTCGGCATCTGCTGTCACGACGGGGAGACGGGGGTGCTCCAGGCCGGGGTGGATACCGGCTCGCCGGCGGCGCTCGCGTGGGCCGACGCGGTCTACGAGCGCTACCGGGCGGAGGCCCGACCGCTCGAAGAGGCTGACCTCCTCGCCGGCTGAACGACCCGGAGCTGGCGCCCGCCGTCGGCGGCCACCGTGGCTTTCACGCCGTGAAATCCCTTCACGGGGAATTTACAGTACCGAGGCGTGCGGAGCTCGTCCCGTCCACGCCATGAACCGCCGAGTACGACCACCCGAGGCCGGGCGTCCTCGTATCGACGTTCCCCTCGAGGGGGGCCGACCAGTGTCGAGAGGACGAGACCAGCGCGACCCTGACGCGGTGCGCCCGCGGCGTCGCCAGGTCTCGCGAGATCGCGCCGACGACGGGAGGCCGTGATGTTCGGACGCTCGTCGGTCGACATCGAGGCGGCCGTCGAACGCATCCCGACCCGCGTTCGGCGCTCGCCCCTCCCGGGCTACGAACACCAGGGCGGCTGGGGGGTCCTGGCCTATCCCTTCGACGCCGGGCACGTGCTCGCCCTCCGGGTCGCCGTCCAGAACGACTTCGCGCCGTTCACCTCGGTCTGGCACCGGACGCCCGACGGCGCGTGGTCGATCTACGTCGACGGCCCCCGGCTCGACACCGCCTGCCCGCGATACTGGGGGGCCGCGACCGACCACGCCCGGCTGGCCGACATCTCGGTCGAGTGGGCCGGTCCCCGAGAGCTGGTCGTCGAGATGGCGGACCCACGGCTGCGTTGGACGGCGTCGATGGCGGCCGGACCGGTCGTCAGCGCCGCGAACGCGGTGAGCCGGCGCCTCCCGGACTCGGTGCTGCGGTCGTGGCCGATGATCCGACTCGCAGAATGGGCGAGCGATCGCCTCTTCGACCTCGGGGACGTCACGCTGGTGACGCGCGTCCCCAACGGCCAGGACGCGACGGTGCTGACGCGGCGGCTGTACCCCATCGTCGACGGGAGCGCCCGGCTCGACGGCGACGACCTCGGGGAGCCGACCGCGGCGCCGGACAACCCGACCTTCGGCGAGGCGCGCCTCCCCGCCCGACCGGTCTTCACGATCGGCCGGGCGTATCTGACGATCCTGGACGACGAGGAGTACGAGGCGACGCGCGAGGCGCTGCGACGGGAGCCGACGCCGGGTGGGCGTCGTGGGCCCGAACCACGGCCGGCCCCGCGGGCGGGGGTGAACGGCTGATGGGAGCCGGCGTGGCGCGACGGTACGCGGCGTACGGCTACGGCCTGTTCGCGTACCTCCTCGCGCTGGCGACGGTCGCGTACGCGGTCGGCTTCCTCGCGAACGCCGTCGTCCCGAAGTCGGTCGACGCGGGGGCGACCCACTCGGTCGGCGACCCGCTGGTCGTGAACCTGGCGCTGGTCGGCCTGTTCGGCCTCCAGCACAGCCTGATGGCCCGGCCCGGGTTCAAGGCCGTCTGGACGCGGCTCGTCCCGGAACCGGTCGAGCGGAGCACCTACGTCCTGCTCGCGAGCCTCGCGCTCGTCGTGCTGATGTGGGGCTGGCGGCCGCTCCCCGGCGTCGTCTGGCAGGTCGACGGGGTCCTCGCGCCGCTGCTCTGGGCGGTCTACCTCGGCGGGTGGGTCCTCATGCTCGCGGCCACCAACATGATCGACGGGGACGACCTCATGGGGCTCCGGCAGGTCCGGGCCTACCGGGACGGCCGCGACGTCGACCCCATCGACTTCCAGACCCCGTACCTGTACCGGTACGTCCGCGACCCGATCGTCGCCGGCTTCCTCGTCGCGTTCTGGGTGACGCCGCGGATGTCCGTCGGCCACCTCGTCTTCGCGGCCGGGATGACCGCCTACGCCCTCGTCGGCGTGAAGCTGGAGGAGCGGGACCTGGTCGCCGCCTTCGGCGACCGCTACCGGCGGTACCTCGAGACGGTGCCCCGGTTCGTTCCCCGGCCGGGGCGGTCGGTCCAGGCCTCTACCGACGACGCGACCGCCGACCGATGACGGTGCGGACGGCTGACCTCGCCGAACCGGCCGACCGACGCCAACGGTTATCCCCGCACGAGCGGGACTGGAGCCCATGACCGAACCACAATCGACGACGGACGAACGGATCCGGGAAGAATGGACCATCGGGTCGTACTCGACCCTCGCGCGGGTGTTCCTGCCCATGGCGGCCGAGGTGGTCGACGCCGCCGGCGTCGGGTCGGGGGACCGCGTGCTCGACGTGGCCTGCGGGACGGGCAACGTGGCGCTCACCGCCGCCCGCCGCGGTGCCGACGTCACCGGCGTCGACATCACGCCGGCGATGCTCGAGGCGGCCCGCGAGCGGGCGGCCGTCGTCGGGGCCGACGTCGACTGGCGCGAGGGCGACGCCGAGGCGCTCCCGGTCGACGACGACGCGTTCGACGTCACCCTCTCGTGTCTGGGCCACATGTTCGCCCACGACGCGGCCGCGGCCGCGGACGAGCTCGTCCGGGTGACGCGGCCCGGGGGGCGTATCGCCTACGCCGCGTGGACGCCGACCGGCGGCGTCGCGGCCACGATACAGACGCTGGCCGAGCACCTGCCGCCGGACCCGGACCCGTCGCCGCCGCCCGTCCTCTGGGGCGACCCGGACACCGTCCGCGAGCGGTTCGGCGACCGGGTCGAGGACCTGCGCTTTACGACGGGCGCCCAGCCGTACCCGGCCCTCTCGCCGGCGCACTTCTGGGAGTCGATGGCGACCGACTCGGGCGCCATCGTCCTCATGCTGGAGGAAGTCGCCGACGATGACGTGCCGGCGCTGCACGACGAGGAGGTCGCCGCCCTCGCCCCGTTCTTCTCGGACGAGCGGAACGCCGTGGCGCTGGAGTACCGGCTGGTCACCGCGACGGTGGTGTAGGTCGCTGCGGGAACCGGTGGTCGGGCGCGGAGTCGGGGACCCTACCGGAAGGCCACGAGGTGGCGCCCGCCCGCCGCGTAGAGCGTCTCGCCGACGACGGCCACCTGCGCCGGCCGGCCCCAGCCGAGCTCGCGGGTCCACCGCCCGCGGCCATCGTCCGTCGCGACCGCGAGCAGGTTCCGATCCAGCGTCCCGGCGTAGAGCGTCTCCCCGTCGACCGCCGGCTCGTCGTAGAACCCGTCCGTGTACCGCCAGTCCTCGACGCCGAAGAATCCCTCCCACCGTCGGGTGCCGTCGGCGATGGCCACGGCCCGGACGTAGCCGTCACCGTCGACCCCGTAGACGGTCTCGCCGTCGGTAGCCAGGTGGCGAACCCCGACCGGGGCGGACCACTCGAGTTCGCCGGTCCTGCGCACCGCGTAGAGGTCGCCGTCGATGGCGGCGAACACGGCGCACGGGGTCGCGACGAGCGACGCGGGGACCGTGTCCTCGTCGTCCTGCAGGTCCCGGGTCCACGCGACGGCCGGCTCGTCGGAGTCGATCGCCACCAGGACCGCGTCCCGCGTGGCGACGTACGCCCGGCCGTCGACCCACGCGAACTTCGAGCTGACGGCGCCGGGCAGCCCCACGTTCCAGGCGACGCGGCCGTCCGCGTCCAGGGCGCGGACCTCGCGGTCGGGGTCGGCCCTGAACGGGGCCACGAGGATTCCCGCCGGGGTCGGGAGCACCCGGTGGATGCCCCCGGGCGGGTCGTGCGTCCACCGTTCCGCCCCGCTCTCGGCGTCGAGCGCGTAGAGCGTCGCGTCGTCGTGGACGAGCACCACGTCTCCGGCGACCGCCGGCGGGCTCGGCCGCCCCGAGACCGTCGCGTGCCACCGCCGCTCGCCGGTGGCGGCGTCGTAGGCGTGGACGTACTGCTCGTCCGGCGGTAGTTGATTCGGACCGACGGCGATGCGGCGGCCGACGTAGACGCGGCCGTCGGCGACGGTCGGCCGGGTGAGATCGTTCTCCCCTGTCTCCGGCTCCGGGACCGTCACCGACCACGCGGCGGTCGGGCGCTCCGTCGGCCCGGCAGCCGCCGGCGCGTGGTTCGTCCGGCCGCCGCCGCGGTCCGGCAGCGGCCAGCCGTCCTCCGGGAGCGGCCCCGTCCCGCAGCGCAGCGACGCGGGCGGCTCGTGGGTCGGCATGCGTTCGGTCGGCTCCGTCACGCTCGGCTGGCCCGCGGTCGTCGGCGTGGACCGCCCGGCGTCGGACGCTGGAGGTTCGCTGCCCGTCGCGCACCCGCCGATCCCCGCCAGCGAGAGCCCGGTCGTCCGGAGCACCTGCCGTCTAGAGGGCGGCATGCGTCGCGTGTCGTCGGCGTTCCGGGAAGTACGTTCGGAATGCGCAACCGGCGCTTTCACCGTCGGCCGGCGAGCGGGGCCCCGTTCCCGCCACCCGCGCTACTCGCCCGCCGCCTCGGGCTCGACCGGCTCCGCCTCGTCGGCGACGGCCGCGGGGATGACGTCGACGCTGGCCAGCCGGTCGTCCGCCTCGACGTCCATGACGATGACGCCCATCGTGTTCCGGCCGATGGCCGAGATGTCGTCGATGCGGATGCGCATGATCTGCCCCCGCTCGGTCATCACGACGAGCTGGTCGCCCGCGCAGACCCGTTCGACCGCGCAGACCGGCCCGTTCCGGTCGGGCGTCTTGATGTCGATGAGCCCCTTCCCGTTCCGGCCCTGGACGCGGTACTCCTCGAGCGCGGTCCGCTTGCCGAAGCCGTTCCGGGTCACCGTCAGCAGGTGGTCGTGCCGGCCGTCCTCGATGGCGGCCATCCCGGCGACGGCGTCGCCGTCCTCGAGCCGGATGCCGTGGACGCCCCGGGCGGTCCGGCCCATCGGGCGGACCTCGTCCTCGTCGAAGCGGATGGCCAGGCCGCCCTCGGTGCCGATGACCAGGTCCGTCGCGCCGTCGGTCATCACGACGTCGACGAGCTCGTCGCCCTCCTCCAGCCGGGTGGCGATGATGCCGGTCGAGAGGATGTTCTGGAAGGCGTCGACGGGGGTGCGCTTGACGTAGCCCTGCCGGGTGACCATCGCGAAGTAGGTGCCCGCCTCGAAGTCGTCCGTGGTCACGACGGCGGCGATGTCCTCGCCCTCGTCGAGGTTGAGGATGTTGACCGCCGAGGTGCCCCGGGCCGTCCGGCCGCGCTCGGGCACCTCGTAGACCTTCAGCCGGTAGATCTGCCCGCGGTTGGTCACCAGCAGGAGGTAGTCGTGCGTGTTCGCGCGGAAGACCGTGGCCACGCGGTCGCCGTCCTTCAGCTCCGTGCCGATGATGCCCTTGCCCCCGCGGCCCTGCGGCGAGAACGCCGACAGCGGCATCCGCTTGACGTAGTCGTCCTCGGTGACGACGACCACGACCTCCTCCTGCGGGATGAGGTCCTCGCGGGTGACCGAGCCGGTGTCCTCGACGACCTCGGTGCGGCGCTCGTCGGCGTACTCCTCCTTGATGGCGAGCAGCTCCTCCGTGATGACGCCGAGCAGCTCGGACTCCTCGCCGAGGATGGTCTCGAGGCGGTCGATGCGCTCGAGCAGCGACCCGTGCTCGGCCTCGATCTCCTCGGCCTCGAGCGCGGTCAGGCTGCCGAGCTGCATGCGGACGATGTGCTCGGCCTGGGGCTCCGTGAACTCGAACTCGGCCATCAGGCCAGCCCGCGCGGCGTCCCGGTCCTCCGAGTTCCGGACCACCTCGACGACGTCGTCGATGTGGTCGAGCGCGTGCAGCCGCCCCTCGAGGATGTGCGCGCGCTCCGTGGCCTCCTCGAGCTCGTGCTCGGAGCGCCGGCGGACGACCTCCCGGCGGTGGTCGACGTAGTGGACGAGCAGCTCCTTCAGGTCGAGCACCTTCGGCTGGCCGTCGACCAGCGCGAGGTTGATGACGCCGAACGTCGTCTCGAAGACGCGCTCGAGCAGCTGGTTCTCGACGACGTCCGTGTTGGCGCCGCGGGCGAGGTCGACGACGACCCGGACGCCGTCGCGGTCCGACTCGTCGCGCAGGTCCGTGACGCCCTCGATGCGGCCCTCGTTGACGAGGTCGGCGATGCCCTCGACCATCCGCGACTTGTTCATCTGGTAGGGCAGCTCGGTGACGACGATGCGGTCGCCCCCGCGCTCGCGCTCCTCGACCTCGTAGTCCGCGCGGACCCGGACGCGGCCACGGCCGGTGTGGTAGGCCTCCCGGACCGGCCCGTGGCCGACGATGGTCGCGCCGGTCGGGAAGTCGGGCCCGACGACGTGCTCCATCAGGTCCTCGACGGTGCAGTCCGGGTGTTCGATGAGGTGGACCGTCGCGTCGACGACCTCGCCCAGGTTGTGCGGCGGGACGTTCGTGCTCATCCCGACCGCGATGCCGGAGGAACCGTTGACCAGCAACCCCGGCACGCCGGCCGGGAGCACGACCGGCTCCTCGAGGCGGTCGTCGTAGTTGGGCTCGAAGTCGACCGTGTCGCGCTCGATGTCCGCCAGGAACTCCTCGGCGATGGGCGCCATGCGGGCCTCGGTGTACCGCATGGCCGCCGCGGGGTCGCCGTCCATCGAGCCGAAGTTGCCCTGGCCGTCGACCAGGGGGTACCGCATGTTGAAGTCCTGGGCCATCCGGACCAGCGCGTCGTAGATGGCCTGGTCGCCGTGGGGGTGGAAGTTGCCCATCGTCTCGCCGACGATGGACGAGGCCTTGCGGTGGCCGGCGCCGCTCGTCAGGCCCATCCCGTGCATCGTATAGAGGATGCGCCGGTGGACGGGCTTGAGGCCGTCACGGACGTCGGGGAGCGCCCGGCCCGCGATGACGCTCATCGCGTAGTCGATGTACGACTGCTCCATCTCGTCCTCGA
>CAZVOR010000077.1:0-9858 GCA_964628745.1 uncultured Halobacteriales archaeon
CGCCGGCGCCGAACCGGGCGGCCGCCGCCGGCGCCCGACAGCCGGCCGCCCGCGGCCCCCACGGGGCGGACCGCTCGGCGGGGGAGGGCAGCCGGTCCCATGCCGCCGACCCGCCGCCGGCCCTCGTCGCCGGGGCGCCGGAGAACGGTAGCTCCCCGCCGGAGCGCGACTCCGGCGTCGGGTCCGACGCCGGCACGTCCGACCCTCCCGGCGGAGCGGCGCCGATAGCGCACGGCGGGGTCGCCGTGGTCGTCGGCGCACTGGCCGCCCACCGGGCCGGACTGGCCGCCGGGGCCGCCCCCGACGCGGTCTCGTGCGCCGCGAGGGTCTGGTGCGACGTCATCCCCGCGGGCGCCCGGACGGTCGTCGAGCTCGTCGGCCACCCCCTGCCGGAGAGCGGGTTGCTCTCCGGTGGGGGGTACTACAGTCGCCACGACGATTCCGACCCGCTCGTCCACGACAAACGGAGCGCGCTGTTCGATCTCATCCAGGAGTCTCCGGGCGCCACCCCCTCGTCGCTGGCCGAGGAGGTCGACATCCCGCTGTCGACGGCCAGGCACCACCTCCGGGTGCTCGAGCGCGAGGGCCTCGTGAAGGATCGGAAGATAACGGGGAAACGGCGGTTCGTCGCGCCGGGAACCGAGGCGTCCGAGCGCCTCGCGGCCGTCAACGACCGGGCGACGGCACGGATCTTGGACGAGCTCGCTCGTCGGGGTCCGTCGAGCGTCACCGCCCTCGCGGAGCACCTCGACCGCGACCCCAGCACGGTCACCCATCACCTCAAGCGCCTCGAAGCGGCGTCCCTCGTGGTCCGCCGGCGGGACGGCCGCTCCGTCAGGAACGAGCTCACCGTGACGGCCCGGTCGCTGATGCGGACCCGGCGGACGGGTAGGTCCCGGGCCGACCGGGCCGAATCCTCAGACTGAGGACGGTCCGGCTGCGGCGGATCCGGGAACCGGGCTCGCCGCGGTTCGCGGCCCCTCGGCGGCCGGACGGGCCCGCCAGCCGAGGTTCCGACACGGGACTTTCCCCGTCACGCCGCGCCATCGGGCGGTAATCCGCCGCTACAGTGGATATCGCGCGAGTAACAAAGTGTTACAGTCGGGTCAGGGCTGGTAGGGAGATGCACCTCTCGAACCGCCGTCGGTGAATCCTGGTCGTGGACGAATGTCACGCACCGACAACCGGGATGCACTATCCCAAGACCGTGTCTTCGATCTCCTTAGCAACGCACGTCGACGGTTCGTGTTGCACTACCTCAGCGAACGGCAGAGCCCCGTCGAGCTCCGCGAGCTCGCCGATGCAGTCGCGCGCTGGGAGACTGGCGAGGAGAGCCTCTCGAGGAAGCAACGGAAGCGCGTGTACGTCTCCCTCTACCAGACCCACATCCCCCGGCTCGAGGACGCCGGCGTGATAACGTACGACGCCGAGACGGGGATGGTCGAGCTCGTCGACCGGGCGCGGGACATCGACCGGTACGTGAGCAGCGGCACCGTCGACCGTTCGTGGCCGCTTTACTACCTGCTGGTGGCGTTCGCCGGGCTCGTCATCTACGCCGCGACCGTGCTCGACGTCCCGCCGCTCGACACGGTCTCGGACGTCACCGGCGGGCTGGTCGTCCTGCTGCTGCTGGTGGCCCTCGCGGTCGTCCATCTGCTCGCCTCACGCAGGGGCGGAGGATTCCAGCTGGACGCCGACCAGTTCGTCTCGGGCGAGGAGGAGTGACGGCGAGGCGAGCGGTCAGTCGCCTCCGTTGTCCTCGAGCGACCGACAGTGGCCGCAGGGGGCCTTACCTCGCTCCTTCGCCTCCTGCCGCTGCATCACCTCGAACTTCTTCGCCTTGGTCGGGTTCCGGGTCGGACACCGCGGCTGCTGGCGCCCGTCCAGTTCGTGGTACGCGTACGTGCTCCCCGATGCTCGCTGGAAGACCCCGACCAGCGCCTGGTCGTCGCGGTCGTCCCGCTCGGCCATCCGTTCCCGTTCCTCCCTCGTGCTGCCGTCCTGCCGCGCCGTCGTCGGGCACTGGTGGGTGGATAGCTGGACGACGATAGTCCCGCAGGACGGGCAGCGCTCGAAGACGTCGTCCTCCCGCGCGGTCCCTTCGAGGGGCCGGTCGAGCCCCGAACGTGACTCGGCCATGCGTCAGACGGGGACGCTCGTCGAGCCGCGGTCGATGTCGCGCGCCGCCGCGCGAGCCGTCTGCCTCGGCCGGCCGAGAGTCGTCCCTGGCAGGCCGACACGCGCCGAGAAAGTCCACGCGATGGTGGACGGGATCGCCTCCGTTCTTGCGTTCATCCGTCGCCCGGAGAACGGTGACCGGTTCCGTTAGTTATGCACGTGATACTGGTCACCGGCGTCGGATGGGCGGCCGCGGCCCGCCGGTAGGGCCCCGACGGGGCGCCCTCGGTCGGTCGATTTCACCCGCGTAGCGATCGAGCGGAGCTCGCGTTCGAACGGCGCTAGCGCTCCTGCTCGACGCGCCGGTGGCCGACCGAGGTGAGCACGATGCCGGCGATGGTCGCGAAGACGACGGCGATGGTCAGCCCCTCGACGCCGGCGACGAGCGAGGCGAGGAACAGCCCGCCGCCGGCGACCGCGATGCCGAGATAGCGCAGGGACCATCGAGTGTCCGTCTCCTCGACCAGGAACTCCTCGAGCTGGTCGGCCACGTCGGTGAGCTCGACCTGACCGCGCGCCTGGTTGAACTCGATCACCCCGTAGTCGTCCATCTTGGGGAGGTGACACTGGTAGAGACCGACGTACGCCGCCTTCCGTTCCTTCGAGGTCAGCGAGTCGACGTCGGCCTTGTCGTTCTCCAGCGCGGCCACGTGTTCGGCGAGCTCGCCGGTCGTGGAGGCGTCGCCGTTGGCCATCAGGAACCGAAGCACCCGACGACGCCGCTGGTTCTTCAGGAGCTCGAACTTCATGTCCAGCGAGAGCTCCTTCGGTACGTTCCGGTCGGAGGGGTCCATCCGGCGCTCCTGCTCCGCCTCCCGGATGGTTTCGACCTCGTCCTCCGACAGCTTCCCCTGGTCTTCGGCCTCGGCGTTCCGGTCGATTCCCGTCGACGCTCGTCCGCTCATCGCTCGAGGTGCGTGGACGCCGGTCGGCTGGCGGCCGTTACGGATGGGTTTCCGGCCGTCGCCCTTGCCGCGCTTTTACGGCCTGCTGTTCCCATGTTCTGGTAGTTCAAATCGAGGTGACCACTTAGTTAATGAGGACCGTTCGAATCCGTCGCCCGCTGGTAAGAATCGGTTAAAAAGTCGGCGGAATCGGGCGGCGGCCCTCCTGGACCCGCCCCCGAATTCCAGTGTTCCCCGCCCGAGTCGGCCGATTAAAAGGGACCTACCGGTCGTCCCGTCGACCGCGAGCCGCGCCCCGTCGAGGGGGCCGGGTCGGCGCGGCCCGTCAGCGTCCGTGTGGGCTCCGAACGGACCGCCGTCGACCGACCCACGTCCGATGTCCGGCGTCTCGGCGCTCCCCGTAGGGGCGGGCCGTCGACCGACCGACGCGGTAGCCCGGCCCGACCGGCCCGCCCGGCGCGACGACCCCCGAACGTGGCGTGCCGGGAGGCACTCCGGCCCGACGATGGTGCTCGCTCGTTCGACGGCGCCAGCCGGAGGGGGCCGTCCCGGGGAGCGCCGTCGCTCTCCCAACCACAGTTCCCGGCCGCCCGGCGCGGTCGGGAAGGTGCGACGGCGATGGCGCTCTCTACCGCACGGGCCCGCCGAAATCGGCCGCCGACGCGGCGGATATCGACTCTATAACTTTGTGGCGGGATTCGAAACTCGGAGCCGTGATGGCCCTCGAACCGGGGCGACGTCGCCGGGTCGACCCGCCCTTCCCGAACGGGTGCCGGTCCGCGAACGGCCCGTCCTGTGCCGGTCGGAACGCGCCCACCGTCCGCACCTCGACCGACCCTCCAGTCCCGCACTGCCGCGCATCGAGCGACTCGAGCAGCGCCCTCCCCATCCGGAGCCATGGCCGAGTGTGACAACTGCGGGACGTTCGTCACCGCGGACTTCGCCCGGGTGTTCGGAGACAACGACGGCAACGTCTACGGCTGCCTGGACTGCATGCTGATCAGCGACATCCCCGCCGGGGCGGACCAGTCCGACGCCGTCGGGTCCACGTCGGGCACGATGAGCTGAACGCGCCCGACGGCGCTCCTCCTTTCCGAAACGGTCCCCTCGTCCCGGTCCGGGCCGCCGTCCGACGCCGGCCGCCCGAGGCGACCGGAGCAACCGCCGGAAGCGAGTCGGCGGCGGGGCTTCAGTGGATGCCGATGGTCCGCCGCCGTTCGTCGCCGGCCTTCGGCAGCGTGATCCGGAGGACCCCGTTGTCGTAGGTGGCCTCGGCCTCCTCGATGTCGATCGACGCCGGGGGCTCGATGACCCGCTCGATCCGTTCGGGTCGTTCGCGTTGGATCGCCCGGTCCCGATCGCCGGGGTCCGTGTCACGCGTGGCGAAGACCCGGATCGCGTTCCCGTTCGCTTCTATCGCTATCTCCTCCTTCTCGTAGCCGGGGAGGTCGACCAGGATGGCGATCGCCCGGGGGTTGTCGATGACGTCGACGAGCGGGACGCCCGCCGGAGGGACCGTCCCGCCGTCCGGTCCCCCCGGGGGCCGGGGCTGGTCGAACGGCCCGGGCTGGGGCGGCACCGGCTGCTGTCCCGTCGGCTGGCCGCCCGGCGCCGGTGCGTGGGTCGCCGGCTGCTGGGGCGTCCGCGGTACCCGCGCGTCGGACAGGTGACCGGGTCTGCCCCCCGCCGCTTCCGACTCCCGCGGGGGTTGCTGACCGGCCGGCGGCGGCCGGGACGGGCCGCCGGGGTCCCCCTCGGCTGGTTGCTCGTGCCGATACGGCGGCTGTTCGTGCGCTGGTGGGTCCATGGTGCGGTCGGTCGCTTCCCGTCTCCGTCGATTCATCGGTTCGCTCCGTCGGCGATGGCGGTGTCACTCGGTGCTCGTCCGCGGCACCGGCTGTATCGGGGCGCCCGCCATTGTTATGGACGGGTCGTATCCGGAAAATTTCACATTACGCGGCGGCCCGCCGCCCCCGTCCCGCGCCGGACGCTTCGTCGACATCCCGACGGCGACGGGGGCGCGCCGGCACGGCTCGACGGACGCCCGTCCGCCTCGAGCGCGCTCCGGGCCTCCACGGTGCGACGGCCGTCGCGCGCCCGGCCCGTGTCCGACCATCTCGACGCTGAGCGGTGCGGCGGGCCGGCTTAGCCAGCGGCTACCCCGATTACCCGGGTAGTACCTAAGAAGCGGGAAGGCGTTCGGGAGAACGATGGACTCGGGGTCCGACAGCGTCGAAATCGCCGGGGAGCTGATCGCCGTAGGGACCTCGCTGTACCACGTCAGGACCAACGAGGTCGTCTGGTACCGGGGAACCCGTGACGGACGCGTTCGCCTGCACTCGGTCGACGATTCGTTCGCGCTCACCCGGTCGGACTTCGAGTCGCTGGTGAGTCGGGGGGACCTCGTCGTGGAATCCCTCCCCCCGGGGCATCCACGGCCGTAGGCGGCGCGAACCCGGCGGCCGGGCGCCGGGCGCCGGCCGGCGTCGGGTCCACGACGGCTCCCGGAAATCACGGTCTATCGGCGGAAGCCGATCTATAACAAAGGGAGACGACCGGAATCCATCGGTGGCGCCTGCGAGAGGCGCCACGGATCACGTGTCAGACGCGAACCCGACGCGTTGTGGAGGCGCGTCGGCTCCCCCCACCACTTGCCACCCCGGCGCGATTTCCCCCTTTCGCGCCGGGTTCCTCTCGGACGGCCCGCTGCCGGACCCGCACCGACCAGCAGTGGCCTTCAGCACTCGTGGAAACCGCTCCCGGACCACCGGGCCCCGCACGCGCCGCGCTCGTCGGAGCGTCCGGCGACGCCGGGGAGCTGGCTGACGGTAGGCCAGCGGGCGGCGCGACGGCGGACTCCGGCGAATCCGGGGGATTCCCCGTAACAGACGAATAACAATGGGGATTTGCATATACTAGTGCTCTGACATGGCACTCGTCGACTCCATCGTCGTCTTCGTGGTGAGCCTGCTGATCGGGGCCCTCGGCATCTACGTCGGCGCCCGCGTGGTCACCGACTACGAGGATTACACCTACGCGATACTCACCGCCCTCATCGGCGCCGTCATCTGGGCGCTCCTGTCGTGGATTCCCTTCCTCGGCGCCCTGCTCGCGCTGGTCGCCTACGTCGGGGTCATCAACTGGCGGTACCCCGGCGGGTGGGTGGACGCCATCGTCATCTCGCTCATCGCCTGGGTGTCGGCGCTGGTCGTCCTGTACCTGCTCGCCTTCGTCGGCCTCACCACGTTCGAGGCGGTGGGGGTTCCGGGCGCCTGACGCGTGGCCGGCACGCCCGGCGCGCCCACCAGCGGCTGTACGAGTCGGTGGGGCGACCGTCGCGCCGGCGTCGGCAGGCGTCCGCGGCGAGAACGTTTAGCGGGTGCGACGACGGGCCGCCGGCGTCAGCGGGCTCCGACCGACGCGCCACAGGTCATACACACGGCAGCCAGCCAGGGTTTGTCCTCGTGCAGGCGCCGGGGGGCCTCGCAGTTCGGACAGTAGCCTCGTCTCATCGCGAACGGTAGGGAGGGTTCCAGCCCACTTCGTAACGAGCGGCTTACCGGACGCTGGCGCCGGGGCGGGCTAGACCGGGTGCCGCCCGTCCGGGTCCCGGAGTTCGGTCGGCTCGGTCGCGCGAGCCCTCGTACGGTAGACCTCGACGCCGGCGACGAAGGCCCGCTCGACGACCGGGGGCGGTCCGGGGTCGACCACGACGACGTCGGCCCGCCGGCCCGACTCGAGCCGGCCGCGGTCGTCGAGCCCGGCGGCGGCCGCCGGGGCGGCCGTCACCCGCGCGACCCTCCGGGGGAGCGGCTCGCCGGTCTCCGCGAACACGGCGTTGAGCAGCGAGGGCGGGTGGTAATCGGAGCAGAGGACGTCGACGACGCCCGATTCGATGGCCTCGTGGGCGTCGAGGTTCCCCCAGAGGCTCCCGCCGCGGACCAGGTTCGGAGCGCCCATGGCGACGACGAGCCCCAGCTCGTTCGCGCGCCGGGCCGCGGGGAGCGTCGTCGGATACTCGCTGATCCGGACGCCGCGTTCGGACAGCCGCTCGACCGACTCGGCGTCCTCGTCGTCGTGCGAGGCGACCGGGACGCCGGCCGCGCGAGCTCGGCCGACCACCCGGTCGATCCGCGCTGCGAGCGTGTCCTGGTCGACGGCCCGCCGGTCGCCGGCGATCTCCCGGGCCTCGTTCGCCGTCCAGTGCCCGTCGGCGACGTACTCCCGCTCGAAGGAGTCCTGGTCCTCGAACTGCCCGGCCCCGGGGACGTGGCGCATCAGCGAGACGAGGTCGACCGCGGGGTGGTCGAGGACGTCGACCACGGCGTCGACCGTGGCGGCGTCGCTGAGCTCGCACCGTGCGTGCACCCGGTGGTCGGCGAGGAGCCGGTCGCCGCGGTGGACGGCCTCCAGCAGCGCGTTCGCCCGGCCGATCGAACGGCTGTCCGATGGTGACTCCTCGTAGGCGATGGCGTTGAGCTTCGTGGTGACGCCGGCTGCGAGGTTCTGCCGGTCGCAGACGGCGAGCGCGACGTCCGGGTCGACCTCGGCACCCGGCCTGGGTTCCACGTGTGACTCGACGTCGTCGCCGTGCAGGTCCACCAGTCCCGGGAGCACGAGCCGCCCGCTGGCGTCGACACGCTCGTCGACATCGGGGCTCGCCCCCGTCCGTATCTCCTCGATGTCGTTCCCGCGGATGACGACCGTGCCGCGCGGGACGGCCCCATTCGGCGTGACCACGCGCCCTCCCGTGATGGCGGCGGTGCGGTGGCCGACCTGCGCCTGTTCTCTCATTCGTCGAATCGCTCCCGACGAACGACCAGCACGATGAAGTCGTCCGGCCGACCGACGGCCCCGTCCCGACCGCGTCCCGTCTCTGTCAGTTTCATCCGCCGTACACGCCCGCCTTCCGGGTTCGGTGTATGCCGCTCACGGCCATTACCGGGTTAGTTATTGTTCGGCTACGCGATGCGGCAAGGGTCGACCCGCCCCGAGCGTCGGCCGGCGTTCGCGATACCTCGCGTCGCGGCGGCCCCGGCGGGACCCGCTCGTTCCGGAGTCCGGGTACCACGTCCCCCGTGATGGCGGTCTCCCCCCGCGGGCTAGCGTTCGCCCTGGCGCGGGACCGGGCGGCGGACCGGAGCAACCGCCGTCTTCGAGCGCGCACGCGGGGGACAGACGGTAACCCCCTCGAGCCCATCGGTAGGCAACCGGGGCTCGATGACAGGAATCCGTCAGTCATGGTGCACCCGACTGGTCGGTAAGTTTCCATTACCCGAAGTCGGTTCAGAGGCGTGACAACTGAACGATTGCCGGCGGTTATGTCGGGGCGAGTCGTTTCCCACGACATGGGTTGCGATCCCGACAATGACCGTTGACTGGGACGACATCGGCTTCGTCATCAGCTCCTCGTATCGGACGGAGGTGCTGCGGCGGCTCGCGGAGAGCCCGTCGACCCCTTCCCAGATCGGGTCCGATCAGGACATCGCGGTGGCCCACGTCTCCCGGGCGCTACAGCAGCTCCGGGACCGGGAGATGGTCGACCTCCTGGTCCCCGAGGACCGCAAGAAAGGTCGGGTGTACCGGATGACGGACAAGGGCGAGTCGGTCTGGGAGCAGACGAAAAAGCACAACCTCGTCTGAGCGTCGGGTTCCGGCCCTCACCGACCGGTCCGCCGCAGGCTCACTCGACGGTCACGCACTTGGCGAGGTTCCGCGGCTTGTCGATGGGCCGGTCGTACAGGTCCGCGACGTGGTAGGCCAGCAGCTGCAGCTGCACGTTCGCCGCCACGCCGGCGACCTCCGGACACGCGCGGGGGAACGTGAGCGCCTCGTCGGCGGCGTCGATGACCTCCGTCGAGTCCGCCGACGCGACGGCGACGACCGGCGCGCCCCGCGCCTGTACCTCCTTGACGTTGTTCATCGTCTTCTCGTCGTGCCGGCCGGAGAAGACGGCGATGACCGGCGTGTCCGGCGTCACCAGCGCCAGCGGTCCGTGCTTGAGCTCGCCGGCGGGGAAGCCCTCGGCGTGGCCGTAGGTGATCTCCTTGAACTTCAGCGCGCCCTCGAGCGCGACGGAGTGGCCGACCCCTCGCCCGATGAAGAAGTAGGCCTCCTTGTGGGGATAGGTCTCGGCGATATCGCGGGCCGCGCTGTCGTCGAGCACGGAGCGCACGGTCCGCGGGAGGTCGTCGAGCGCGTCCCGGATCGCCGGCCACCGGTCGCTCGAGGCCCCCGACACGTCGCGGCCGGCCTGTTCGGCGAGCAGCGTCAGCAGCGCCACCTGCGAGGAGAACGTCTTGGTGGCCGCGACGCCGATCTCCGGGCCGGCCCTGACGAAGAGGGGGTGGTCGACCTCGCGGGCGGCGGTCGAGCCGACCACGTTGGTGACCGCCACGGTCCTGGCGCCGGCGGCGTTCGCCCGCCGGATCGACTCGAGCGTGTCGGCGGTCTCGCCGCTCTGGGTGACGCCGATGACGGTCGTGTCGTCGCGGATCGGCGGCGGGGAGGTCGCGTACTCGCCGGCGAAGAACACCTGCGCCGGGATCCCCCGCTGGGCGAGCAGCTGGCTGCCGTACATCGCCGCGTGATAGGACGTCCCGCACGCGACGAAGTGGACGCTGCTGCCCTCGGCGAAGGTCCCCGTGGGGAGCCCGTCGAGGAGGCCGCCGCCGGGGTCCCCGTCGAGCCGTCCCTGGATCGCGTGCTGGATGGCGGTCGGCTGCTCGTGGATCTCCTTGAGCATGTAGTGGTCGTACCCCCCCTTCTCGGCGTC
>CAZVOR010000078.1:0-9828 GCA_964628745.1 uncultured Halobacteriales archaeon
CGACGGGCGAGCACGGCGACGGTCAGCGCCGCCAGCGCGGCGAGCGCGCCGAAGCCGGGCTGCCCGGGCGACGTCGGCTCGCCCCCCGGCACGGTCGAGCGGGTCGGCTCGCCGGCGCCCGGCGAGGTAGCGGTCGTCACGGTCCCGATCGTCACGGTCCCCGTCGGCGACGGGGTCGGGGTGGCCTCGACGCCCTCGCGGACCTCGGGGAGCTGGTCGGTCGTGGGCGCGTTGACGACGGTCACCGCGTCGCCCCGGACCGAGACGTGGAAGGCGTCCGCGAAGCGCCCGTCCTCGACGACCCAGGTGTTGGGGGCGATGCGCTCGCCGCCCCAGTAGGTCAGCAGCTGGAGGTAGCCGTCGACGAACTCCCGGGCCTCCGCCGGGTCGTCCCAGACGAGCCGCCAGACGTACGCCGTCTCGTTGGCGTCGTTCTCGTAGACGTGCAGGCGGTCGCCGTCCCAGCCCGTCGTGTAGCGGTGGCCGTACTGCAGCGGGTCGAAGGTCGACACCGAGCCGTCGTCGGTGGTGTTCAGCCACTCGTCCGGGCTGATGATCTGCGTCTGGCCGTCGCTGTCGTAGAGCGCGTAGGCGAGCATCGCGGTCAGCGCGCCCTGGCCGACCGTCCCGTAGTCGGGGCGGCCGGGCGGCTGGACGCGCTTCCAGGTCCCGGACGTCCGGTCCTCGAGCGCGACGTCGGTCGGCTCGTCGGACCGGTACCGCTCGGGGTGGATGATCTGCTCGCTGCTCTGCGGCGGGCGCTCGTAGGCCGCGTCGACGGCCGTCCAGTCGCCCTCGTCGTACAGTGAGGTGATGAACGCGGGGCCGTCGCTGTACGGCAGGTACTTCACGAAGTAGACGCCGATGTTCGCGAGGCTCCCGCCCGACCCGCCCTCGAAGCTCGCCGGCGGTGCGACGCACGAGCCGTTCCAGCGGCCGCCGTCGTCGCAGTGCCGGCCGTACCGAAGCTCGACCAGCCTGGCGTCGCCCTCGATGAGGCCGCTCTCCGCGTTGGCGCCGTCGCGCGTGCGGGCGTCGTACCGGGTCAGGTTGAAGTGCTGGTCCTGCAGCGCGTGGACGAGCTCGTGGGCGAGCGTCAGCTCCTCGATCTGGAGCGCGTCGGGGTTCTCCGAGATGACCACGATGGCGTCCCTCGCGGGGCTGTAGAAGCCGAGGACGTTGCTCCCCGTGTTCGCGTTCTGCACCGCGATGGAGTCCTCGTCCTCGCCGACGAGGAACAGCGCCTCGAACTTCGCGTTGTCGAAGGTGCGAAGCGCCGGCTCGGTGGTCCGGTTGGCCTGCTCGGCCTGGAACGCCTCGCGGCTCCGGATCTCGACGGGGACCGTCGACTGGAACTCGAGTCCGCGGACGGACTCCACGCGGGCCATCGCCCGGGCGACCGTGGCGTTCAGCTCGGTCGCGTCGAGGCCGTCCGACTGGTTCACGTCGATGGACTCGTTGTGCCAGCAGCCGGCCTCCCAGCCGATGACGTCCGTCTCGGGGTCGGGGGGCCCGCCGTCGCACAGCGCGGGAGTCGGCGCCGGGGGCCCCGCCTGGGCGGCGGGATTCGGCGCCCGGTCGGTAGCGGGGGCCGCAGCGCCCGGCGCGGCGAGCCCGCCGAGGACGGCCAGCACCGCGAGCGCGAGCGTCGCGCCGGCACGCCAGTGCATGCGTCGGCTTACGAGCGGACGGGGAAAAGGCTACCTGCCGACTGCCGTCGCGCCGTCCGGGGGGTGCGCGGGGTCCGACCCCGCCAGCGGGCGAGTCACCCGCCCGCAAGGGCTTTCCTTCGCTTGGCCCTACCGACGCCCATGCCGTACGATCCCGACCGAACGGCCGTGGTCGTGGTGGACATGCAGAACGGCTTCTGCCACCCGGACGGGAGCCTCTACGCGCCGGCCAGCGAGGCGGCCATCGAGCCGGTGAACGCCGTGCTGGAGCGGGCCCGGGCGGCCGGCGCCCCCGCGGTGTTCACGCGGGACGTCCACCCGCCCGAGCAGTTCGAGGACGCCCACTACTACGACGAGTTCGCGCGCTGGGGCGAGCACGTCCTCGAGGGCTCCTGGGAGGCGGAGCTGGTCGACGACCTCGACGTGCGGGACGACGACCACGTCGTCGTCAAGCACACCTACGACGCGTTCTACCGGACGGACCTCGAGGGCTACCTCGACACGCACGGCCTCGACGACCTGCTCATCTGCGGCACGCTCGCCAACGTCTGCGTGCTGCACACCGCCGGCAGCGCCGGGCTCCGCGACTACCGGCCGGTCGTCGTCCAGGACGCGCTGGGCTACATCGAGGAGGACCACCGCGAGTACGCCACCGAGCACGCCGACTGGCTGTTCGGCGAGGCGACGACGCTCGGCGAGGTTGCGTTCGACTGAGCGGCCTCCGGCGACGGGACCGGCCGTCCGGACCGGCCATCAGCGCGCGCCGAGCGGCTCCGGTCGGCCGTCGACCGCCGACCCGGGCGGCCCGTCGGGCTCGTCGCCCCCGATGCCGGTCGTGACGACCAGCCGGAGCCCGCGCCGGACGCTCATGTCGATCTCGTGGACCCGGCTGGTCGGCACCACGGCGAGCCGGCCGCCCGTCGGGTTCGGCGAGTTCGGCAGGAAGACGTTGAGCGCCGGCTCGCCGGTGACCGGCTCGACGGCGGCCGGGCTCTCGCCGGTCACGAAGCCGATGGCGTAGTGGCCCTCGCGGGGGTACTCCACGAGGACGACCGACTCGTACCCCGTGTCGCGCTCGACCAGCGAGTTCGCGACCTGCCGGACGCCCGCGTAGATGACGTTGACCAGCGGGACGATGTTCACCACCCGGCCGACGCGGCCGAACAGCCGCCGGCCGACGCTCCAGTTGGCCGCAAAGCCCAGCGCCGTGACGGCCACGACGATGGTGACGACGGCGACCACCTGCGCGAGCAGCACCTCGTTGGCGGTGTACTGGGTCAGCCCGGTCCTGCGGACGATGGGGTCGACGACCAGCAGCGCCCAGTTCGCGAGCAGCCGGAGCACGTAGGCCGTGACGACGAGCGGCGCGATCAGGATGAGCCCCGCGACGAAGCTCCGACGCAGCGTAGCGGACAGTCGCATGGGGCGGGCCACGCCCGCCCGCGAGATAAAGGCCGGCGGGCGCGCCGAGGACGATGGGACGCCTGGGGCCGATGGGTGCGCTCCGGGCCGACGGACCGTCCCGCTCGGCTACCCGTACGACGCCTCGAGCACGACCGTCCCGTTCGGCGCCCGGACGATGACGGTGTCGCCGTCGTTGTTCCAGACCGGGCCGGCCGCGCCCCGGTAGAGCGCCGTCGCGGTGTCCTCGCCGGCGCCGGTGTGGACGGACACCCGCTCGCCCGGGGCGAGCGCGAACCCGTCGGGGAACGCGTAGGCGTGGCCCGCGGCGTCGGCGAGCACCCAGCCCGACAGGTCGAGCGTCGAGTCGCCCGCGTTCTCGAGCACGACGTACTCGTCGTTCAGGTTCGCGCGGTCGTCGCCGGCCGCGTCGGCGTGGACCTCGACGAGCCGGAGCGGGCCGTCGCCCGCGGGCGTCGCGGTTCCCGGGCCCGGGGTCCGGCACCGCCAGACCCCCCGCCCCTCGGCCCGGGCGGCCGCCTCCAGGGCGTAGTAGTCGCTCGAGCGCGCGAACGTGGCGTCGTAGACCCGGGCGTATCCGCGGGCGACCAGCTGGCGGTTGAGGTCCGCTCCGTCGAGGTGGACGTACGCCAGCAGCCGGCCGTACCGGTCGCGGCGGTCGGCCGTCGGGTCGACCACCAGCCGGACGGGCTCGCCGAGCGCCCGTCGCTCCACGAACGCGCTCGCGTCGTGGCCTTCGACCCGGAGGCAGACCGCCCCGGCCTCGGTGTCCGGCACGCCCTCGTAGTCCGCCGGGTCGTTGGCCACGTGCACCTCGGGGGTGTCGACGCCGAGCAGCCTGACCGTGTCGGTGGACCCGTCCGCCAGCCGGACCCGGACGGTGTCGCCGTCGACGACCTCGACGACGGTCGCGGCGACCCCGTCGCCGGCCGCCGGCCCGGGGGCGGCCGGGCTCCCGGCCGAGCCACAGCCCGCGAGCGCCACGAGCGCGACGAGGAGGACCACCTCGCCGGGGGACCGGCGCATCGTGCGGTGGTTTGCCGAGGAAGGGGAAGGCGGTTGTGGCCGCGCCGGCCGCCGGACGGGGGCGCGCGGGCCGTGCGCCGGGTTGGGTGAAACGACCGTTTTCGTCTACGGGTCCTTCTTGCCGTCGCCCGTCGAACGGTCGGGTATGTCACGACAGGGGGAACTCGAGGGGACGCCGAGGCGGGGGGAGTTCGCCGCGACGCTCGAGGCGACCGGCGGTGACGCGTCGGCCGCCCCCGCCACGTTCGACGCCGTTCGCGTCCGGAACTACGACCACCGGCAGCGCCACGCGGTGACCGTCGCCGTCGACTCGCCCGACGGGGACCGGCTGCTCTCGGACCGCTTTTCCCTCCCGCCCGGCGAGTCCGGCCGGTCGCGCGCGGCGCTCCCGGCGGGCGAGTACGACCTCCACGTGCTGGTCGACGGCGTCGAGCGGGCGCGGACCACCTGCCGGCTCTCCCGCTCGCCGTCCGACACGGCGGTGGTCGAGCTCGGCAACGGCGCGGTGAGCGTCACGTCCGGCGCCGGCGACCGGGCATCGGCACGGTAGCCGCCGGCCGGCCGCCCGGCTCGACGCCCCGGTCCAGAGTAACGTTATTACGCCGGCGGGGATGCGATGGGGCATGCAGCGGCTGACCTGTCTCGAGGGGTTCGAGTCCACCGTCCGCCGGTACCCCGACCGCGAGGCCGTCGTCGCCCCCGACGGACGCTCGTTCACCTACCGCCAGCTGGCGGACCGGTCCGCGTCGCTGGCCGCGGCCCTGGAGGCGCGGATCCCCGGCGAGCGGTGCGGCGTGCTGGCCCACAACCGCGTCGAGGTGGTCGACGCCATGCTGGCCGCCATGCGGCGCGGGCGGGCGAACGTCCAGCTTTCGACCCGGGGGGCGGTCGGCGAGCTGGCGTCGGCGATGGAGACCACCGACGCCGCCGGCCTCGTCTTCGACGGGGCGCTCGCCGAGACGGCGGCCGCCCTGGTCGACCGGTGCGCCCCGACGGCGACCCTCGCCATGGACGGCGAGGGGGGCGAGTCGAGCGGCGGTGAGGCCCTCGGCGGCGAGCCGTACGCGGACGCGCTCGACGACGCCGACCCGGCGGACGCGCCCGCGTCGCCGGCGACGGACCCCCCGGAGTCCGCGGCCTTCTTCACCAGCGGGACGACCAGCGCCCCGAAGGGCATCCTCGTCGACGGGGAGCAGGCGTGGCTCGCGGCCGTCCAGCCCGCCATGGAGATGGGGCTCGACGCGGACGACCGCGCCCTCGTCTGCACGCCCTGGTACCACATGGTCACCAGCGAGGCCTGGGTCCTGCCCCACCTCCTGGTCGGGGCGACGCTGGTGCTCCAGCCGACCTTCGACGCCGAGGGGACGCTCCGGGCCGTCGAGGAGCACGGCATCACGGGGCTGCTGGCCGTCCCGACGCAGCTCGCGACGCTCGTGGAGGCCCAGCGGTCGCTCGACGCCGACCTGGCCAGCCTCGAGTACGTCCGGACCGGCGGCGCCATCGTCCCCGAGGCGCTCGTCGAGCGGGTCGACGGGACCCTCGAGGCGGACGTGTACAACACGTACGGGCTCACCGAGGGCGTCGGCAACCTGACCTTCGCCTACCCGGACGAGCAGGACGACCACCCCGGCACCATCGGCAAGGCCTCGTACCTCTGGGAGGTCCGGGTCGTCGAGCCGGCCGACCCGCCGTCGAAGCCGGACCCGACGGCCGAGGTCGAGCCCGGGACCCTCGGCGAGGTGGTCGGGCGGAGCGTCCAGATGGCCGACGGCTACCTCGGCCGCCCGGAGGCGACCGAGGCGCTGTTCGTCGACGACCCCGCGAGCGAGGCGACCGGGACCCCGGAGGCGGGGGGGCCCGGCGGGCGGTGGCTGCGGACCGGTGACATCGCCCGCGTCGACGAGGACGGCTACCTCACCATCATCGACCGCATCGACAACATGATCCTCTCGGGCGGCGAGAACATCTACCCCGAGGAGGTCCAGCGCGCCCTCGAGGACCACCCGGCCGTCGCGGCCGCCGGCGTCGTCGGGCTGCCCGACGAGACCTGGGGGCAGGTCGTGGCGGCCGCGGTCGTCGCGGAGGACGAGGTGAGCGAGGAGGCCCTCGAGCGCCACTGCCGGGCGCACGACACGCTCGCGGACTTCAAGCGCCCGCGCCGGTACGCGTTCGTCGACGACCTCCCGCGGTCGCCCACCGGCACCCTCCTCCGCGGCGAGGTCGCCGACGCGTTCGACGGCTGACCGGCCGGCGGCGATGACACGCGCCGGCCGTCTCCATCAGTACTTGCCGCCGGTCGTCGGCGGGCCCGACCGCGGCCCGTACGGGGCCAGGTCCAGCCACTCGCCGGCGGGCTCCCACCAGCGCGCGGCCGCCGCCGCGGCCCGCTTTTTCGCCCGGGGCAGGAGGCCGTCGCCCTGGAGGTGCTCGAGGGCCCGGCCGGCCGCCCGCCGGTTCCAGGCCGCGGCCGCCTCGCGCTCGGCCGCGTACGCCGCCACCTCCGACCGCGCGACCTCCTCCCGGGCCCGGACCGCCACGGCGACGGCGGAGGCGGCCGCGTCGGCGTCGGCGACCCCGGAGTTCATCCCCCGCGCGCCGAAGGGGGCGAACAGGTGCGCCGCCTCGCCCGCCAGCAGGACCCGGCGGTGCTCGTCGACGAACGTGTCCGCGGTCACCTGGAGGAACTGGTACGTCGAGGTCCACGTCACCCGGTCCGCGTAGCGGTCGCCCAGCACCGTGCCCACCCAGTCCGCCACGACGTCGTCCCGGTTCCAGCGCTCGGGGTCGTCGGCCGTCCGGCACTGCAGGTCCACGCGCCACCCGCCGGAGAAGGGGACGAGGAGCACGTTGCGGCCCCCGATGCCGGGGTGCTCGTAGTGGAACGTCCGCGCGTTGGGCCGCGGGTCGTCCGGGTGTTCCGCCACGTCGGTGATGACGAAGGAGTTCTCCGAGCGGTCGCCGCCGAACTCGGCGCCGATCTCCTCGCGGACGACCGAGTTCGCCCCGTCGGCGCCGACGACGTACGGGGCGCGCCAGGTCTCCCCGCCCGCCGTCTCCACCCGGACGCCGTCGGCGTCCGACTCGACCGCCGCCGCGGGCGAGTCCCAGACGAACTCGACCCCCGCGTCCCGGCAGGCCGCGAGGAGCTCCGCCTCCGTCCCGACCTGGGGATGGCTGATGAAGTGCGGGAGGCCGTCGGTGCCGCCCGGGTCCGGGTACGTCCGGGAGAAGACCTCCCGGCCCCGCCAGCACGTCCGCCGGGTCGGCCAGACGAGGCCCGCCTCCGCCAGCCGCTCGCCCAGCCCCGGCCGGATGCGTTCCCACGTCCGGAGGGTGGAGCCGTGGACGTAGATGGCCCGGCTGCCGGGCCGCTCCCGGTCCTCGGGGTCCGCCTCGAGGACGGTGACCGGCACGTCGCGGGCCCGCAGCGCCAGCGCGGCGCTCATGCCCGTCGGCCCGGCGCCCACGACGACCACCCGTCCGTCTCCGCTCCCGTCCGCGCTCATCCGGGTCGACGTTGGAGCGGCGGCGTTGATAGCCGCTTTGGCATCGGTCGGGCCCCGGCGCGAAGACGGCACCCGGACGCCCCATCCCCCCTCGTCGTCCGGTCCGGGGACCGTAGCGGAACCGCCATGTACGAGGAGCGACCGTAGCGACACCATGTACGAGCACGACTGGACCGTCCGCTTCGCGGACACCGACCCCTTCCGCATCGCCCACTACCCGAGCATCGTCGAGGCCATCCACGACGTCTCCGACCGGTTCATGGAGGCCATCGGCTTCCCGTTCTGGGAGATCACGGGGGAGCACGGCTACGGCCTCCCCATCGTCGAGTTCCACGCCGAGTTCGAACGACCCGTCCGCGCGGGGGACGTGGTGACCGTCCGGCTGACCCCGGACCTCGGCGAGCGGAGCGTCCGATTCGCGTACGAGGCCGCCCGCGAGGACGGGTCGCTCGCGTTCACCGCCTACGAGCAGCGGGCCTGCGTCCCGGTCGACGGCGACGGGGCGGTCGCGCTGCCCGACGACCTCCGCGAGGCGTTGGCGCCGTACGCGGACGACGGGTGACGCGGGCGTCGATGTCCGTGGCGCACCGGGGCCGACCGGGCTACCGCTGCCCGCCCTTCCGCACGTCGACGTCGGCGAACCGGACGTCCCGCTCGGTCACCTCGACCGTCATCTCGCCGACGCCCTCGATCCGGGCGTCGATGACGTCGCCGTCCGAGAGCGCGCTCACGCCCGCCGGCGTGCCGGTCGTGATCACGTCGCCGACCTCGATGGTCGTGCCGATGGAGGCGTACTGGACGACGTCGGCGCAGGTGTAGACCATGTCGCTCGTGTTCTCGGCCTGGCGCGTCTCGCCGTTGAGCCGGAGCTCCATCTCGAGGTCCTGGGGGTCGTCGATCTCGTCGGCCGTGACGACGCAGGGGCCGACGACGGTGAACGTGTCGTAGGACTTCCGGTTCGAGCGGTCCTGGTCGCCGCGGACGCTGATGTCCAGGAGGATGGTGTAGCCGAAGACGTGGTCCCAGGCCTCCTCGGCCGTCACGTCCTTGCACTCGGCGCCCATCACGAAGGCGAGCTCGATCTCGTGGTCGCAGCGGCGGTCGGAGAACGGGAGCTCGACGCCGCGGTCCGGGCCGACGACCGAGGAGGGGGCCTTCAGGAAGTAGCCCTTGTCCTCGATGGAGAACCACTCGTCGGTGGTGATGTCCCGGTCGGCGATGGCCTCCTCGATGTGCGCGTCGTAGTTCAGTGGCGCGGCGATGACCTTCCCCGGGCGCGCCACGGGCGACTCGAGCGCCACGTCCGCGAGGTCGTGGTCCGGCCCGTCGCTCGCGTGCTCGGCCGCGTCGAGGTCGCGCTCGATGTACTCGACGAGGGGGTCGTCCGACGCGAGCCCGAGCCGGTCGGTGAGGTCGACCACGCCGCCCTCCTCGAGCAGTCCCAGCCGGTCGCCGTCGAACCTGACGAATTTCATACGCCACCCCGCGCGCACCAGCCGGATAACGGTGGCGTTCCCGGGCAGTACCGACGCGGTTCCGCGGCGCGCTACGGCGCCCGGACCGCCGGCGAGCGCCCGCCCCAACACGCTTATTGCCGTATTGGGTGAAACGGAACGACATGGCACAGCACGAGGAGCTGCTCGAACTGAGCGCGGATACGCGTGGTCTCCTGGAGACGCACGGGCTCCGGCCGCTCTGGGAGGTCGAGGAGGACTTCGGGGAGACCGTCTACGACGACCTCGGGGCGGACATCTGGAAGTGGGCGGACGTGCAGGCCGCCATCGACGGCATCGAGGAGGACGTGCCGATAGCCGACCTCCCGCCGGGCTTCCAGCGGCGGGTGGCGGTGCCGGTCAACACCGGGATGGACAACGCCATCTCGAACACCATCTACGTGGGCGTGCAGACCGTCTCGCCCGGCGAGACGGCGCCGTCGCACCGCCACGGGGCCAACGCCTTGCGCTTCACCATCGACGGCCACGAGGAGATGAAGACGGTCGTCGCCGGCGAGGAGTTCCCGATGCTGGACAACGACCTCGTCACCACGCCGCAGTGGGAGTGGCACGACCACGTCAACGGCTCCGACCAGACGGCCGCGTGGCTCGACGTGCTCGACCTCCCGCTCATCCTGGACTCGCTCAACTCCACGAACGTCTTCGAGAACCACGAGCTCGAGCGCCAGCCCGTCACCAAGACGCCGGGCT
>CAZVOR010000079.1:0-9602 GCA_964628745.1 uncultured Halobacteriales archaeon
GTTCGAATCGGGGAGGGCGGACTGATGCTCCGGCCGCGGGCCGCCGTCGTCCGCCTCGCGCGGGCGCGTCAATACCTCGCTCGGTGTTCGAATCTCGGCGGAATCGCTCCCGAGGACCGGGGAGGGGAATCGACGTGCCGGGTCGGCCGCCACCTCGTGTCACCCGGCCGTAGTACGCGGATACCCCAGTCACCGGCGTCGAGGCTACCTAACCGTGCCCGTAGGCAGCGCGTGGCCTGCCTTCGCCCGCCCGCCGGACGGCGACCGGGCTGCCGGCCGGGTGCGACGCCCGTCACTCGTCGGCAGTCGTCCCATCGGCGGCGGGCAGCGCCAGCGTGACGATGCTCCCCCGAGGCTCCCGGCCGGCGAACGTGATCTCGCCGCCCATCTGCGAGACGCACCAGTACGTCAGCCACAGCCCGACGCCGCTGCCGTGGGCGAGCGGCGTTTCGGTGCCCGTCTCGAGCACGACGCGTTCGGTCTCCGGGATACCCGGACCGTCGTCAGCCACGCGGATGCAGGTCTCGTCGGCCGTCCTCGCCGCGCTCACCTCGACCCAGGGTTCGGCCGCGTCGTTGTGTTCGATCGCGTTCTCGACGAGGTTCTCGACCGCGACCGAGAGGACTTCCTCGTCGGGAAGCCGTAACGATAGGCCCGGCGGAACGCTGCACTCGACCGTCGCCCGCGGGTAGTCGCTCCGGAGGCCGTCCAGGACGACGGTGAGACAGTCCCGGAGGTCCACCGGCGTCGAATCGCTCGAGCCGTGCTCGCCCAGCGCGACCATCTGTCGGGTTTTCTCGGCCAGGTCGATGAGCTCGTCCGCGGCGTCCATTATCTGACGCGGGGCCTCGGACCCCTCGCGGCCGGCGGTCTCCTCGAGGAGTTCCGCCCACCCGCGCACGACGTTCATCTTGTTCCGCAGGTTGTGTCGGAGGATGCGCTGGGTGACGTCCAGGCGCTGCTCGTGTTCGTCCCGCTCGGTGACGTCCCGGAACGCGACCACGTTCCCCACGAGCCGGTCCCGGTGGTCGGTCAACGGGGAGCGCTTGACGTCGTAGGCGCGCTGTTGGCCATCGACGGTCGCCGTGACGGTCTGTCCGTGGACCGCATCGAGGACCGTGTCCAGCCTCGCTGGAACGGCCGGCGCGGCGGAACGGTCCCCCTCCCGAACGAGCGCCAGCGAGTCCGTGATCTCTCGGGCGATCGAATTGCTGTCGACGAGGCCGCCGTCGGTGTCCAGCACGACGAACCCGTCTCCCATCTCGTCGAGGATCTGCTGGCGAGCCACGGGCGAGCGCTCCAGCAGGTCGAACCGGAACAGGGCGAGGCTGACCAGCACGCCGCTCGCGACGAAGGCGAAGGGCGTGAGGTCCAGCGCGGGCAGCGGCCCCCACCGCACCCGGAGCGTGAACGCCAGGTTCGCGACCACCGGCGGCAGCGCCGCGAGGATCATGATGCTCGCCTGTTTCCGGTAGAACGACGACGTCCTGGAGAGTACCAGAAAGAGGAGGCCGAGGCCGCCGGCGACGAGCACGTACGCGTAGACGATGTGGACGTAGTACGCCACGCCGAGCGACAGGAGGACGACGCGCGGTGTGACGGCCGGAACGAAGGCGGCCTGACCCCAGACCAGGCCGTGGAGGGGGTTCGTGAACGTCAGGGCGGCGAACACGACCGGATCGACGGCGAGGAGAGCCTGCCCACCGCGGCCGAGCCAGTTCGACCCCCCGGCGTACTCGAGGGCGAACAGGAACCAGAGCGGCGGAACCAGCCCGCCGATCACCAGGCCCACGCCCTGCCACAGCAGCTGCTCGGGAACGGTGGTGAACCCGAGCTGTACGGCGTAGCTGAACGACCAGCCGCCCAGCGCGCACATGAGGGCGACGAGCGAGAGGGCCTCGGGGTTGGAGCGGTGGCGGTACGCCGAGGCGGCGACGACGAACGAGAGGGCGGCCGCTCCGAAGGCGACGAACGAGTACGACGCCGGTTGCCACGCCATCGTCAGGCTCACGACGAGCCCGCCGCAGGTGAAATAACGTGCGGATTCGCGGTCCCGTCTTGTCAACTATCGACCGAACCCGCAGGCCCGCCGGCCTCAATCGGTCCCGTGGTAGCTCGCCGGGTCCGGATACGGGAACGGATGCCCGGCCCACCCGTCTGGGAAGCGTCGCCGGTTCCCGGCCAGCGCGTCGAAGTCGGACGCGTCGAACGGCGTCCCGTCCGGGTGGAACACGCCGTTGACCCGGCCGTTCTCTCGCGGCCGCTTGAGGTACGCCGGTTTCAGCATGAGGCTCCAGAAGAAGTCGCCGTCGATGCTCCCGTCGGCGTGCGCCCGCCGGACGATCGACGCCAGCGACCGGTAGTTCGGGAGCGTGTGGACGGGCGGCTCCTCCATCGTCCGCTGCCACTCGGTCAGCCAGAGCGGCTTGCCGGTCAGTTCCCGGTGCTCTCTCGCCCGGGCGAGGTACCGCGTCGCCGCTCGCTCGTCGCCGGGGAGGTTCATGTGGAACTGGTGGACGTCGAGGTCGTCGTCCTCGTCGTAGACGTGGTTGAACCGGAAGTCCTTGCAGCCCATCGTCAGCGTCGCGTCGGGGGCGTGTTCCCGGACCTCGGCGAGCATGTCCCTCACGAAGTCCTGCCGGGGCCGGACGTCGCCGGGTTCGTTCATCACCTCCGTCGCCAGCAGGCGGGGGTCCTCGGCGAACTCCTGGGCCCATCGCCGGGCGAAGTGCCGCGGCGACCGCGCCCAGCCGCTCCAGTCGCGGGGTTGGATGATTTCCGGCCTCGACGGCGAGTGGACGCCGAACGCGTTCCCGGGGGCCGTCGCCTCCCGGTTGGCCGCCGTGGGCGGGTTCGTCGGGGGCGCCTCGAACAGGACGACGAGCGGCCTGATGGAGCGCTCCTCGCACGCTTCGAGGAGGTGATCGACGCGGGCGAAGAACGACGGGCCGTCCGCTCTCCAGCACTCGTAGCTGGCGAGCACGCGGAGCGAATCGAGGCGAAGCGACTCCGCCAGGTCCAGCTCCCGCTCGATGACGTGGTCCTCGTAGTCGGCCCACATCTGGTAGGCGTTCCAGTCCTTCGACGGGAGGTAGACCGCCCCCCGTATCCCGGTCAGGTCGTCTTCGCTCATCGCCGGTTCCCTGTCAACGGGACGCTCGCGGCGCGGACCAGCCGTCCGCCGCCCCGCCGCGTGCCGAACGCTGCCCCGTCCTGGCGGCCGTGGCCGCCCCCGTGGTCCTCGGTCGCACCGTGGCGAACGTTCACGTCCTCCGGAACGATAACGCCGTCGGAGACGGAGCACGCCCGACCCGCGACGGACCCGACCGGCCCACTGCTGCCGATTATACGCTTCTTACTGGCCGTGAAGAGCGTCCATAACGATATGACATCGAGTGATTGGCTAGCACGATATGGGAGTACGAACTGGCGTGGTAGGGTGTGGGGTCGTCTCGCGGGTCCACCTCGACGGGCTACAGCGGAGCCCGCTCACTGAGCTCGCCGCCGTCTGCGACCTCGACGAGCAACTGGCTGACGAGACCGCCCGGTCCTACGGCGTTTCGGCCTACTACGACCACGAGTCGCTGCTGGGATCGGAGCAGCTCGACTGGCTGCACGTCTGCACGCCGGTCCAGAGCCACCGGCTCGTGAGCGTGAGCGCTATCGAGGCGGGGGTCCCGGTGCTGATCGAGAAGCCAACGACCGTCACCGTCGACGAGTTCGAGGAGATCGCCGACGCCGCCCGGGCGAACGGCGTCACCTTCTCGGCGGTGCGCAACCACCTCTTCCTGCCGAGCGTCGTCGAGACGCTCGAGGAGCTCGACGCCGGAGCCTACGGCGAGCTCCGGGGCGTCGACGTCGTCTACACCGGTAACACGCCACCGGACCGGCCCAACCGTGGCTCGTGGACGTTCGACCTCCCCGGCGGCGAGTTCGAGGAGGGCATCCCGCACCCGATATACCTGGCGCTCGGGATCGGGGGCCTCCCTCGAGACGCCGACGACGTGGTCGCGACGACCAGCCTGTTCGGGGACTACGAGCGGGAGTTCGAGTACGACGGACTGCAGTTGGCCTGGACGACCGCCGACGAGGTGCAGTGCTCCGTCCGGACGATGGCCGGCGCCATCCCCCAGCGGCTCGTCCTCGTCCACGGCGAGGACCGGTCGGCCACCATCGACCTCACCTCGTCGACGGTCGTCGGCCTGGACCGGAACTACATCGCCTCGCCGAAGCACCGGGCACTGAACAACGTCGACCGCGTCGTCGACCGGGTGGGCGGGACGCTGGACAACGTCCTCGGCGTCGCCAAACGCCGGTTCAGCTCGGACTGGGAGACGGAGAAGTACTGGGACGCCCACTACCGGCAGTTCGACCTCGAGGCGGCCGCGCTGCAGGCGGGCGAGGGCCCGGCGGTCCCGCCCGAGCAGGTGCGGTGGACGGTGGCGCTGGTGGAGCTGGTCCGACGGCGGGCGTCGGAGCGAGCCGCCGAGCCGCCGGAGCTGGCAGACGCGGCGTCGAGGGTGGCCGACCCGGCGCCGGAACGGTCCGACCCGCCGGCGGAGGGGGTCGACCGGGCGCCGGCCGACGCCGCCACCGAGGACGAACTGGCCTGAGGGCGGCGGGTTCGACCGCCGTCCCGAAAGCGGCGTCCCCGTCCCCGTCGCCGGGAGGGGACCGCGCGCGCTGCGGTAGCCGCCGCGCCGCTCGGACGGGACCGCGGTGGCTGCGGGAGCCGTAGCGGGGAGACGAACGCTTTTGCCGGAACGCGCCCCACTCACGGCGCATGCCCGCGCGCCTGCCCGACGACGAGTACGACCGGCGACTCGCCGCCGTCCGCGACCGGCTCCAGGAGACCGGCGCCGACGCGGCAGCGTGGTTCAACGCCACCAGCATCGCCTACCTGGTGGGGTTCCACCACGTCCAGACCGAGCGACCGGTCTGCCTGGCGGTCACCCCCACCCGCGTCGAGTTGACCGTCCCGCGCCTCGAGGTCGAGCGCGTCGAGCGCAACCCGCGGGTCGACGCGGTCCACCACTACTTCGACTATCCCGGGGGCGAGCCCATCCCGACGGTCGTCGAGATGCTCGAGGGCCTCGGCGCCACTAGGGTCGCTGCGGACGCCGACGGCGCGCCGGGGACGATGGGGTACGACGGCCCGCCGCTGTCGGAGTTCCTCGGGGTCGACACCCAGGACTGGGTCACGACCATGCGGTACGCCAAGTCCGACGCCGAGGTCGCGCTCGTCCGGGAGTCGGCCCGCTGGGGGAACCTCGCTCACCGCTACCTCGCCGACGGCGTCGAGCCCGGCGCCCACCCCGCGACGGTCAGTCAGCGCGCATCGATGGACGCCTCGCGGGCGATGCTCGACGCGCTCGGCGACCGGTACGTCCCGCTGGTCCGGGGCTCCGGACCGGCGCAGGCGGGGTTCATCAGCGGCCCCCAGACTGCCCTCCCACACGGCCACACCGCCAACCGTCGCCTGGAGCGCGGCGACGTCATCGTCACCGGGGCGACGGCGAACGTCCACGGCTACTACTCCGAGCTCGAGCGAACGATGTTCGTCGGCGAGCCCGACGACGAGCAGGTCCGCCACTTCGAGCTCATGCTCGAGGCGCAGACCATCGCCATCGACGCGCTCGGCCCGGGCGTCCCGGTGGCCGACGTCGACGGGGCGGTGTGGGACTACTTCGAGGAGCAGGGCGTCGCCGACCTCGCCCAGCACCACGTCGGCCACAACATCGGCCTCGAGGGTCACGAGCCGCCGTACATCGACCGGGGCAGCGATGCGGTGATGGAGCCGGGCCACGTCTACACCATCGAACCCGGGCTGTACACGGACGACGCCGGCTACCGGCACTCCGACACCGTCGCCATCACGGAGGCGGGCACCGAGCGGCTGACCTACTTCCCGCGCGACCTCGACGCCAACGTCATCCGGGCGTAGCCCGCCCCGGCGACTCGGCGAGGGTGGCGCCGGCGGAACATCTAATGGCCCGATGGCGCAACGGGGGGATGTGGTTTCCGTCCGAACCCGGCCGCTGCTGGTGGCCCTGGTGGCCATCATCGCCATCGCGCTGGCCGCCGGGACGCTGAACACGGCCGTCGCCCCCGACGGCTCGCTGGGCTCGGGCGGCGAGGGCGGCCTCGGCGACGGCGCCGGGGTAGACGAAGGCTCCGACGACGACGAGGAGGACGACCAGGCCACCGAGGGTTCCACCACCTTCGGCGGCGCGCTGCCGGTCATCCCCCTGCCCTGCTATCCCGTCCTCAACGACCCGCGGCTCCTGCTCGGCGGGCTGACCGTCGTCGGCGTCGGGCTGTACCTGCTCTACCGGCGCGACGGTCCGCTGACGCCCGTCGCTCTCGCCGCCGCGTTCGGCCCGCCGGCGGTGCTCGTCCACGCGCTGCTGACGGCCTGCCGCCGGGCCGACGAGGTGCGGCTCTCGATTCCGCTCGGCAACCGCACGACGAACATCACGTCGGCGTTCGGATTCGCGAGCGGCTCGGGCGGCGCCGGGGGGTCGGCCGCCGGCGGCACGCCGGTGGTATCGCTGCTGCTGTTCGGGTTCCTCGGCGTCGCCCTGGTCATCGCCGTCGCCCTGCTGTTCCGGTCGACCGGCGACCAGTCGCCCCCGCCCGCGGCCGAGCCCGAATCCCCGGACGCGGCCAGCCGGGCTGCCATCGGCCGGGCCGCCGGCCGCGCCGCCGACCGCATCGAGGGCGACGCGGACGCGGACAACGCCGTCTACCGGGCGTGGAAGGAGATGACCGGGCCGCTCGAGGTGCCCAACCCGGCCGCCAGCACGCCGGCTGAGTTCGCGGGCGCCGCCGTCGAGGCTGGCGTGGCCCGCGACGACGTCGCGGAGCTGACGGCGCTGTTCGAGTCGGTCCGCTACGGCACCGCAGCGCCGACCGACGACCGCGAGGCGCGCGCCGTCGCCGCGCTGCGCCGCATCGAGGCCGCGTACGGGGGCGACGGCCAGTGACCGAGCTCCGCTCCGTCCTCGCGTCGCTCGGGATGGCGCTCGCCGCCGCCGGGCTGGGGTTCGTGGCGTTCCCCCGCGCCGCTGGCGCGCTCCCGCTGCCCCGGCTGGCCGTCGTCCTGCTCGGCCTCTTCGCCGTGGTCGAGGGGGTCCGCTCGCTGCAGACCCGTCGGCGGACGGCCGTCGACGGGGCCGAGTTCCCGGACCCGGAGCGGCGCCTCGAGACCCCCCTGCCGGGCGACGAGTTCGACGACCGCGTCGAGGCGCTCTCCCGACGCGGGAGCCGAAGCTGGGCCGCCGGCGGGCACGAGCGCCTCCGCCGGCGGCTCCGCGACTCGGCCGTCGAGGCGGCGGCCCACCGCTGGCGCCTCGCGACCGACGCCGCCCGCGAGCGGGTCGAGGCGGGCGACTGGACCGACGACCCCGCCGCCGCGTGGTTCCTCGGCGGACCCGACGCGCCGAAGCCGCCGTGGCCGGTGAGGGCGCGGGCCGTCCTCGCCGGCGGCTCCGCCTTCGGCTTCTACGCCAACCGCGCCGCCGACGCCGTCGTGGCGCTCCGGGAGGCGACGTGACCGTCCGCGAGACCCACCGGTGGTACGGCGTCGCCGCCGTCGCCTTCCTGGCGGCGGGCGCCGGCGTGCTGGCGAGCCGGCCCGCGGTGCTGCTCGCCGCCGTCGTCGGCGTCGCCTTCGCGGCCTACGCCCGCTCGGCCGCGCCGCCCGCGGTCGACCTCCGTGTGGAGCGCGAGCTGAGCCGCGACGAGGCCCGCCCCGGCGACGACGTCGAGGTCACGCTCCGGGTCACCAACGAGGGGCCGACGCTTCCGGACCTCCGCCTCGTCGACGGCGTGCCCCCGGCGCTCGAGGTGACCGGAGGCTCGCCGCGGCTGGGCACCGCGCTGCGGGCCGGCCGCGCCGCCGAGTTCCGCTACACCGTCGCCGCCAGGCGGGGCGTCCACGGCTTCGGCCCGGTGACCGTCGCCGCCCGCGACGCCAGCGGCGCGGTCGAGCGCGAGGCGACGGTCGCGGTCGAGACAGTGCTGACCTGCGTGCCGCCGCTCGCGCCGTCGCAGCTCTCCGTCCCGCTGCGCGCCCAGACCGCCCAGTACACGGGCCCGGTGACCACCGACGTCGGGGGCAGCGGCGTCGAGTTCTTCGCGACCCGGGAGTACCGCCCGGGCGACCCGATGACCCGGGTGGACTGGAACCGCGTCGCCCGCACCGGCGAGCTGTCGACCGTCGAGTACCGCGTCGAACGCTCGGCCACGGTCGTGCTCGTCCTCGACGCCCGACGCGAGGCGTACCTCGGCGGGGTGGACCACGCCCTCGAGGAGGGCGTCGACGCGGGACGCGAGCTCGCCTCGTCGCTGCTCGGCGCCGGCCACCGCGTCGGCGTCGCGGCCATCGGCGCCGCCGACTGCTGGCTCGCGCCTGACGCCGGCGAGGCCCACGCGGCGGCCGTCGAGCGGCTGCTCGGCACCCATCCCGCGCTCCCGCCGACGCCGCCCGAGGGCCCCGTCATCGTCGCCCAGCGGGTCCGCGAGCTCCGCCGGCGGCTCCCCGCGAGCGCGCAGGTCCTGGTCGTCTCGCCGCTGACGGACGACTACGTCGCGACGCTCGTGGCCAGGCTCGAGGCCGCCGGCCACGCCGCGACGGTCGTCAGCCCCGACCCGACCGCCGGCGACACGCCCGGCCGGCGGCTCGCCCGGGTCGAACGCCGGGCGCGCGTCGACCGGCTGCGGGGGGCCCACGTCCCGGTCGCCGACTGGGACCCGGACCAGCCGCTCGCCGGCCCCATCGCCGCGCTGCGGGGGCGGCGAGGATGACCGAGATCGACCGCTCGCCGGCGCGGCTCTCCGGCGGGCTGGCCGTCGGCGCCGGCGGGCTGGCCGTCGCGGCGGCGCCGAGCCCCGCCGCGGCGCCGTTCGGTGTCGCCGGCGTCGTCCTGCTGCTCGTCGGGGTGCTCCGGGGCTCCCGACGCGCGGTCACGGCGGGAGCCCTGCTGGCGTTCGGCGGGGTCGTCGCCGCGGGGCTCGGCGACGCGCCGGCGGCGTCGCTGCTCGTCGGGACGGCCGCGGCGGTGCTCGCCTGGGACCTCGGCGAGCAGGCCATCAACGTCGGCGAGCAGCTCGGCCGGGCCGCCTCGACCCGGAACGGCGAGCTCGTCCACGCGGCGAACAGCACGCTCGTCGCGGTCGCGGCCGTCGGCCTGGGGTACGGCCTCTTCCTGGTCGCCTCGGGCGGCCAGCCCGTGACCGCCCTGGTCGTCCTGCTGGGCGCCGCGCTGCTGCTCGCCGCGGCGCTCCGGGACTGACGCCGGCGGCCACCGGCCGTCGAGCCGGACCGGCCGGCGCCGGGTCGACCGGTCGCGTCCCGCCGCTCGACCGCGGAGCCGCGGCTACTCGACCGTTGGCACGGGCTGGGTCTCGAGCACGCTCTCGACGATCTCGTGGCGGTCGACGTCGCCGACGACCGCGTCCGGGGTGAGCACCAGCCGGTGGGCGAGCACGGGCCGGGCGACGGACTTGACGTCGTCCGGCGTGACGAACCCCCGGCCCTTGATGGTCGCCCGGGCCCGCGCGACCTCGAACAGCCGCTGGGTGCCCCGCGGGGAGACGCC
>CAZVOR010000080.1:0-9454 GCA_964628745.1 uncultured Halobacteriales archaeon
TGTACTGCTGCCAGCGGTCCGCCGGCACGACGGTCATGAGGTCGCGCTCGATGGCTTCGGGCGTCGCCTCCTCGGTGATGCCGAGCCGCCGCGAAAGCCGCCGCACGTGGGTGTCGACGACGATGCCCTCGACGACGTCGTGGCCGTGCTGGAGCACGACGTTCGCCGTCTTCCGGCCGACGCCCTTGAGGTCGGTCAGCGCGTCCATCGTGTCCGGCACCTCGCCGCCGTGTTCCTCGACGATGGTCCTCGCGGCGCTCGTTATCCACTCCGCCTTGTTCCGGTGGTAGTTGATCCGGCCGATGTCCCGGTCGAGCTCGTCGACGTCCGCTTCGGCGTAGTCCCCGGGCGTCCGGTACTTCTCGAACAGCGCCGGCGTGACCTGGTTTACGACCTCGTCGGTGTTCTGCGCCGAGAGCACGACCGCGACCAGCAGCTCCAGCCGGTTCGAGTAGTCGAGCGTGATGGTGGCGTCCGGGTACGCTTCGGCCAGCCGGTCGAGCACCCACTCGACCTGCTCGGCGCGGTCCGACAGCGGCTCGCCCATGGCCGACGATGCCCGCCGGGGCAGTTGAGCGGTTCGGTTCTCGAACCTCGCCGGTCGGTCGCCGACGGGGGTCCCCGACGAAGGGGGGGGGGGTCCATGGCTGGCGACCGGGCGACCCGCGGGCTTTATGCGGGCCACGGGCGGCGTGACGCGCATGAAGGCCACGGCGACGGCCCACCCCATCCAGGGGCTGGTGAAGTACCACGGCATGCGCGACGCGGCGCGCCGTCTGCCGTACCACGACAGCATCAGCGTCTGCACCGCGCCGAGCCGGACGACGACGACCGTCGAGTTCGACCCGGACCGGGCCGCGGACGCCTACGTCGTCGACGGCGAGGCCGTCGAAGGTCGGGCCGCCGAGCGGATCCGGGCCGTGCTCGACCGGGTGCGGGAGCTCGCCGACCTCGAGGCCCGGGCGCGCCTCGAGAGCGAGTCCACCTTCCCGACGAACGTGGGCCTCGGCTCCTCGTCGTCGGGGTTCGCCGCGGCCGCCATGGCGGCGACGGCCGCCGCGGGGCTCGACCTCGACCGCCCCGCGGTCTCGGCCATCGCCCGCCTGGGCTCCGCCTCCGCCGCGCGGGCCGTCACCGGGGGTTACTCCATCCTCCACGCCGGGTTGAACGACGAGGACTGCCGGGCCGAGCGTCTGGCGACCGACCTCGAGGCCGACGTCCGCGTCGTCGTCGGCCTCGTGCCGGCCTACAAGGAGACCGAGGCGGCGCACGCCGAGGCGGCCGACAGCCACATGTTCGGCGCCCGACTGGCCCACGTCCACGGGCAGCTCGCCGAGGCCCGGGACGCGCTTCGGGCGGGCGACCTCGACCGGCTGTTCGGGCTGGCGGAGCACGACTCGCTGTCGCTGGCCGCGACGACGATGACGGGCCCGGCCGGCTGGGTCTACTGGCGCCCCGAGACGCTGGCCGTCTTCCGGGCCGTCCGCGAGCTGCGGGAGGACGGCGTCCCGGCGTACTTCTCGACCGACACGGGCGCGTCGGTCTACGTCAACACGACCGAGGCCCACGCCGACGCGGTCGAGGCGGCCGTCGCGGACTGCGGCGTGGAGACGCGCCGGTGGCGCGTCGGGGGAGCCGCGGAGACGCTCGCTGCCTCCGACGCGCTGTTCTGACGCTCCGGACGCCCTGTTCCGCCGCCTCGGGCGGGACGTCCTCGCCCCGGGGCGGACCCGGCGGGCGTCCCGGCCGGCCGAACGCCGGAACGGCCGGTCGACGACGGAAAATCTCGAATACGATACTGAATGTCCGGGCGAAAAGCGGCAGCAGCCGTGGGTTATTATCGATACGGAGAATTGGAGAACTGGGATGAAGCGAGCCGAACGGTCGTGCCCGGTTAATAGGGGACCGCCCGACCGACGGTCATGGACCGAGAACTCGCGCCGTGCCGCGACTGCCGCGCGCCGGTCCCCGCGGAGTCCACAACGTGTCCGTCCTGTGGCTACGACGTCGACCGCCACGAGCGGTGGCGGCTCCTCCTGGGCCTGGCGGGGACCCTGCTGACCGTCTCGCTGGCGTTCGCCCCCGTGGGCCTGCCGGTGCTCTGGCGGGCCCACCGGCACCAGCTCGCCGCCGCGGGGACCGTCACCGAACCGCGCACCGTCTCGCTGCGCGACCGGCTGTCGACCGTGCTCTCCGAGCACGTCGGGCTCGGCCCGGCCGGCCCGTCCCGTCCGGCGGCTCGACGCTCCCGCGCCGCTGCCGAGACGGGCGACGTCCTCTACGAGCCGCGATAGGTTCGTCCCGACGGCCCCGCTCAGCGCTCGACGAGCAGGTAGACCTGGAAGACCAGCGCCACGCCGCCGACGAGCACGGCCAGCGCGAGCACGCCGACCAGGATGACCCGACCGACCCCCTGCGGCGACCCGGCGGCCAGCGAGCTGGCGGTCGTCGGGAGCACGGGCACGACGAGCGCGAAGCCGAGGGCGATGCCGAGGACGAACGAGAAGAACGTCTTGGCGTTGCTGGCAGCGCTGCCCGGCGGCGGTGCGCTCTTCGCCATCTATCCCCCCACCGCGATGGTCAAAAGCGCGGTCACGCCGCCGACCACCCCGACGGCGGCGAACAGTCCCAGGACGAGGTTCCCCCGGTTCGGGTGCCGGTGGGTGTACGACGACAGCGCCACGATGACGGCCGTGGCGATGGCGAGCCGCGTCCAGACGAACCCCCACGCCCACACGAGCTGCTCGTCGAGGCCGACCACGGCGGCCGCCTCGACCGCCGACAGCAGGTTCAGCACGGCCCACGAGAGCAGCGTGTGCCCGGCGGCCCCGTAGTCGACGACGGCGAGCGCCGTCGCGATCGCGGCCAGGGCGTGACCGAAGACGACGAGGCCGCCCACCATGCCGGTGTAGGCCGCCGCCTCGGTGTACCAGAGCCCGAGCAGCACCAGCACGAGGCCGGCCGCGACCAGCGCCGTCACCGGGGTGATGAACAGCCAGAACACCCGGTTGTCGCCGATATGGCCGGCGGAGAGGAGCACGACGGAGACGACGACGATGGCCGCGCCGAGGCCCATCGAGCCGATGTAGTTCGGGAGCGCTCCGCGGCTCCGGTCGCCGCGGGCGAACTGGAGGATGGCGAACCAGACCAGGCAGACGACGGCGTAGGTCGTCAGGTACGCGCCGACGCCATCGACCGCGGGCCGAACGAGCGCGGGGTAGCTGGCGACGCTCGCGAGCACCGACAGCGCCGCCCCGACGACCATCCAGGGGACGAGCGCCACGACGGCCCGTCGCGACAGCCGCGGCCGCTCGGCGTACAGGAGCAGGGTGGCGACCGCCGCGGCGGCCACCACCGCGAGGAAGGCCGGCGCCAGGAGGGACCGGGCGACCGCGGGCACGACCAGCGCCGGTGCGTCGGCGAGGGGCGTCATCGCCGGCCCCCGACCGCGGGGGCCCGTCCGCCGCCGGCGAGGTCGGGACTGTCCCGGGGGCCCGCGGCTGGAGAGGGGGCGAGTGCGGCCATCGATTGGCGCGGGCGTCGTCGCGGAAGCCCGCCGACCCCGGCGGTTACGGCGGGGCCGCGATCCCGCTAGCCAGTCGTACCGCAGCCGGGAAGTATGAATGTTGCCCTTCGCGGGGTCGGGGTTAAACGGGGCGTTAAGGCCGCTATCAGGTCGGATAATCGGCCGACGCGCGGCGTGTGGGCGGCAGACACTCGGCGGACGGACGGCGGACGGACGACGGGCCGGCCCGCCGCGGCAGCCCGCGGTAACCGGAGGTTAGCCGCCGGCCGGCGCCGGCCATCGGCTCCTCGCGGGCGGCCCGGCAGCGCCCGAATCCCCGCGTTGAAATCCCGTCGCGCCGTAGCGAGGACGATGAACGTCCTGGTGCTCGGGGCGGGGTACGCGGGCGTGACGGTGGCCCGACGTCTGGAGCGCTCCCTCGCTGACGACGTGGCGCTGACCGTCGTCGACGAGTCGGACCGGCACCTCCTGGTCCACGAGCTGCACCGGCTCGTCCGCCGGCCCGGGATGGAGCGGACGATCACCGTCCCGTACGGCGACCTGTTCTCCCGCGCCGAGTTCGTCCGGGGGCGGGTGGTCGACGTCGACGACGAGGCCGGGCGCGCGACCCTCGAGGACGGGTCGGCGCTGCCGTACGACTTCGCGGCGGTCTGCCTGGGCGCCGAGACGGCGTACTACGACCTCCCGGGCGTCGAGGCGCACGCGACCCCCTTGAAGCGCCTCCGCGACGCCCGGGCCATCCGAGAGCGGTTCCTCGACCTCCTCGCGGTCGGCGAGGGGCGGGTCGTGGTCGGCGGCGCCGGGCTCTCGGGGGTCCAGGTCGCCGGCGAGCTGGCCGCCCTGGCGGCCGACGCCGACGGCGCCGGGGCCGTCGAGGTCGTGCTCGTCGAGCAGGCGCCGACCGTCGCGCCCGGCTTCCCCGACCACTTCTCGTCGGCCGTCCGGTCGGCGCTCGCCGAGCAGGGCGTCGACGTGCGCACGGGGACCGCCGTCACCGGGGTCACCGCCGACGAGGTGGAGCTCGCGGACGGCTCGCTCGGCTACGACCAGCTCGTCTGGACCGGCGGCATCCGCGGGCCGGCCGCGCTCGGCGACGAGCGCCCCACCGTCCCCGGGACGCTGCGGGCGGGCGAGCGGACGTTCGTCGTCGGCGACGCGGCCCGCGCCGTCGACCGCGACGGCGAGGTGCTTCCCGCCACGGCGCAGGCGGCGGTCGCGCAGGCGCGGGTCGCGGCCCGGAACATCGAGCGGCTGCTCGAGCGGGCCGGCGACGGGGCCACCTTCGAGCCGCGCCTCGCGACTGTGGACTTCTCGCCGCGCGGCTGGATCGTCAGCGTCGGCGACGGCGCCGTCGCCCAGGTCGGCCCGCTCGTGCTCCGGGACCGGGCCGCGCTCGCGCTGAAGGCCACCGTGGGGGTCGGCTACCTGTCGTCCGTGGGGGCGGTCCGCGAGGCCGTCGGGCTGGTGCGCGACGAGCTCTCGTCGGCGTAGGTCGGGGGAGGGGGAGACCGAGTCGGGTGGACCCCGCTCCCGTCGGCCTCCGGGCCGGCTCCCGTCCACCGCCGGGCCGATGCCTCCGGGTGGTATTTTGACCCCGGCGGCCCGAGTTGCGGACGCATGCCAGCACCCACGGTCGGATTCATCGGACTGGGTATCATGGGACTGCCGATGGCGACCAACCTCCTCGAGGCCGGCTACGGGGTGGTCGGCCACAACCGCTCGGCCGAGCCCGTCGAGACGCTCGTCGAGCGCGGCGGCGACCGGGCCGACAGCCCGCGAGCGGTCGCCGAGCGCACGGACGTCGTCGTCATGTGCCTGCCGGACTCGGCGGCCGTCGAGGAGGTCGTCCGGAAGGAAGAGGGCGTCCTGGCCGGCGTCAGCGAGGGCTCGACCGTCATCGACATGTCGACCATCTCGCCGACGACCACGGAGGTCATCGCCGACGACCTGGCCGAGCGCGGCGCGGCGATGCTCGACGCGCCGATCTCCGGGGGCGAGGAGGGCGCCGTCGAGGGGACGCTCTCCGTCATGGTCGGCGGCGACGCGGACGTGCTCGCCGCCAATCGCGACCTGCTCGAGGTCATGGGGGCGTCGGTGACCCACTGCGGCCCGAACGGCGCGGGGCAGGTCACCAAGGCCTGCAACCAGATCGTCGTCGCGTGCACCTACGGGGCCGTGAGCGAGGCGCTGCTCCTCGCGCAGAAGGCCGGCGCCGACCTGCAGGCCGTCGTCGACGCGCTGAGCGGCGGCGCGGCGGGCTCCTGGGTGCTCGACAACCGCGCCGACCGGATGATCCGGGGCAACTTCGAGCCCGGCTTCTTCGCGGACTACCAGTACAAGGACCTGCGCATCGCCACCGAGGCCGGCCAGGCCTACGACGCGCCGATGCCCGCGACGGGCGTCGCCCACGAGCTGTACAAGTCGATGGCCGCCACCGGGCTCGGCCGGGACGACCACTCGGGGGTCCTCCAGGTGCTCGAGCGGCTCGCGGGCGAGGAGGCGCGCGTCGACGGGGCCCGATAGCGGCCGGGCGGAGCGTCGGGTCGCGTCAGCGGCGGTAGCCGCGCCGGGACGTCCGGTCGGCCGACCGGTCCGCGTCGTCGCCGACGAGGCTCGGGTGGCACTGGTGGGTCTCGATGCGGTACTTGGAGATGTAGATGCCGCACTTCGGACACTGGACCGTCGTCTGGCGCGTGTACCAGATGCCGCCGTAGAGCAGTCCGAACTGGTACACCACCGCGGCGAAGATGATGCCCAGGTAGACGTTGGCGAAGGTCTCGGAGACCATGGATGGTGATGCCCGGCGGGTACGCCGGGGTACGGGCGTGGCCGGGTTAACCGTGTTGGTGGCCTCCCCGTGCCGGCGGGTTCCCGGGCCGGTCGCGGGCGCCGGTGCCGGCCCGGGCGCCTGGCGGGCGTCTTTCCCCTCGTCCCCTCGCCCACCTTTATCCCCCGGCCGCGTCACCCTCGGGCATGAGCTTGGCGTTCGAGCGCGTCGCCGGTCCGTACGAGTTCACCGAGGGGCCCGTCTGGGACGGCGAGACCGTCCGCTTCACCGACATCCCGAACGGGCGCATCTACGCCTACGACCCCGCGACCGGCGACTGCGAGGTCTGGCGGGAGGGCACCGAGCGCGGGAACGGCCTCGCGCTCGGCCCCGACGGGGAGCTGTACGGCTGCGAGATGGGCGGCCGTCGGGTGGTCTGCTACCGCGCCGACGGCTCGACGACGGTCGTCGCGGCCGCGTACGAGGGCGACCGGCTCAACAGCCCGAACGACCTAGCGTTCGACCGCGAGGGCCGGCTGTGGTTCACCGACCCCGACTACGACGAGCGCGAGCCCGAGGAGCTCGCGCTGGACCACCGGTCGGTGTACCGGTGCGAACCCCGCGACGAGGACTGGTCCGTCGAGCGGATGACGACGGACACGACCAACCCGAACGGGCTCGCGCTCTCGCCGGACGAGTCGACGCTCTACGTCGCCCAGAGCGAGTTCGGCGAGGGAAAGCCCCGCGAGCTGCGTGCCTACCCCGTCGCGGCCGACGAGGGTGGTCCGAGCGGAGCGAGGGGTGGCTCGTCTGACGAGCAGCGCGAGTCCGACGGTGCGCTCGGCGAGTGCCGGGTACTGCACGACTTCGGCCCCCACCGCGGCGTGGACGGCATGTGCCTCGACGAGGACGGCAACGTCGTCGCGACGGCGGGCTGGGAGGAAAGCGGCCCCGGGCCGCTGCTCTACGTGTTCACCCCCGCGGGCCGGGTCCTCGAGACGCACCCGTACCCCGGCCCCGCCCCGACCAACTGCTGCTTCGCCGGCGAGGACCTGACGACCCTGTACGTCACCGGCTACGACGGCGGGCTCTGGCGGGCCGAGACGGACCGGCGCGGGCTGGCGCTGCCGGGGCCGTAGCTGCCGGGCGCCGGCCGTCGGCAATCCCGGGGCCCGGCGTAGCCGACGGGGCGGCCCGCCGTCCGGAACCGAAACCGATGTAGTCGCGACCGACCGCCCTCCGACGATGGCGGGCTCGCTGACCCCCGAGGCGCTCGCGGTCGAACACCCCCGCGAGGTCTGGCTCATCACCGTCGCCCACGGGGTCAACGAGTTCTACGGCGTCGCGCTGCCGCCGGTGCTGCCGCTGCTCGTCGCCGACTTCGACATCACCTACGGGCAGGCCGGCGGGCTCATTACCGTCTTCTTCGTCATGTACTCGGTCTTCCAGCTGCCGGCCGGGCTGCTGGCCGACCGCGTCGGGCAGAAGCGGCTGCTGGCCGGCGGGATGGCGCTCCTGTCCGGCGGCCTGTTCGTCGTCGCGGTCGCGGACTCGTACCTCGTCATGCTCGCCGGCCAGGCCGTCGCCGGCGTCGGCGGCAGCACCTACCACCCCTCGGGGATGTCGCTCATCAGCGACCTCGAGCCGGGCGCGACCGAGGGCCGGGCGATGGGCATCCACGGCTTCGGCGGGGTGGCGGGGATGGCGCTCGCCCCGGCGCTGGTCGGCGGCCTGGCGGCGCTGTTCGACTGGCGGCTGGCGCTGTCGGTCGCCGCGGTCGTCGGCGTCGCCTACGCCGGCGTCTTCCTCGTGCTCTTCTCGGCGCCGGTCCGGGCGCCCGCGTCGGACGGCGGCCCAGCGAGCGACGCGAGCGGCGGATTGCCGGACGGCCGCCGCGAATCCGACGGCGGCGAGCGAGCCGGTGGTTCGCGAGCCTCGTCGGACGGGAGGGCCGACGTTGGCGAGCGAGCCGGTGGTTCGCGGGCCCCGCCGGACGGCCGACCCGGCACCGCCGACGAGAGCCTCCGCGGCCGGGTCCGGGCGCTCGTCGCCGTCCCCGCGGCCGGCTGGGTGGCCGTCCTGTTCGCCATCAGTTTCCTGGTCTCCTTCGAGATCGGCGCCGTGCGGACGTTCGCGCCGACGTACCTGTTCACGCGGCTCGGCGGGTCGACATGGGTGGCTAACGGCATCTACTTCGTGATGCTGCTGGGCGCGGGCGTCGCGTCGCTCGGCGCCGGGAACCTCGCCGACCGGTTCGACCGGACCGCCGCCGGGGCGCTCATCTTCGGGCTCTCGGCGGTGTTGCTGGCCGTCACTGCCCTCGTCCCCCCGTCCGCGGGCGCGATGCTCGGCTGGTTCCTCGTCCTCGGGCTGGTGCTGTACGCCGTCTCCCCGATGAAGAACGCGCTGACGGCGGGCTACGCCGAGGAGTCGTACAGCGGGAGCCTGTTCGGCATCATGCTCTCGGCGTCGTCGCTGGGCGGGGCGCTCGGTCCGGTGCTGCTCGGCGTGGTCGCCGAGCGCGTGGGCTGGCTGGTGACGTTCCCGGCCATCGGGCTGGTCGCGGTGGTCGGGGCGGGGGCGTTCCTGTTGCTGAAGCGATCGTGACGGGTCCCGTCGTCGAAGCGGTCGTGATGGCTCGACGGTTCGGCGGCCGGAACGGACGATGCCGTCAACGGACAATCCGTTGTGGGCGGCTTTTATGGGGACGCCGGGCCTGGGGCTCCCCATGGGAACTTCCGGGAGTTCATCGAAACACTCGCTCGATGATACGCTGGCCGTCTTCTCCCGGGAAGCCGACCCCGGAACGCCGCTCACGACGAGCGAGGTCAGCGACGCGCTGGACTGCGCCCGGCGCACGGCGTACGGGAAGCTCGAGGAGCTGGCCGAGCAGGGGGCCCTCGAGACCAAGAAGGTGGGCGCGCGCGGGCGGGTCTGGTGGCGACCGGTCGACGGGGACCGGCCCCTCCAGACGAGCGCCGAGGCCGCGCTCGAGCAGACGCAGTTCCAGGAGCTCGTCGAGGCGGTCACCGACTACGGCATCTTCATGCTCGACGCCGATGGCCAGGTCCAGACGTGGAACCGGGGCGCCAGACAGATGAAAGGTTACGAGGAGGCGGAGATCCTCGGCGAGCACTTCTCGACGTTCTACACGGAGGCGG
>CAZVOR010000081.1:0-9360 GCA_964628745.1 uncultured Halobacteriales archaeon
ACCGGCCGGGCAGGAGGTCGTCCTCGAGGGCCCGGCGGTAGATGACCGAGGCGGTTTCGCGGACCGTCTCCGGCAGGCCGAGCGCCGACGCCATCCGGTCGATCTCGCCGAGCGCCTGCTTGAGGTTGCGCTCGCGGTGGTCGCGGGTGCGGAAGCGCTCGTCCCAGGTGCGCAGCCGCTGCATCTTCTCGCGCTGGCGGGGGCTGAGCGTCCGGCCGTAGGCGTCCTTGTTCTCCCAGCCGATGTTCGTCGACAGCCCCTTGTCGTGCATCATCTTCGTCGTCGGGGCGCCGACGCGGCTCTTGCGGTCCTTCTCGGCCGAGTCGAACGCGCGCCACTCCGGGCCGCGGTCGATCTCGTCCTCCTCGACGACGAGCCCGCAGTCGCTGCAGACGGTCTCGCCGTGGACCTCGTCGCGTTCGAGGCGGCCGCCGCACTCCGGACACTGCCGCTCGTCGACCCGCTCGTCGGCTCGTTCGTCGACGGCGGAGCGGGTTACGGCCGTCTCCGTGGTTGATTCTGTCATGATGGGGGGTGGGGGGTACGCCGCGGGTCAGGGCGGCCCGGACGTCCTGGTCCTAACGGCGTGTAAGTCCGAAAAGTACTTAAGTGTTGCGTCGGGCGGAAGCAGGGGTCCGGGTTTCTATCATGGAAAAAGATTCGGAACACGGCGGCCGTGTTCCGGGTCGCGACTTCCCGTTCGAGCCGGGCCCACCGCGACGGTAACCCGAGGTAACGCTGGAATTGTGGTTCCGCTCCACGACCGGGCGGCAGACGCGCCTCGTCGGCCCGCCGTCGGTACGCTCATTTAGCCGCGGCCACCACGCCGGGTATGGACGTCACCGTCGGGCGTTCCCGGGTCGCCGGGACGGCCCGGGCCCCGGCCTCGAAGAGCTACACCCACCGCGCCGTGCTCGCGGCCGGGCACGCCCGCCGGACGACCGTGCGGGGCCCCCTGCTGAGCGCGGACCCCCGGGCGACGGTCCGCGCCGTCGAGGCCTTCGGCGGGCGGGTCGAGGAGCGCGCGGGCGACCTCGACGTCGAGGGCTTCCTCGGCCGGCCGGGCGTGCCCGACGACGTGGTCGACTGCGGGAACAGCGGGACGACGATGCGCCTCGTGACCGCCACCGCCGCGCTGGCCGACGGGACGACGGTGCTGACCGGCGACGCCTCGCTGCGGTCGCGGCCGCAGGGCCCGCTGCTGTCCGCCCTCGAGACGCTCGGCGCGCGGGCCCGGAGCACCCGCGGGAACGGGCAGGCGCCGCTCGTCGTCGAGGGGCCCATCGAGGGCGGCCGGGTCGCCATCCCGGGCGACGTCTCCTCGCAGTTCGTCACGGCCCTGCTGATGGCCGGGGCGGTCACCGAGGAGGGCGTCGACGTCGACCTCGAGACCGAGCTGAAGTCCGCGCCGTACGTCGACGTCACGCGCGACGTGCTCGACGCGTTCGGCGTCGCCACCAGGCGGACCGACGCTGGCTTCGCGGTCGACGGCGGCCAGGCCTACGAGGCGACGGACGGGACCTACTCGGTCCCCGGCGACTTCTCGTCCATCTCCTACCTGCTGGCCGCCGGCGCGGTCGCCGGCTCGGGCCCCGTCCGGGTCGAGGGCGCTCGCCCGAGCGCGCAGGGCGACTCGGCCATCGTCGAGCACCTCCGGGAGATGGGCGCTCCCGTCGAGTGGGACGAGACGGCCGGCGTCGTGACCGTCGAACCCGCCGCCCTCTCCGGCGTCGACGTCGCCGTGGGCGACACGCCGGACCTGCTGCCGACGCTGGCCGTGCTCGGGGCGGCCGCGGACGGCACGACCCGACTGACCGACGCCGAGCACGTCCGCTACAAGGAGACCGACCGCGTCGCCGCGATGGCGGAGTCGCTGGCGGCGCTGGGCGCCAGCGTCGAGGAGCACCCCGAGGCCCTCGTCGTCCACGGCGGCGACTCCCGGCTCCGGGGGACGACCCTCGACGGCCGCGGCGACCACCGGGTGGTGCTGTCGCTGGCCGTCGCCGGGCTCGTCGCCGAGGGCGAGACGACCGTCCGGGGCGCCGAGCACGTCGACGTCTCCTTCCCGGACTTCTTCGAGACGCTCGCTGCCCTCGGGGCCGACGTCCGGACGGCCGAGCCGGGCGGGTAGCGAGGTACCGGCCCGGGCGGCCGGGAACGCGGGTCCGGCCGCGGGGAACGCCTAAATGCTCCGCCCCCAGACAGGGTGGCAATGAACGGCAACCGGTTCGGTCGCCTCTTCCAGGTGACCACCTACGGCGAGAGCCACGGGCCGGCCATGGGCTGCGTCGTCTCGGGCTGCCCGGCCGGGCTGGAGCTCGAGGCGGCCGACGTCCAGCGCGAGCTCGACCGCCGCCGGCCGGGCCAGTCGATGATCACCACGAGCCGCGACGAGGCCGACGCCGTGACCATCAACAGCGGCCTGCAGGACGGCTACACCACGGGCACGCCCATCGGGATGACCATCCAGAACAAGGACGCCCGGTCGGGCAAGTACGAGCCGTTCGTCACGGCGCCCCGGCCGAGCCACGGGGACTTCACCTACTCCGCGAAGTTCGGCACCCGGAACTGGGGCGGCGGCGGCCGCTCGTCGGCGCGGGAGACCGTCAACTGGGTCGCCGCCGGGGCCATCGCCAGGAAGCTGCTGGCCACGCAGGGGGTCGAGGTCGCGGCCCACGTCAACCAGATCGGCGACGTCGAGGCCGCCGACGTGGACTTCGAGCGGATGCGCGACCACGCCGACGACAACGAGGTCCGGTGCGCGGACCCCGAGGCCGCCGACGAGATGCGGGCGCTCATCGAGCGGCACCAGGAGGCGGGGAACTCCATCGGCGGGTCCATCCGCTTCGAGGCCCGCGGCGTCCCCCGCGGGCTCGGGGCCCCGCGGTTCGACGCCGTCGAGTCGCGGCTGGCCGGGGCGATGCTCGCCATCCCCGCGACGACGGCCTTCGAGTTCGGGCTGGGCCGGGCCGCCCGCGGGGTGCCGGGGTTCGACCGCAACGACCCGTTCGCGTTCGACGCCGACGGCGAGGTGACCCCGGCCGAGAACGACCACGGCGGCATGGAGGGGGGCATCACGACCGGCCGGCCCGTCTACGGCGAGGTGACCCTGCACGCGCCGACCTCCATCCCGAAGCCCCAGACGACGGTCGACTGGGAGACCGGCGAGGATAAGGAGATCCAGGTCATCGGCCGGCACGACCCCGTGCTCCCGCCCCGGGGCGTACCGGTCGTCGAGGCCATGCTCGCGCTGACGCTCGTCGACTTCATGCTGCTGGCCGGCCGGCTCAACCCGGACCGGCTCGACGGCGACCTCGGCGAGTACGACACGGACTACCACCCGCGGAGCCCGCGGGACGACCCCGACGAGTCCGACACGCGGGCGACGCCGAAGGAGTGACGCCGGCCGGGGACGCCGTCAGGCCGTCTCCGTGCCGACCGTCGACGACGCCGTGGCGAGCCGCGCGGCGAGCGCGTCGGTCGCGTAGCCGAGGCCCGCCCCGACGAGCATCGCCGACGCGGCGGCCAGCGCCTCGCCCGGCAGCCCCGTCAGCGCGGCGGCCGAGCCGGCCGCATGTACGCCGAAGAGGGTCGCGTAACCGAGGAACGCGGCCGGTGCGAACGAGAGCAGCGGGACGAGCGCGTGGAGGCTGGCGAGGAGCATGAACCCGCCGACGACGACGCTGAGCGCCACGGTCCCGCCGCCGAGCAGCCCGTCGACGACGGCGAGGGTGGCCGCCGCGTACGCGACGCCCGCCACGTTGCCCGCGGCCCCGCTGCGCAGGCCGTCGAGGCCGCCGCCGGCGGCGTAGTACGTCGCGGCCGCGACGAACGAGGGCCACAGCGGGAGGTCGAGGCCGGCCACGAACCCGTACGTCCACGGCACGGCCGCCAGCCCGAAGACGACGGCGAGGCTCCACGTCTCGGTCCGGTTCCCGGGTCCGTCCGGCATGTCGGCGGCTTCGTCGGGGGGTCACAAGGCCGCTGTGGTCGGCACGGCCGGCCCGTTCACCAGTACGGGTTCCGCCGCCAGCGGCGGTCGCGCGCGCCGCCGACGGCGGCCACCAGCAGGACCCCGGCGAGGAACGCGAGCGCCACGGCGATCCGGGCCTCGCCGGCGGCGACGGCGAGCCGGACGGCCGCGCCGCCGGCGACGGTTGCCACGACGAACAGGGAGAGGATGGCGGCCACCCCGAGCCGGTTCATGTCGGCCGCTCGGCCCGCGCCGGCTTCAAACCAGCGGGTGGCCCGCCGTCGGGGTCGCCGTTCGCCGCCCGCTACGCGCCGATGGCCGTCTCGTCGAAGGCCGCCCCGCACGCCCCGCACTCGTACCGGCCGAGGCCGACCTTCCTGACCGACTTCGTCTCGCCGCACTCGGGGCAGCTGATGTCCACGACGACCGTCATGCCGGGTTGCAGTCGGCCCGCGGGCATAACGGTGGCGTCGCGGCGCGGGACATCGGCGACCCTATACGGCGGGGCGACGGAGCGGCCCCATGCGAGCGAACGCGCCGCAGGGTCGCTGCCGGCCGGGTGAGGCGGTGGTGCGGACGTGACCGTCCACGCGCTGCTCGTCGACCCGCCGCGGCCGGGCCTGGCGCTCCCCGGGCTCGTCGATGCCGGCCCGCTCGACGACGACGCGGCCGCGACGCTCGCCGGCGCGATGGTCCGGGACGCCGCCGTGGCGGCCACGGAAAGCGGCGGCGACCTGCTCGTCAACTACCCGCCGGCGGCCCAGCTGCCGGCGGCGAACCGTGCCGGCCCCGAGGCCGAGCTCCGCGAGCTGCTCGAGGGGGCGCTCTCGGACCCGGACGACGTCCGGTTCGAGGTGCAGGTCGGCGACTCGTTCGCCGCGCGGGCCGGCAACGCGGTCGCGCACCTCCTGCGCGAGGAGGACGCCGACTCCGTGGCGGTGCTCGACGGCCGGGCCCCGACGCTCTCCCGCACCGCGCTCGACAGCGCCGCGATGAAGCTGCGCCGCAGCGAGGCCGTGGTGGGGCCGGCGCCGGGCGGTCGGGTGGCCTACCTCGGGCTGACCGAGCCAATCGACTTCGAGGGCGCGTGGACGCCGCCCGAGCTCCGCACGGTGGTGGACCGGGCGGTCGACGCCGGGCACGACGTGGACTTCCTGCCGATGCACCCCCGCGTCGACGGCCCCGGGGGGCTGGCCTCCCTGGTCGCGCTGGTCGAGGCCCGGCGCGCCGCGGGCCGGCTCGTCCCCCGGCACACCGCGGCGGCCATCGAGTCGCTGGGCCTGCGCGTGGTCGCCGAGGGGGACGGACGCCGGGTCGTCGTCGGTTCGACCGACGGGGCCTGATCCCCGCCGGCCGGCGGATTCGGACGCGCCGAGCGACAGGGCTTAAGCCCCGTCCCCGGCAACGTCCGGCCGCGGTGGGGTGGCGGAGCGGACCAACGCGCCTGCCTTGAGAGCAGGTGGCCGGAAGGCCTCATGGGTTCAAATCCCATCCCCACCGTTTATCGAAGGCACCTCCCGGCGAGCGCGGCGTGCGCTCGCCACGTCGTGCCGGGGTGAAACGGTGCGGTGGGATTTGAGCCCTGGAAGTCACAGCCCGGGAGCGCAGCGAAGCGAGCACCCCGGAATGTCTTCCTCCGGTTCAACTCCCATCCCCACCGCTTCTGTGACGAGCGGACGCGAGGAGTGAAGCGGGAACGGTGGGATTTGAATCAGACCAGTCGCAGCCCGCGAGCCGAGCGCAGCGAGGCGAGCTGGAACGTCTGGGCGTGGTTCAAATCCCATCCTGACTGTCTCAACACTCCGAACGGGGGAAACGGGGCAGGCTACCGCTTCCGCACGCGCATCCGCAAGCCGTCGGCCGGGCGGAGCGTGATCGACGGCGCCAGCTCCAGCTCCTCGCCCGGGACCGCCTCGAAGTGGGCGCGCTGGAGGACGGTCGCGACGACCAGCTTCGCCTCGAGCATGGCGAACCGGTCGCCGAGGCAGCGCCGCGGCCCGGCGCTGAACGGGAAGTAGGCGAACGGGTGCAGCGACTCGCGGAATTCGTCGGTCCACCGGTCCGGGTCGAACGCCAGCGGGTCGTCGAAGAAGCGGGGGTCCCGGTGGATGACCCACTGGTAGATTCCGACCGTCTCGCCCGCCGGCAGCCGGTAGCCCCCGACCACGTCGTCCTCGACGGGCTCGCGGAGGATGGCCCAGACCGGCGGGTACAGCCGCATCGACTCCCGCACCACCCGCTCGGTGTACTCGAGGTCGGACACGTCGTCGACGGTCGGCGGGTCGCCGCCGAGCACGGTCTCGAGCTCCTCGAGCAGCGTCGCCTCCACCTCGGGGTGGTGGGCGAGCAGGTACCAGGTGTAGGTCAGCGACTGGGCGGTCGTCTCGTGGCCGGCGAGCAGCAGGGTCATCACCTCGTCGCGGATCTGCTCGTCGGTCATCGACGCCCCGTCCGGTCCCGTCGACTGCAGCAGGCTCGAGACGACGTCGCCGGCGTCCTCGGCCGCCCGGCGCTGGTCGATGATGTCGTCGACGATGGCGTCGAGCCGCCGCTGGGCCCGGTCCAGCGCGCGGTTCGTGGGCGTGGGCACCCAGTCCGGGACGTCCACGATGCGGCCCGTCCGGCGGCGCGTCCCGGCCATGATGGTCTCGAGCGCCCGCCCGACGTCGGCCTGGACCGTCCGGAGGTCGACGTCGAACAGCGCCTTCGCGACGATCTCCAGCGTCAGGCGCATCATGTCCGCGTGGACGTTCCGGACCTCGTCGGCCGCCCAGCTCTCGACCGACCGCTCCGAGTAGGTCGTCATGAACTCGGCGTAGCCGGCGATGCGGTCGGGGTGGAACGCCGGCTCGACCGCGTGTCGCTGCCGACGCCACGCCTCGCCCTCGGCGTTCAGGACGCCCGTGCCCAGGAAGTCGAGCTGGCGCTGGAAGAACTCGCCCTTGACGTAGTTCCCGTTGTTGTCGACGAGGACGTGCCGGACGTGGTCGGGGTGGAACAGCGCGTAGAAGTCGTCGCCGGCCATCGGCGTCCGGACGACGTCGCCGTACGTCCTCGCCAGCCGGGTGACGAAGCCGAGGCGGTCGCTGGCGAACTCGCGGGTCGTCCCGATGAGGGGCCAGCCGTCGGGCCCGGGGGGTCGGTCGACGGCGGTCGGCTCCGTGGCCATGCGCGGCGTATGGGGGCCTCCCACAAGGGTGTTCGTCTCCCGGGAGGTGCGTTCGTCTCCGCGAGCGCTGCGTCCGGCTTCCGAGAGCGGCGTCCGGCTTCGCGGTCAGGTGGCGAGGTGGCCGGCGATGGCGTCGCGGACGATGGTGCCGCAGTACTCGCAGCGCACGCCGTCCTCGAGCACGGAAAAGCGGGTGGCGACGGGCTCGTCGGTGTTCGTGATGCACGCGCTGTTCGGGCACTCGAGCACGCCGACGACGCGCTCGGGGCGGTCGACGACGTCCTTCGCGACCACCTCGTAGTCGCGGATGATGTTGACGGTCGCCGCCGGCGCGATGAGCGACAGCACGTCGAGCTCGTCCTGGCTGAGCTCGCGGTGCTCGACCTTCACCACGTCCTTCCGGCCGAGGCGCTCCGACGGGACGTTCATCGCGACGCTGACGGCCTCGCCGCCCGAGCCGTCGATGCCGAGCAGGGAGAGCACGTTGAGCGCCTGCCCGGCCGCGACGTGGTCGATGACGGTGCCGCGTTCGATCTTGGCGACGTGGAGCTCGCGGTCTGTCATAGCATGCGGTCCAGGAGGGCCATCCGCACCGGCACGCCGCTTCTGGCCTGCTCGAAGTAGACGGCGTGGTCGGTCCCGTCGACGTCGGGGGCGATCTCGTCGACCCGGGGCAGCGGGTGCATCACCTTCAGGCGTGCGGGCCCGCGGGCCAGCGTCTCGGCGTCGATGCGATACTCGCCCGCGACGGCGCGGTACTCGTCCTCGTCGGGGAAGCGCTCGCGCTGGATCCGCGTCACGTAGAGCACGTCCAGCTCGTCGAGGACGCCCTCGAGCGCGGTGTGCTGGTGTATCTCGGCGCCCGCCCGGTCGAGGTCGTACCGCACGGAGTCGGGCAGCGCGAGGCTCGGCGGGCTGACGAAGTGCTGGCTGGCGTCGAACCGGGTCAGCGCCCCGGCGAGCGAGTGGACCGTCCGGCCGTACTTCAGGTCGCCCATGATGCCGATGGACAGGTCGTCGAGGCCGGCGTGCTCGCGGATGGTGTACAGGTCCAGCAGCGTCTGGGAGGGGTGCTGGCCGGCGCCGTCGCCCGCGTTGATGAGCGGCACGTCGACGAACTCGCCGGCCATCGTGGCGGCGCCCTCCCGGGGGTGCCGGAGGACGAGGGCGTCGACGTAGCCCGCGACGGTCCGCGCGGTGTCGGCCAGCGACTCGCCCTTGGCGACGCTCGAGGCCTCGACGGAGCCGAGGTTCACGGTGTCGCCGCCGAGCCGGTTGATGGCCGCCTCGAACGACAGCCGGGTGCGGGTGCTCGGCTCGTAGAAGAGCAAGCCGAGGAGCGCCCCGCCGTGGCTGCCGTGGTGGGCCCCGAGGTCGGCGTCCATCTCGGCGGCGCGGTCGAGCACCGCCTCGATCTCCGCCCGGGGGAGATCCCGGGTGGAGATGAGCTGCTGGCGCATCAGTGGTCATCGCACGGCCCGGTCCCTTGAACTATTCGTAACGTCTCCGAACCCCGCACCCGAACGGACCGCCCGCTGGTGGCCCCGGGCAAGCGTACGACGCCTGTCAGACACCGGCGATACGCTTACGTCAGCCAAGGTCCAACGCGGGGGAGTGTCCGGCATCTTCGGCGAAGCGCGGCTGCCCACCGGCGTCGAGGCCCTCGACCGCGAGCTCGAGGGCGGCCTCCTGCCCGGGAGCGTGGTCGCCTACCTCGCCCCGCCGGCCAGCCAGAGCGAGCTCCTGCTGATGGAGATGACCAGCGAGCGGGACTCGCTTTACCTCACGACCGCGCGGACCGAGGGCTCGGTCCAGGACGCCTTCGAGCGCGTCCAGGCGCCGACGGGAGACCCCGTCATCGAGTACGTCCCGGGCGATGCCCCCATCGACCACGCCCGTCAGCTGTTCCGGAACGTCGACGAGTCGGCGAACCTCATCATCGATCCGCTCGACACGCTCGAGCGCGGCGAGGACTCGCGGTACCAGAAGTTCCTGAACGAGCTCCAGAACCACATGCAGAACACGGGCTCGGTCGCCATGCTCCACTGCATCTCCGGGGATGGCGAGCCGGCGGCCCGCTCGATGACCAAGCACATGGCGGACGTCGTCTTCGACCTGCGGGTCGTCTACGACGGCGCCGAGGTCGAGACCCGCCTGGCCGTGCCGAAGTTCCGCGGCGGCCGGTCGCTCGACGAGACCATCAAGCTGGAGCTGGCCG
>CAZVOR010000082.1:0-9341 GCA_964628745.1 uncultured Halobacteriales archaeon
TCCGCATCGATCTCCCAGCCGCCGACGTCCGCGATGCGCTCGGTCCTCTCGAACAGGTCGAGCGCCCGTTCGAGCTCGCGTTCGCGCTCGATCTGCTCGGTGACGTCGCGCGTCACCGCCACCTTGATGGTCGACCCGTCGGGCCGATGGAGCGGCGCCCCGTGCGATTCCAGGTGGCGGCGCGTGCCCTCCAGCCCGATGATGTCGAACTCGAGGGTGTCGTGCGCCCCCCGACAGACGCGTTCGGTGAACTCGCGGTACCGCTCGCGGTCCTCGGGGGCGATGAAGTCGAAGACGCACTCGCCGAGCACGTCCGACTCGGCGTCGACCTCCCCCAGCTCCAGCCCGGCGGGGTTCATCCCGAGCACGGTGCCGTCCGCGGCGATGGTCTTGATGCAGTCGGGGGCGGTCTCGATGAGCGTGCTCAGGTGCTCCGTGCGCTCGCGGAGCTCCCGCTCGCGCTCGCGGCGCTCGAGCTCGTACTGCACCCACTGGCCCATGAGGTGGAGGAACGTCTGGTCGGCCGCCGAGAACGCCTCCTCGCGGGGCTCGTCCGAGAGGAAGAACAGCGTCCGGTCGGGGCCGCCGTCGAGCTCGACGAGCGTCCCGAGGTAGGCCTGGACGCCGAACCGGTCGTAGCAGAGCTTGCCCTCGAACCCCGCGTCGACCGGGTCGGTGATGGCGGCGGTCTCGCCGTCCTCCGTGACCGCCCGGCAGTAGGTCTCCGACAGCGGGTACTGCTCGCCGGGGACGAGGTGGTCGTGCGCCCGGTTGATGACCTCGACCTCGAACGTGTCGGCCCCGGCGTCGACGCGCGCCAGCCCGCCGAACGGCGTCCCGAACCGCTCGCAGCCCAGCTCGATGACGGCGTCGAGCTTCTCGTCGAACGGCCGGTCGGCGTCGGCCCCGATCTCGTACAGCTGCCGCTGGGAGCGCTCGCGCGCCTTGCGCTCGCTGATGTCGCGGACCGACGCGAGCATGGCCGGTCGGCCGTCGCGCTCGATGGCCGAGGCCGAGATCTCCGCCGGGATCCGGTCCCCGTCGCTGGTCCGGCAGGTGAGCTCGTCCGTCCAGCCGGTGCCGTCCTCGAGCACACCGCTCGTGAACGCCCGGAACCGGTCGAGCTCGTCGGGGTGGAGCTCGGAGGGCCGGCGCCGGAGCAGCTCCTCGCGGGAGTAGCCCAGCATCTCGGCGGCGGCCGGGTTCGCGTCGAGGAGCTCGTCCGCGTCGGGGTCGATGACGAAGATGGCGTCGTGGCTGCTCTCGAAGACGCCCTGGACGTGCTCCTCCCGCCGCCTGAGCGCCCGCCGCGTCTCGGTCCGCTCGTCCAGCGTCTCGAGCAGCTGGTCGACCTCGTGCGCCCGCCGGTCGGGGCCGAGGAACGCCTCGGGCGGGGTGTAGAAGCCGTTGGGGTTCACCGCCCCGTCGTGGACGACGAGCGGGTGGGTGCGGACGACATCGCGGAGGACGTCGGCCGGGAACCGGTCGCGGTCGTACTGGCAGAGGACGGCGTAGTCCTCGTTCTCGAAGACGTCGTTGAGGACCGCCTCGTACTCGGCCAGCCGGTCCAGGCTCACGTCGCCGTCCAGGGACCAGGTCATCTCGGCGGCGGCCCGGATCCCCGCGTAGCCGTCGTCGTCGGCCTCCCGTAGGGACCGTTCCCAGAACGCCACCATCGCGTCCCGGTCGAACTCGCCGGTCCGGCGGTACGTGTCCGCCGCCGTGTGCACCGAGAGCGCCCCCGACTCCAGGGCGTCGTCCACGTCGATGCCGCCGGCCCGCATCGCCTCGAGGACCGCCTCCTCGGAGTTGTCGTCCGCGATGTACAGACACCGCTCGCCGCGTTCGAGCCCCTGGCGGACGAACGGGACGGCGGCGGCGAACTGCTCGTCCCGGTCCTCGTAGATGAGCGCGAAATGGTCGTTGTCGTGACGGTGCTCGTCGGCGGATTCCACCGGCGCGCGGAGTCCCGGGCGCTGCCGGGTCGCCCCGTCCTCCCCCGCCGAATCGAGCACCTCCCACAGCTCTCCGCGTGCTGCTGGGTGACTCATTACGGTGGAAGACTTCTCGCGGGCTTTTAAGGGTTGTACCTATCTGTTTGGGGTGGCGCGGCGACGGCAGGAGAGCGGAAGGTGACGACGGCCGACGCGCGGGGCTTCCGGCCCGTGCCGGGGCCCGTTCGAACCGGTCGTCGACGAACTCGCGTGTCCGATTCAACTGGAGCGCCGAGCAGTGCTCGAACGCCTCTGGTCATCTCCTGCTCGACGACGATGCGCCGGTCAAATCGGCGAGAGATTCCGTCGGAGACAGGACGCGATTTGTCAAATCGAGACGGCCGAGAATCATCGGCCGGTGGGCAGACGATATCGAGCTGACCGCTATCCAAGATAGCAACGGCGATATGGACGAATCGGCGCATCAGGCGGGTAACACAGGTGTTCCTCGTTCCACGATCGCCTCGTCTCCATAGGGCTATTGTGGACAATGACCGGTATGGGAGTGGAAAATATATAGATAGACCGATATTATAAATAGGCTTTACCGACACCCGCCGACGTCCGGTCGATGGCGCAAGGCCGAACGCGTCTGGCCGTCGCATCGCGTCGTGACTTCCTCCTGGCGACCGGGGGGATGGGGATGTACGCCCTCGCTGGTTGTGCCGACGACCCGGGTAACGTTGCGGACGGCGGCGGTGGGAACGGTGACGGTGGCGATGGCGATGCGGGGGGTGGTCAAGCCCTCACCGGCAGCATCCGGATCTCGGGGAGCAGCACCGTCTACCCCGTCTCGGTGGCCGCCAGCGAGGAGTTCAGAGCGCAGGTCAGCGACCAGGTGGAGTTCTCGATCTCCCGGGACGGCTCGACGGGCGGCTTCGAGAACTTCTTCCTCGACGGCGATTCCGACATCAACGGGGCATCGCGTCCGATCCTCGACGAGGAGGTCGAGTGGGCCCGGGAGACGGGCTTCGAGCCCATCGAGATCCAGTGTGCGGGCGACGCGCTGACCGTGGCGGCGAACCCGGACGCCGGCTGGGTCGACTGCATGACGATGGACGAGCTCCAGCAGATCTGGCACCCCGACATGGAGAACGAGTTGTGGTCCGACGTCAACCCCGACTGGCCCGACGAGCCGTTCGACCTCTACGGCCCGGCCAGCACCTCCGGGACGTTCGACTACTGGACCGAGGAGGTCGTCGGCGAGCTCCGGACCATCCGGCAGGACTTCGAGGGCACCGAGGAGGACGACCTCATCGCCGAGGGCATCGCCGGCAATCCGTACGCGTTCGGCTACCTGCCGTACGCCTACTACGACAATAACCCGGAGGGGATCAAGGCGATCGCCGTGGACGCCGGCGACGGCTGCACGTCCCCGAGCCTCGAGGCCGCCTCCGAGGGCACCTACCCGCTCGCTCGCCCGATCTTCTGGTACGTCAACAGCGACCGGCTCGCCGAGAAGGAGGCGCTCCGTGAGTTCATGCGGTTCGCCATCGAGCTGACCGGGGACCGGCAGGTCATCTCCGAGGAGATCGGCTACGTCGCCATGAACGACCAGGCGGTCCAGGCGAACCTCGACACGGTCGAGGAGTACGCCTAGCGCCTGCCGTGCGACCCCGACGAACCGCCCGAGACCGCACGAGCGCTATCCGATGAAATCGACGGAACCGGCCCACGACATCACCCGCCGCGAGGCGGGCGAGGCGCAGCTCGACGCCGGGGTCCGCTACGTGTTCGCCGCCTGTGGCGTCCTGACCGTCCTCGTCACCGTCGGGATCATCTACACGCTCGTGAACGGCGCGACGACGTTCTTCGCCTCCGACCAGGTGAACGTCCTCGGCTTCCTGACCGGGACGAACTGGGCCCCGACCATCCGGCCGTACGACTTCGGCGTCCTCCCGCTGGTCAGCGGGACGCTGATCGTCACGATCGGCGCCGCCGTCATCGCGCTGCCGGTCGGCCTCGGCGCGGCGATCTACCTGTCGGAGTACGCCAGCGCCCGGACGCGGGCGGTGTTCAAGCCGACGCTGGAGGTCCTCGCGGGCGTGCCGACCATCGTCTACGGCTACTTCGCGCTGTTCTACATCACGCCGTTCCTCCGGAACTTCGTCCCGCTTCGCACGTTCAACGCGCTCTCGGCGGCCATCGTCGTCGGGGTCATGATCATCCCGATGGTCTCGTCGATCAGCGAGGACGCCCTCTCCGCCGTCCCCGACTCGCTCCGCGCGGCGGCGTTCGGCCTCGGGTCGACGAAGTTCCAGGTGTCGACGCGGGTCGTCGTCCCCGCCGCGCTGTCGGGCGTCTTCTCGTCGTACGTCCTCGCCATCTCGCGGGCGATCGGCGAGACGATGGCCGTGACGCTCGCCGCGGGCCAGAGCCCCAAGATGCCGTTCTTCCCGAACCTCGAGCAGAACCTGCTGCAGTCCATCGAGACGCTCACGGCCGCGATGATCAACGTCGCCCAGTCGGACATCGCCGGCGACACGCCGGCGTACGACTCGATGTTCGCGCTCGGGCTGCTCCTGTTCGTCATGACGTTCACGATGAACCTCGCGGCCGAGTACATCTCGAGCCGCTACCGGGAGGCGTACTAGATGGCGGCCGCGGGCGAGTTTTCGTACGCGAACCGGTGGCAGGTGCTCAAGGGCAGCGCGTTCCGGGTCGCCTGCCTCGGGGCGACGACGGTCGGGCTGGTGGCCCTGTCAGCGCTGCTCGGCATCGTCACCTGGGACGCCCTCGGGTTCGGCGCGGCCGACGCCGAGTGGCTCCTCGTCGTCCTGGTCGCCTCGGCCGGGTCGACGGCCCTGGTCGGGCAGGCCGTCCGGCGACATCCGGCGGTCAGGGGGGCGGCCGTCTCGATGACCGCGGCGCTGCTCGGCGGGGGCCTGGTCGGCGCGTTCGCGGTCGTGTTCCTGCTCATCGTCACTCCCTACGTCTGGTTCGCCTACGCGGTCGCGGCGATCCTGCCTGCGGGGGCGGTGTTCGCCGCGGTGGGTTCCCGACGACGCCGCGTCCCGCTCGCCGCCACGACGTTCGTCGTCGGGGCGGCCGCGGCGACGGTCGCGCTTCCCCGGCTGACGCGGATCGCCGCGCTGGCGGAACCCTGGCTCATCTACTACGCGACGATCGTCCTGCCGCTCGCCGCGAGCTGCGGGTTCGCCGCTCGATCGGCCGGCGGTCCGCGTCGCGCCACGGCCGCGGCCGGAGCCGTCGCGATCGCGGGGCTCGTCGTCCCGCTGACCGTCCCCGCTCCGGCGCCCCTCGATCCGGGGCTGGTCCAGGTCTTCGCGATCTGCCTCGGGTTCCCCGCGGGCGTCCTGACCTGGCGGCGGCTGCGTGACGACACGGGCGTGCTCGGGCTCGGCGCGCCGTTCGCCGTCGTCGCCGGCGTCGCGCTCGGGGTCCACGTCGCGACCGCCGCGGGGTTCGCCCCGCCGGAGCCGTGGCTGGACTGGCAGTTCCTGACCAGCCCGCACTCGCGGTTCCCCGAGGAGGCCGGCCTCTACCCGGCGATCGTCGGCTCCTTTTTCCTGATGATCGTGATGTCGGTGTTCGCGTTCCCCGTCAGCGTCGGCGCCGCCATCTACCTCGAGGAGTACGCGCCGAGCGCGGGGTGGCGCGGGCGCGGTGTCCGGCTGATCCAGGTCAACGTCGCCAACCTCGCGGGCGTGCCGTCGGTCGTCTACGGCCTGCTCGGGCTGGCGATCATCGCGCGGACGCTCCAGCTCGGCGTCGGGGCCGTCACGACGGCCGGCCTGACGGTCGGACTCCTCGTCATGCCCATCACCGTCATCTCGGCCCAGGAGGCGATCCGGGCGGTCCCCGACGACCGCCGGATGGCGAGCTACGCGATGGGGGCGAGCGACTGGCAGACGCTCCGGACCGTCGTCCTCCCGGAGGCGCTGCCGGGCATCCTCACCGGGACGATCCTCTCGCTCGGTCGCGCGATCGGCGAGACGGCGCCGCTGATCATGGTCGGCGCGGCGACCACCGTCTACAGTCCCCCGACGTCGCTCGGCGGGTCGGCCACCGCGATGCCGATGCAGATCTTCGCGTGGGCCGGCGAGTTCATCGCCGAGTTCCGGACCGGCGTGCTCTCGGCCGGCGTCCTCGCGCTGCTGCTGGTCATGCTGGGCCTGAACGCGGTGGCGATCCTCCTCCGGAACCGGTACGAGCGGCCCGGATAGTCGGCGGGCCCACGGGACCGGGCGGAAGGCCGTCCCTTCCCCGACTGAGCTGCTGGTCCGCCCGAAGCCGGTCGACGAGCGCCCGTTTTCCGTCGTCGAACTCGTCCCGTCCCGCGGGCACGGCGAGCGGCCGGGGGCAGGTTCGAAGCGACGCTACCCGAGCGAGGTGCGCGACGTTCGAGCGGACCGTCGCGTCGAGCCACGTCGGCCGCGACGGCACTCCGGCGCTCGTTCGGCGTCGCGGATGGTCTCGACTGCCACCGCCGCGGCCGCCATATCGCTGGGGTCCAGCCGCGGCTCGACGCCGTGTTCCTTCAGGAGCTCCTGCATCTTCCAGCGGGCGACCCCGACCCGCCCGGTCGCCTCACCGGGGCTGATCTCGCCGAGGACGTGCAGCCCGAGCGTGGTGGCGAGTCCGTCGGTGTCCCCCCGGCGCCGTGGCGATCAGCCGCTTCCGACGCCCGTAAACTCGAACCGAGCGCCACCGGCCGAGCCGTCAGTGACGGCCACCGACCAGCCGTGCGCGTCGGCGACCCGTTCGACGATCGTCAGCCCGTAGCCGGTCCCCTCCAACCGCGTCGAGGCGCCCGCCTCGAAGATTTCGTCTCGCCTGTCTTCGGTGATGCCGGGACCGTCGTCCTCGAGGTAAAAGCCGTCCGGGAGGTCACCGACCGTCACCGTCACGTCGTCGCGGCCGTGTTCGAGGGCGTTCCGAAGCAGGTTCTCGAAGAGCTGGAGCATCCGACCTTCATCGGCCTGGATCACGGCGTTCGTCTCCGTGACGAGCGTCGCGTGTGCCGTCTCGACGTTGTTCCAGCTGGCCTCGACGGCTTCGGCCAGGTCGACGCGCTTCCGTTCGGCGACCGTCTGGCCCTCGCGCGCCATCCGCAACAGGTCGTCGATGAGGCCACCCATGCGCTCGTGCGCGGCGGCGACCTCGTCGAGCCGCTCGCTTTCGCACTCCTCGCGGGCCAACTTCAGGCTGCCTTCGGCGACGCTCAGCGGGTTCCGGAGGTCGTGTGAGGCCATGCTGGCGAACGCCTCCAGCCGCTCGTTCTGCTCCTGCAGTTGCATCGCGAACTCCCGCTGTTCGGAGATGTCGATGGTCACGGCGACGACGCGCTCGATCTCGCCGCGTTCCGTCCGCAACGGGACGGCATTGACCGAGAGCCACCGTTCGCCGCCGTCTGCCTGGCCGATGCCGTGCTCGTAGCCGAAGACCGGTTCGCCCGTCTCCACCACCCGCGCGAAGGGAAGGTCCCCGGAGTCGATCGGCTCGCCGTCCGCATCGACGATCTGCCAGTCCGGGTCGTCGTAGCTTCGGTCGAGGATCTCCGACTTGGTCAGCCCGAGCACGCGTTCGGCGTGGCTGTTCGCCCGCTCGATGCGCCCGTCGGGGGTGAGGATCGTGATCCCGACGGGGCTGGTCTCCAGGAGCCGTTCGAGCAGCCCGTGCTCGTGTTCCAGTTCCTCCCGGAGCTCGAACTGGTCGGTGACGTCGACGATCGAGCCGAGGATGGCCGGGCCATCGTCGAGCTCGATCCGGCTGCCGTGCGCTCGGACCGCCCGGAGCTCGCCGTCCTTCCGGCGCATCGTCAACTCGTACTCGACCTCGTCGATCTCGCCTCCCAGTCGCCGATCGATGTTCTCCCGGACCTCCTCCCGGGACTCGGGGGCGATGATGTCCATGACGACCATCGACGCGAACTCCGACTCCTCGTAGCCCGTGATGTCGCAGAACTTCTGATTGACGTACTCGAATCGGTCGTCCCGGAGGAGGTAGATGCCGGCGAGGTCCTGCTCGACGAGCGTCTGGTATCGGGTCAGCGACTGCTCCAGTTCGGTCTGGAGCTGTTTCCGTTCCGTGACGTCGCGGAGGATGCCGACGAAGCGCCGTTCGCCGTCCTCCTCGAACTCCCCGAACGATATCGAGACCGCCACCTCGTGTCCGTCCCGATGGAGCGCCTTGAACTCCGTCGCCCGCCAGTTGATGGTCCGGTCGCCCGTCTCCAGATAGCGTTCCACGCCGGCGGCGTGATCGTCGTGGTGTCGGGGCGGCATCAGGGTCGTCAGCGACTGCCCCACGAGTTCCGACGGTGGATACCCGAGCAACTGCTCGACGGCGGCGTTGACGAACTGGATTCGGCTCGTCGCGTCGATCGTGAGGATCGTATCTTCCGAGTTCTCGGTGATGGCCAGCATCCGGTTCCGGGTCTGTTCGGCGTCCCGCTCGGCGCGGTGCTTCTCGACCGCGTTCCGGGCCCGGTTCGCCAGCACCGCGTACTGATCGGTTCCACCCTCCTTCTGGAGGTAATCGGTGACGCCGGCGGCGATCGCCTCGCTGGCGACCTCCTCGGAGCCCTTGCCGGTGTAGAGGATGAACGGGAGGTCCGGGTCGCGGTCGCGGACCGTCTCGAGGAACTCGATGCCGTTCTGTCCCGGCATGTCGTAGTCCGAGATCACGCAGTCGTACCCGTTCCCGGCCAACCGGTCGAGGCCATCGCTGGCGCTACCGGCCGTATCGACGACGATGCGTTCGTCGGCGCGAGCCAGGAACTCGGCCGCCATCTCCGCAAAGCCCGCCTCGTCATCGACGTGAAGACAGTGCACCTCCTGGCGATCGCCACTCATTCCGCCGCGACGATTGCGCCCCGGGTATATACCCTTACGCCATCCTGTAGGGAAACGATACCGATGCGGCCGGTTTCGACCCGGTGGCAAGGATCGGGCAGTCGCCCGTTGCATCCAGTGCGCATCTCCTCCCGCTCGCGATTGCAGCCCCGCTCGGTGGTTTGTGGGTCCGGCCCGCTCTGAGGAGGCCCTACCGGCGGATCACGGATGAGCCGTCGTTCGACGGACGCGAGACGCGATGGGAGGCCGGCGGCCACGTCGCTCGACCCCTCGCCGTCCGGTGCCGGAGGCTCGCCGCACCGCCAGTCGGGCGTCGAACCGGCAGCTGCCGCCGTGTATCGAACCCGCGGACGAGCGGCCGACCACGTCCGGTCGCACCACCCCCCCTTCCGCTCGTCAGCGAGCGCCCTCGACCGCACGCACGGGCCCGCAACTGCAGGCCCTGCCGTTAACGCTGCGGGCGCCGTCAGGTGCGAGTGCGATGTCCCTTGCCGAGACGGTCTCCAAGATCGACCACCTGAGCGACGAG
>CAZVOR010000083.1:0-9271 GCA_964628745.1 uncultured Halobacteriales archaeon
CTTTTACCGGCCGGCCGAATGGTCCCTGGCATGCACGCCGTGACGCTGGGCCCCGCCGGCACCTACTCCCACCGGGCGGCGCGGTCGGTCGCCGACGAGGTGTCGTTCCGGGAGTCGGTGACGGGCATCGTCGAGGCCGTCGCCGACGGCGACGTCGAGCGCGGCGTCATCCCCGTCGAGAACAGCATCGAGGGCAGCGTCACGGAGAGCCTCGACGCGCTGGCGGGGTACGACGTCGCGGTCGTCCGGGAGGTCGTCTCGCCCATCCGGCACGCGCTGCTCGCCCAGTCGGAGGCGTTCGAGGTCGTCGCCAGCCACTCGCAGGCGCTGGCGCAGTGCCGGGCCTTCCTCGAGGAGCACCACCCCGACGCCCGGCTCGAGGCCGTCGCGAGCACCGCCCGCGGCGTCGAGCGGGCCCGCGAGGACGCCGACGTCGCTGCCATCGGCCACCCCGACAACGCCGGCGACGGCATCCGGGTGCTCGCCGAGGACGTCCAGGACCGCTCCTCGAACGCGACCCGGTTCGTCGTCGTCGCCCCGGTCGCGGAGCGCAGCGAGGCCGGCGGGAAGACCTCGGTCATCGTCTACCCGGCCGTGGACTACGCCGGGCTCCTGCTCGAGCTCCTCGAGGCGTTCGCCGACCGCGACATCAACCTCACGCGCATCGAATCCAGGCCGAGCGGCACCCGGCTCGGCGACTACCTCTTCCACGTCGACTTCGCCGCCGGCCTGTACGAGGACCGCTCGAAGGCGGCCCTCGCGGCCGTCGAGGAGATCGTCGCCGGGGACGGCTGGGTCAAGCGGCTGGGCTCGTACGACACGAGCCACGTCGTCTGAGCGGGAGAGGCCGCCGACGCCCGCCCGGTCCCTTTACACCCGCCGAGCCCGTACTGCCGGGTGGCAATGCCCTTCGGCCGACGCAACCCGTTCGAGGAGATAGAGGCACTGTTCGAGCGAATGGGCCACGAGTTCGACGCCGGCCAGTGGCCCACCGGCGACGGCGTGGACGTGGACGTCGCCGACCACGGCGACCGCTACGTGGTCGCCGCCGACCTGCCCGGCTACGACCGGGAGGACATCGACGTCCGCCTGGCGGCCGGCACGCTCCGGCTCGCCGCGTCGCGAGAGACCGAGACGACCGAGGAGGACGCCGACTACCTCCGCCGGGAGCGCCGGAGCGAGTCGGTCAGCCGGACCGTCTCGCTGCCGGAGGCCGTCGACGAGGACGGCGTCGAGGCCCGATACGAGCGCGGCGTGCTGACCGTCGAGCTCCCCAAGCTGGAGGCCGACGGCGGCACCCGCATCGACATCGACTGACCGTGCCGCTCTCGCCGGGCGACCCGGCCCCGGCCGTCGGTGCGACCGACCAGCGGGAGGCGGCGGTCGAGCCCGACTTCGAGGCACCGACGGTGCTCTTCTTCTACCCGCGGGACGGCAGCCCGGGCTGCGAGACGGAGGCCCGACAGTTCGAGGCCGAGCGGGAGAGCTACGCCGAAGCCGGCGTCGAGCTCTACGGCGTCTCGACCGACGACGTCGCGTCCCACGCCGCGTTCGCGGACGACTGCGGGCTGGGCTTCCCGCTGCTGGCCGACCCGGACGTCGGGCTCGCCGCGGCCTTCGACGTCCCGGTCGAGAACGGCCGCGCCGAGCGCACGACGTTCGTGCTCGCCGACGGCGAGGTCGAGCGGGTCTACGAGCGCGTGCGACCGGACGGCCACGCCCGGACGGTGCTGGCGGACCTGCTGGACGACGGGCTCGTTGAGCTGGGCTGGTAGCGACGCGACGCGGCTGGGCTGGTCGGGACTCGTCAGCGGCACGGGACCACGCGAGACGACGGCCGGCGGCTACACCAGTCCGGCGATCTCGTCGGCCGCGGCGTCGACGGCCGCCCGCCAGCCCCCGGGGAGCGGCTCGCCCCGTTTCGGTGGCGACACGTCGAGCGCGAGCGGCCGGTAGGTCAGTTCGGCGTGGGCGGCCGCGGCGCGCTCGCCGACGAACTCGGCGTTCCGGCGCTTGGCGCTGACGCCGCCCGACGCGAGGTCGTAGTAGCGGGTGAACAGCTGCACGACGAGGACGCGGTCGACGTCGAACTCGCCGTCGTCGAGGTGCCGGAAGAGCTTGGCCGCGTTGTCCGAGGGGTCGGCCCGGCGCCACTCGAGCTCGACGAGCACGGCCACGTCGTCGGCGCGGCCGACCACGTCGACCGGCGTGGCGCCGACGCGCCCCTCGGTGGCCCACTCGAGCCGGGGGCGGGCGTCGGCGAGCCGGTCGCAGAGCGCGTCGGCGACCCGGTCGGCGTCGGCGCCCATCGACGCCTCGAACGGTCGACCGCGTCAAGAGCGTGTCGGCGGCAGTGCGGTCGGCTCCCCGGCGACGGAACCGTTTTGGTCGCGGCGGCGGAACCCGACGGCGATGGTCGACGGCGTTCACGACATGGGCGGGATGGACGGCTACGGCCCGGTCGACGTGACCGACGACGCCGCGTTCCACGCCGACTGGGAGCGCCTGGTCTTCGGGCTCGTCCGCCTCCTCCGGATGCAGGAGGTCTACGTCGTCGACGAGAGCCGGTACGGCATCGAACGGATGCCGCCGGGCGAGTACCTGGACGCCACGTACTACGAGCGGTGGCTCGCCTCGATGGAGCGGAACCTCCGGGAGAAGGGTGTCGTCGACGAGGGGGCCGTCGACGCGCGACTGGCCGAGGTGGACCCGGCCGACCCGGACCTCCCCGAACCGCCCGCGGACGTGCCGGACCTCGTCTCGCTCGTCCGCGACGGGTTCCGCGCCGACGCCGCGTTCGACCGCGAACCCCAGGAACCCCGCTTCGACCCCGGCGAGCCCGTCCGGGTGCGCAGCATGCACCCCGAGGGCCACACCCGGTGTCCGCGGTACGTCCGGCGGGCCCGCGGGACGGTCGACGCCGTCCGTGGGACGTACGTCGTCCCCGACGCGGTCGTCCGGGGCGAGGAGGAGGCCGAGCCGCTCTACTCCGTGAGCTTCGACGCGGCCGACCTCTGGGGCGAGGACGCGGACGCCGACCACCGCGTGAACGTCGACCTCTGGGAGCGGTACTTGGAGCCCGTCGAGGGATGAACGGTCCGGCCGGGAGCTCGCGGGCGTGGCGGACCCGGAGCGCCGCCGGTGGCGCGACCGGCTGCAGCGAGCGGGCCCCGGAGCGAACAGAGCTAAGGGCCCGAGCGCCGTCAACCCCGTCGAGGAGGACACCGTGAGCGATACCCACGACGGGGCCGACGAGCCCGACGCTGGCGACCCCGAGGCGCGGGCCCGGGCGCTGCAGTCGCTGCTGACCGAGAAGGGGCTGGTCACGACCGAGGCCATCGACGAGGTGGTCTCGAAGTACGAGCGGGACGTCGGGCCGTTGACCGGCGCCCGGGTCGTCGCCCGGGCGTGGAGCGACCCGGCGTTCAAGGAGCGCCTGCTCGACGACGCGACGGAGGCGGTCCGGGAGCTCGACGTCGAGGTCGGCCTCGACCACCTCGCCGTGGTCGAGAACACCGGGGCGGTCCACAACGTCGTCGTGTGCACGCTCTGCTCGTGCTACCCGTGGTCGATGCTCGGCCTGCCACCGACGTGGTACAAGTCGGCCGCCTACCGGTCGCGAACCGTCTCCGAGCCCCGCGCCGTCCTCGCGGAGTTCGGGCTCGACCTCCCGGACGACGTCGAGGTCCGCGTCTGGGACTCGAGCTCGGAGGTGCGGTACCTGGTCCTCCCGCAGCGCCCGCCGGGGACCGAGGGCTGGTCGGAGGCGGAGCTCGCCGAGCTGGTGAGCCGGGACGACATGATCGGCGTCTCGAAGCCGGCGGCGCCGGTGGAGGCGTGATGACGGCCGACGGCGCGCCGGGAGCCGGCGGCGTCGAGCTCCCGCCGGGGCTCGAACTCCCGTCTGGCGGTGACGGTCCGACCTTCGAGGCGCCGTGGCAGGCCCGCGTCTTCGCGACCGTCGTCGCCCTCCACCAGCGCCACGGCGAGGCGTTCGACTGGGCCGACTTCCAGGCGCTGCTCATCGACGAGATCGGGACCGCCGGACCGCCGGCCGACCCGGACGACGTCGAGGCGGCGTACTACGGCCAGTGGCTCCGGGCGGCCGAGCGACTGCTGCTGGACGCGGGCGTCGTAGACGAGGCGGACCTCGAAGCGCGGGCGGCCGAGTTCGCCGGCGGCGAGCGCAACGCCCAGGAGTTCATCGAGGGCGAGCACCAGGACGCCCACGGGCACTCGCACGAGCACGACCAGGGGCGTTCACACGGGCACGAACACGGACGTTCGCGCGGGCACGACGGCGGTACGGAACACCGGCACTGACGCGCGACGGCCCCGGACGGTTCGCCGCCCCCGCCCGGCATGGGAGTCCTTTTAGGGAACCGCCGACAGGTGGGGACATGGACTACGAGCCCGCGGCCATCGAGGAGAAGTGGCGGTCGCGGTGGCGCGAGGCGGGCCGCTACGAGGCGGACCCGGACGACGAGGGCGAGCCGACCTTCGTCACCGTCCCGTACCCCTACCCCTCGGGCGGGATGCATATCGGCCACGCCCGGACCTACACCGTCCCCGACGTCTGGGCGCGCTACCGCCGCCTGCAGGGCGACAACGTGCTGTTCCCCATCGCCTGGCACGTCACCGGCACGCCCATCGTCGGCGCCGTCGAGCGGCTGAAGAAAGGGGAGGAGGCGCAGATAAACACGCTGCAGCGCGCGTTCGACGTCCCCGAGGCGGACCTCGAGGCGCTCGAGACTCCGATGGGCTACGCCCGGTACTTCATCGAGGAGGCCGAGAGCAGCTACAAGCGGGGCATGCAGCAGCTCGGGCTGTCCATCGACTGGCGACGGGAGTTCACGACGAACGACGAGCGCTACTCGAGGTTCATCACCTGGCAGTACGAGACGCTCCACGAGCGCGGGCTGCTGGAGAAGGGCTACCACCCGGTCCGCTTCTGCACGAACGAGCGCCAGCCCGTCACGGACCACGACCTGCTCGAGGGCGAGGGCGCGGAGTTCCAGGAGTACACGCTGGTGAAGTTCGAGCTCGACGACGCGGACGGGCTGGAGCCGGCGGACGGGGCCGACGCGGCCGGCGTCGACGGCGGCCCGGTGGTCGTCCCGATGGCGACGCTCCGCCCGGAGACGGTCCACGGCGTCACGAACGCCTTCGTCCACCCCGAGGCGGAGTACGTCGTCGCCGACGTCGACGACGAGACCTGGCTCGTCTCCCGCGAGGCCGCCGAGAAGTTCGAGCTCCAGCGCCGCGAGGTCGAGGTCCGGGCGAGCGTGACCGGCGAGGCGCTGGTCGGCGACCGCGTGACCAACCCCGTCACGGGCGAGGCAGTCCCCGTCCTCCCGGCGACCTTCGTCGACCCCGACAACGCGACGGGGGTCGTGATGTCGGTGCCGGCGCACAGCCCGGACGACTGGGTGGCGCTCGCGAACATCAAATCAGACGAGCAGCAGCTCCGCGAGTACGGCCTCGATCCGGAGGCCGTGGCGGCCATCGAGCCCGTCGCCATCCTCGACCTCGAGGGATACGGCGAGCACCCGGCCGCGGACGTCGTCGCCGAGTACGGCGTCGAGGCCCAGGACGACCCGGCGCTGGAGGCGGCGACCCAGCAGCTGTACAACGAGGAGTTCCGCGAGGGCCGCCTGCGGGAGATGTACGGCGAGTTCGCCGGGGAGACCGTCCAGGCCGCCCGGGACGCCTTCCGGGAGCGCCACCGCGAGGCCGGCCGCTTCGACGCGATGTTCGAGTTCTCCGAGGAGGTCGTCTGCCGGTGCGGCGGCGACGTCGAGGTCTCCGAGCAGGAGACGTGGTTCCTGCGGTACAACGACCCCGACTGGCGGGCGAAGGCCGAGCGCGCGGTCGACGGGCTCGACGCCATCCCCGAGCACACCCGCGAGGAGTACCTCCACACCATCGACTGGCTGGAGGAGTGGCCGTGCATCCGGAACTACGGCCTGGGCACCCGGCTGCCGTGGGACGACGAGTTCGTCATCGAGCCGCTCAGCGACTCGACCATCTACATGGCCTACTACACCATCGCGCCGCGGCTCGCGGAGGTGCCGGTCGAGGACCTCGACCGGGCGTTCTTCGACGCGCTGTTCTACGGGCCGGACGCGGTCGACGACCCGGACGAGCGCGCGCTGGCGCTGCGCGAGGAGTGGGAGCACTGGTACCCCGTCGACGTGCGGTGCTCGGCGAACGACCTCATCACGAACCACCTCACGTTCTTCCTGTACCACCACGCGGAGCTGTTCGAGCCGGAGGACTGGCCCCGGGGCATCACGGTGATGGGGATGGGGCTGCTCGAGGGCGAGGCCATGAGCTCCTCGAAGGGCCACGTCGTGCTGCCCGGCGAGGCCATCGACCGCTACGGCGCCGACACCGTGCGCTTTTTCCTGCTGAACAGCTCCGAGCCGTGGCAGGACTACGACTGGCGGGCCGAGGAGGTCGCGACCGCCCGGAACCAGCTCGACCGGTTCTGGCGCCGGGCCCGGGCGGTCATCGAGGCGGCCGAGACGCCCGGCACGCCCGAGGGGCAGGCCGCCTCCGACGGAGGGACGGATGCCGCGCCCGAGCTCGCACGCATCGACCGCTGGCTGCGCTCGAAGCTGCAGGGGGCCGTCCGCACGGCGACCGAGGCCATGGACCGGTTCGAGACCCGGACCGCCAGCCAGGCGGCGTTCTACGAGCTCGAGGAGCACCTCCGGTGGTACCGGAAGCGCACCGACACGGACCGGCCGGGCGCCAGGTGGACGCTGCGCGGGGTGCTGCGGGCCCGGCTGGTGCTGCTGGCGCCGTTCGTCCCCTTCCTCGCCAACGAGCTGCACGAGCAGCTGGTCGGCGTCCCCGCCGAGGACGCCGACTGGCCGGCGGCCGACGAGGCGCTCGAGAGCGACGTCGTCGAGGCCGAGGAGGAGCTGGTCCGCTCGCTGGCCGCGGACGTCCGCGAGGTCGCCGACGTGACCGGCGAGGACCCCGACGTCGTCCGCGTCTACGTCGCGGCCGGCTGGAAGCGCGACGTCTACGACGCCGTCCTCGAGCACGGCCCGGACGTCGGCGCCGTGATGGGGGCCGTCATGGAGGACGAGGCCATGCGCGAGCGGGGGGCCGACGTGAGCGACCTGGCCGGCGACCTCGTCGAGTTCGTCCGCGAGCGGCCGACCGACCGGGCCGAGACGCTCCAGTCGGTCGACGAGGCCGCGGTCTACGCCGAGGCTGCCGACTTCCTCGCCCGGGAGTTCGACGCCGAGGTCGAGGTCTACGCCGAGGACGGCGACCCGGTCGACCCGGCGGACCGGGCGCGGGGGGCGGCCCCGTTCCGGCCCGCCATCCACCTCGCGTGAGGACCTGCCCCGCGTGAGGCTCCCGGCGCCGGCCGTCCGTCGGACGAGCGCACCCCGTTCCCGGCCGCCCGCCGGCAGAGACGGGCCGGGCCGTCCCTCGACGGCGGCGCCCGGGTCGCGCCCGGGATGATACACGCTTATACCGACGACCGCCGAAGCGCGGGCCATGAGCGCCGAGGACGAGGACGGGGGCCTCATCGACATGGTGACGGCCCCCTACCGGAGCCGGCCGGACGAGGAGATGAACATCATCGGCCTCCTCTACGGCGCCGGCCTCATCCTCGTGCTGCTGCCGCTGCTCCCCTTCATCGTGCTGCTCTGGGCGCTCGGCGCGCTCAGCGACGCCCTGTCCGCCGAGCCCGGCGCGTGACGCCCGGCGGGAGCCCGTGCGGACGGGCGTTCCCCGGCCGGCCCGACCATCAGACGTCGAGCAGCTCGTAGCCCTCGCCCCGGCCGGCCTCCCTGGCGTGCTCGTAGACGGCGTGCGCCGCGGCGACGTCCTGGATGGCCAGCCCCGTGCTGTCGAAGACGGTGATGCCGTCCCCCGGCTGGCGGCCGGGGACGGTCCCGGCCACGACGGCGCCGAGTTCGCCGTCGATGTCGTCGTCGGTCAGCACGCCCGCGGCGTACGGGACGTTGATCTCGCCCGAGTGGATGCACTGCTCGTAGTCGTCGATGACGACGCGGGCGTCCAGCAGCACCTCGTCCGCGAGCTCGTGCTTGCCGGCCGCGTCGGCGCCCATGGCGTTGACGTGGGTGTGCTCGCCGAGCGCCTCGCGGGGGACGATGGGCTCGCGCACCGGCGTGAGCGTCGAGAGGACGTCGCAGCCGGCCGCCGCCTCGATGCTGCCGGCGGTCACGTCGAATCGGTCGGAGAACGTCTCGACGAACGCTCGCTGCTGCTCGGGGTCGCGGTCGGCGACGACGACGCGCTCGATGTCGCGGATCGCCGCGATGGCGGGCAGCTGGGTGTACGACTGCGCGCCGGCGCCGACGATGCCGAGCGAGGTGGCCTCCGGCACGGCGAGGTGCTTCGTCGCCACGGCGGCCGCGCCGCCGGTCCGCAGGGCCGTGAGCGCCGTCCCGTCCATGATGGCGAGGGGGACCGCCGTCTCCGGGTCGGAGTAGATCATCGTCCCCATCACCGTCGGGAGGTCGTGGGTCGCCGGGTTCTCCGGGTGGGCGTTGACCCACTTGACGCCGGCGGCGTCCCAGTCGCCGGCGTCGAGGTACGCCGGCATGGCCCGGAAGTCCCCGCCGTACCGCGGGAGGTCGACGTAGGACTTCGGCGGCATCACGACGTCGCCCCGCTCGTAGGCCGCGAAGGCCGTCTCGACGGCCTCGACGACCGCCTCGATGGATGCACCCGCCTCGACGTCGGCGGTGTCGAGCAGGAGCGTCTCCATGCCGCCGGCTCCGCCGCGTCGGCCCTTAGGTGGTTCGAAACCCGCAGGTCGTCGGGCGTCGGTCGGGGCGTGACGCCGGTCGACCGCGCGAGCCGAGGGCGCTAACCGACCGCGCCGGTCGGCTGCGCCGCTAGAAGTGCGCGCCGGGCAGCGGGCCGGGGTTCCCGCCGGGGTCGCGCGGGTTCGGCTTGTGCTCCATGTCCTCGCCGCCCAGGTCGCCCGCGGCGATGATGTCGTCGATCTTCAGGACGAGGCTGGCCGCCTCCGTGGCGCTGACCAGCGCCTGGGACTTGGCGGTGGCCGGCTCGATGACGCCCGCCTCGTACGTGTCGACGACCGCGCCGGAGAACACGTCCAGCCCGGCGTGGGCGTCGCCCGCCTCGTGGGCCGAGCGGAGGTCGACCAGCGTGTCGATGGGGTCGAGCCCGGCGTTCTCGGCGAGCACGCGAGGGACCAGCTCGAGCGCGTCGGCGAACGCCTCGACGGCGAGCTGCTCGCGGCCGGAGACGG
>CAZVOR010000084.1:0-9065 GCA_964628745.1 uncultured Halobacteriales archaeon
CGCTGACGTCGTCGTGGGTCGACAGCGGGTTGCAGCCGGTGATGGCGACCTCGGCGCCGCCCGCGGCGAGCACCTCGACGAGGGCGGCCGTCTTGGCCTCGACGTGCATCGCCATCCCGACGCGCTGGCCGGCGAGCGGCCGGTCGGCCTCGAACGCCTCCCGGAGCGCCTCGAGGATGGGCATGTGGGCGGCGGCCCAGTCGATCTTGCGTCGGCCCTCGGCCCGGGCGGCGGCCGGGTCGTCGAGCCGGTCGCTGATGGTGGCGGTCATGTCGGCGCGGAGGGGCACCGGCCGTAAAAAGCTGCGCAAGCGGGGCGGACATCCACGGTCGGCGAACGGGCGAGGGAACGAAACGCGAGGACGAACGGCGGGGAAGGAAACGTGAGCGCGCTCGGCGCCGGGCGAGTCGGTTAGCTGCTCTCTCCGTCGTCGTCCTCGTCGTCGCCGTCGTCCTGGCTCTCGAGGTTGTCATCGTCGGCCGTGTCCTTCGGGCCCGCATGGTCCGGGGGGCCGTTGCCGTTCCCGCCCGGGTTCGCCCCGTCCGAGCGCTTGTCGGCGCCGGGGTTGTTGTCCCTGACGAGCTCGGCGACCTTCTGACCGAACGGGACGTCGCTGTCCTGCGGCACGAGGTTCTTCAGCCACGACGTGAGCCACTGGCCGAACGGGCCCTCGCCGCCCCGGGACGGCGCGGCGCTCGCCGACTCGTCGGTCGTGAACTCGACCTCGTCGCCGGTCACCTCGTCGTCGCCGACCCGGGCGTGAGCGACGTAGACGTACGTCGTGTCGTTCTCGAGGTCGTCGACCGTCGCGTCGAAGGCGCCGGGCTCGTCCAGCGTGGCCTCGCCGGTGGTGTCGGACTCCTCCGGCGCGTCCTCGACCCAGTACTCGAACCAGACGGTGGCGGTATCCTCACCGCCGAGGCCGGTCAGCTCCCCGTTGAGCGTCGCGGAACCGTCCTCGACGTCGGACGCCTCGTCCGTCTCGACGCCGAGGGGGAGCGCCTCGGCGACGGTCGCGAACCCGACCTCGTCGCCGGAGGCGGAGAGGTTGGCGGATGCCGCGTGCGCGACGAAGACGTAGTCCGTCTCGCTATCGAGCCCGTCCGCGGCGGCGCTGAACGCGCCCGGCTCGTCGAGCTCCTGCGCTGCCGTCGTCGAGCTGTTGTCGGGGTCGTCCGCCGCCCAGTACTCGAACCAGACGGTGGCGTCCTCGTCGCTGCGCAGCACGGTCAGCTCGCCCGCGAGCGTCGCCGAATCGTTCGTCACGCCCGAGGCGTCCCCCGTCTCGACCTCGACGTGCATCGCGGGCTCGGTCGTGAACGAGTCCTCGATTCCGACGGCCGACGCGTTCCCGGTCGACGCGTGCGCGACGAAGACGTACGTCGTGTTGCTCTCCAGGTCGTCGGGGTAGCCGTGGAAGGGCCCGACCTCGGAGCGGCTCAGGCGCTCGGTCTCGCTGGAGTTGGCCGGATCGTCCTCCTCCCAGTACTCGAACCAGACGGTCGCGTTCGACGCGTTCGCAAGCGCGGTCAGGTTGCCGTGCAGCGTCGCCGAGTCGTCGGTCACCTCGTCGGCGTACTGCGTCTCGACGGCGACGGATTCGCCGTCAGCCGCGACGGGGATGGCCGCGAACGCCGTCGTCACCAGCATCGCGGCGATGACGACGGCCGGTAGCTTCGTGTCCTTCATCACGCCCGAGAGAGGCCCCCACTGCCGCATAAACCGGGCACGCCGTTCAGTTCGTTCAGTCGGTTGTGCGGATTCCGAACGAACGCTGGAGCGCCCGCGATACCGTTTATGAACGGCGCTCGTCGTTTACCTTTGCGTCCGTTACCCGCGGCTTACCCGGCCAGAACGCCCCCTGACCAGCCCCGGCCCCGGCGTCACCCGTCGGCCCGCTCGACCAGCGACGCGGCCCGGTCGGCGGCGCGCTCGAGCACCGCCGGCTCGTCCATGGTCAGCACCTCGCGGTCGCGCATGAGCACGCGACCGTCGCAGACGGTGTGCCGGACGTCGCTGCCCCGGGCGGCGTAGGCGAGGTGGCTGACGAGGTCGTGGGCGGGCGTCAGGTGGGGCGCCGCGAGGTCGAGCACCGCGAGGTCGGCACGGGCGCCGGGCTCGATGCGGCCGGCGTCGAGCCCGAGCGCGCGAGCGCCGCCCTCGGTGGCCATCCGCACGGCGGCCGGCGCGGCGACGGCGGCCGCGTCGTCGGCCGCGAGCTTGCCGACCATGGCTGCGTCGCGGAGCTCGTCGAACAGGTCCAGGTCGTTGTTCGAGGCCGCGCCGTCGGTGCCGATGCCGACCGTCGCGCCGGCGTCGAGCAGCCGCTGGACCGGGGCCATGCCGCTGGCCAGCTTCATGTTCGAGGCCGGGCAGTGCGCCACGGCGGCGCCCGACCCGGCGAGGATGTCGACCTCCGCGTCGGTCAGGTGCACGCAGTGGGCCAGCCACGTCGACTCGGTGAGCAGCCCCGTCTCCCGGGCGTAGGCGAGCGGCCGGACGCCGTGGGCCTCGACCACGGGGTCGACCTGATGGGCGACGGTCTCGTTGGCGTGGTAGTGCAGCCGGTGGCCCGTCTCGGCGACGTAGCCGGCGATCCGCTCGAGATGCGGCTCGCCGACCGTCGCGAGGCTGTGCGGCATCACGGCGGTCCGGACGCGTCCGTCCGCCGCGCCGTCGTAGTCCTCGGCGAACGCCAGACCCGCCTCCACGTCGGCCGCCGCGTCGTCGTCGTCCTTGCCGACGGTGACGATGCCCCGGCCGAGCACGGCCCTGACGCCGGCGGCCTCGACCGCGGCGGCGACCTCGTCCATGTGGAAGTACATGTCCGCGAACGCCGTCGTTCCGCTTTTGACGAGCTCGAGCAGTCCGAGATCGGTGCCGGCGCGGACGTCCTCGGCGGTGAGGTGCGCCTCGACCGGCCAGATGTCCTCCTCGAGCCACGGGGTCAGTGGCTTGTCGTCGGCGTAGCCCCGCAGCAGCGTCATCGCGATGTGGGTGTGGGCGTTGACCAGCCCGGGGACGACCAGTCCGCCGGACGCCTCGAGCGTCTCGTCCCCGCCGCCGACGTCCGGGCCGACGGCGACGATGGCCCCCGCGTCGCGGTCGACGAGCACGTCGGCCGCCTCCACCGTCCCGTCGGGCAGGAGCACGCGCCCGCCCGCGATCCGTAGCTCGCTCATGCACCGTCCGTCGCGGGCCGGGGGCGTTAACCCACCGGGTCCGTGGCGGCCCCGTCGCGGCGTCGACGGACCCGGCCCGCCCGCGAGCGGCCACCCGGCCGACCGGCCGCGCGACGCCCGGCGCTTCGAAAGGCAGATGGCCCAGGGCCCCAGAGGCCGGGGTGATGCGCATCGCGGTGCCCAACAAGGGCCGGCTGCACGACCCCGCCGTCGAGCTGCTGGAGCGGGCCGGCCTCCACGTCGAGGACGGCGCCGCCCGGAAGCTGTACGCCGCCACTGTCGACCCGGACGTCACCGTCCTCTTCGTCCGGGCGGCCGACATCCCCGAGTACGTCGCCGACGGCGCGGCGGACCTCGGCATCACCGGGCTCGACCAGGTCCGCGAGGCCGGCGTCGACGACGTCGTCGAGCTGCTCGACCTCGGCTTCGGCCGGTGCCGGCTCGTGCTCGCCGCCCCCGAGGACGGCGGCATCGAATCGGTCGAGGCGCTCGACGGCGGCACCGTCGCCACGGAGTTCCCCCGCGTCGCCCGCGAGTTCTTCGCCGAGCGCGGCGTCGAGCCCGACGTCGTCGAGGTCAGCGGCGCCACGGAGCTGACTCCGCACGTCGACATGGCCGACGCCATCGTCGACATCACGAGCACGGGGACCACGCTCGCGATGAACCGGCTGGCCGTCGTCGCGGAGGTGCTCGAGAGCTCGGTCCGGCTGTTCGCCCGCGCCGACGTCGCCGACGACGAGAAGACCCGGCAGCTCGCGACGGCGTTCGAGTCGGTCATCGACGCCGAGGGCAAGCGCTACCTGATGATGAACGCGCCCCGCGAGCATCTCGAGGCCATCCGCGAGGTGCTGCCCGGCCTCGGCGGACCGACGGTGATGGACATCGCGGACGCCGACGGTCCCGACGGGATGGTCGCCGTCCACGCGGTGGTCGACGAGCGCGACGTCTTCGAGACCATCGACGCCGTCAAGCGGGCGGGCGCCAGCGGCATCCTCGTGACGGAGATCGAGCGCCTGGTTGAGTAGCCCGCTGACGGGTAGAGCGGGCTCGACCGACGCCGGCCCCGGCGTCCCGCCGCGGCGACCGTCCCGTCGGCGGCCACGATGGCCGAGTCGGACGCTCCGACAGCCCGTTTGGACAGCTTGATGTGCCGCTCGTCCGACCCTCCGGGGGTGACGGAACCGGACGACGCGTCGGCGGCTCCCGACGAGCCGGCGGCGCCGCCGGCGCGGAGCGACCGCGCCACGTTGGCGCTCGTCGTCGGGGCGAGCCTCGTCTCCGCCGCGCTCGGGGCGTACGAGATCGCGCCGGCGAGCGTGACGCCGCTCGTCCGGGAGTCGCTGGGCATCGGGGCGACGGCCGCCGGCCTCCTGGTGGGGGTCATGTTCGGCACGGCCGTGGTCACGAGCCTGCCCGCCGGGGCCGCCCTCGACCGGACGGACTCCCGGGTCGCGATGGCCGTCGCCGTCGCCGCCCTCTTCCTCGCCGGGGCCTGGGGCTGGTGGGCCGGCGCGCACGGCGACTTCCGCTCCGTGCTCGCCTCGCGGGTCGCCGCCGGCGTCGCGTACACCGTGGTCTGGAACGCCGGTATCGACGTCGTCAGCCGGGCGGTCGGCCCGGCCCACCGGGCGACCGCGGTCGGCGCGTTCACCGCCAGCGGGCCGCTCGGGTTCGCCCTCGGCCACGGGCTCGGCCCCGTCGTGGCGGCGCGGTGGGGCTGGCCCGCCATCTTCGTCGCGTTCAACGGGCTCGCGCTCGTCGGGCTGGCGGTCTTCTGGCCGACGAGCCGCGGGCTGGGGGCGGCCGGCGGGGCGGCGCCGACGCTCGCCGAGCTCGGCGGCGTCCTCCGGACGCGGAGCGTGTGGCTGGTGGGCGGCCTCGGCTTCCTCGGCTACTCGCTGTACCTGTTCGTCAACACCTGGGGACCCTCCTACCTCACGGAGGCGGTCGGGCTCCCGCTCGGGGCCAGCGGGGCCCTCGTCGCCGCGTTCCCGGCGGTCGGCGTCGTCTCGCGGGTCGGCGGCGGCCTGCTCTCCGACCGGCTGTTCGGCGGCCGGCGACGGCCGGTCGTCCTGGGGGCGTTCCTGGTGACGGCGCCGCTCGTGGCGGCCTTCACGCGCCTGCCGTCGGTGGCGGCGCTCGCCGCGGCGCTGCTGGTCAGCGGGTTCGCCATCCAGCTCATGCTGGGCCTCTCGTTCGCCTACGTCCGGGAGCTGGTCGCCTCCCGGGTCGCCGCGACGGCGGTCGCCTTCCACACCAGCGCGGCGCTGTCGGGCGCGTTCGTCGCGCCCATCGCCGGGGGCGCCCTCGTCGACGCGGCCGGCTACCCGGCCGCGTTCGCCGCCGCCGGCGGGCTGGCCGCGCTGGGCGTCGTGCTCGCCTGGTGGGCGCCCGAGCCCGGGTGAGCCCGCCAGGGGGGTCGGCGCCACCGCAGCCGCGGCGTTCAGCCCGGCGCCGTCGCCAGCAGCCGCACCAGGTTGAACAGCGTCAGGCCGAGGATGGCGCTCACGGCGTAGTGCACGAGGGCGACCGCCGCCGTCGGCCGCCAGCCCAGGCCGTACAGGGTCCGGATGGCCGCCACGTCGACGGCGAGCGAGGTGGCGATGACGACCGCCGGGCCGTACGCGCGAAGCAGCAGCGAGAGCGCCGCGAGCACGACGCCGACCCCGACGGCCGGCGGGACCGGCACCTCGCCGAGGACGTAGCGGGCGGCGACGTGGGCGGTGAGGGCGTAGAACGCGGTCGCCAGCAGGAACGTCCCGGCGACCGCCAGCGGCGGGCCCGACGCGGGGTCCAGCTGGGCCACGGCGCCCGTCGCGAGCGCGGTCACGGCGACGGAATCGGCCGTCGACCGGCGGTCTCGGGTCCGACCACCGCGGGCTACTCGAGGAGGCCGAGCTCTTCCAAGCGGTTGACGATCTTGTCGACGGCGTGCTCGGCGTCGACGGGCTGCTTGCCGCCGGTGATGACGAGCTTGCCCGAGCCGAACAGCAGCGCGACGACGTTCGGCTCGTCGAGCCGGTAGACGAGGCCGGGGAACTGCTCGGGCTCGTACTCGATGTTCTCCAGGCCGAGCCCGATGGCGATGGCGTTGAGGTTCAGTTTCCGGCCGAGGTCGGCGCTGGTGACGATGTTCTGGACGACGATCTCGGGGTTGTCCTCGACCTTGATGTTGAGGTCGCGGAGCTTGTCGAAGACGATGCGGAGGCTCTCGTGGACGTCGTCGGTCGACTTCGCGCCCGTGCAGACGATCTTGCCGGAGCGGAAGATGAGCGCCGCGGACTTGGGGTCCTGGGTCCGGTAGACGAGGCCCGGGAACTGCTCCGGGTCGTAATCGGCCCCCTCGAGGTCCATGGCCACGCTCTGGAGGTCGAGCTCCTGGCCGATCCCGGTCGAGGCGACCACGTTCTCGATGTTGATTGTCTCCTTGGGGTCGGACATCGGTCTACCTTAAGTAACGTATTTAAGGTTTATAAACATTGGTAAGTAGTCCTGACAGTTCTGCCGGCCGACCGGTTGCCGGGCGCCTCGGGTCGGTGGGCGCCCCCGGCCGGACGGCTCGCCGCCGGGCGGCGGGCGCCGGCCGCCGACGCCCTGGCTGGCCGACGGCCCGGGCCAACTCCCGGGGGGGGGGGCAGACGTCGCCATGGGCTCGCGTCCGCCGCTGGCCGGGGCGCGTCCCGCGCACCGACACCCTGAAAGCCCGCTCGCGCGCACCGACCACCGTGCACGTCCTCGAACTGGCCGGCGAGGACGACGCCTTCGCCGTCGCCGAGGCCGGCAACGCCGCGACCTCGGTCGAGCGGTTCGCCCCGGGGCTCGCCCTCGCCCGGCGGGTCGCCGCCGACCGGCTCCGCGGGCTCGCCTTCACCCGCGCCGCCAGCGAGCTGGTCGGCCGGACCGGGGCGAGCGTCGACGCCGCGCGGGCGCTGCTCGAGGCCAGCCCGGTCGACCGCGAGGGCACCGTGGCCGTCCGCGCGCGGGACGTCCGCGGCACGGCCGGCGTCGACGCCAGGGCGGCGGAGCGGGCGCTCGGCGACGTGCTGACCGCCGGCGGGCTCGCCGTCGACCTCGAGACCCCCGACCACGAGCTCCGGGCGCTGTTCGCCGGCGACGCCTGCGCGCTCGGCTGGCTCGCGGTCGAGAGCCGGCGGGACTTCGGCGAGCGTCGCCCGACCGACAAGCCGTTCTTCCAGCCCGGGAGCATGGAGCCGCTTGCGGCCCGGGCGGTCGCGAACCTCGCCGGCGCCGGGCCGGGGACCACCGTGCTCGACCCGCTGTGCGGCACCGCCGGCCTGCTCGTCGAGGCCGGCCTGCTCGGCGCCGCGGTCGTCGGGGTCGACGCCCAGGCGAAGATGGTCCGCGGGGCCCGCGAGAACCTCGCGGGCTACCTCGGCGGGGACTGGGCGGTCGTCCTGGGCGACGCGGCCCGCCTGCCCCTCTCGGGCCCGGTGGACGCCGTCGTCGCCGACGTCCCGTACGGCCGCCAGTCGCGTGTCGCCGGCCGGGACGTGGAGGCGCTCGTCGACGGCGTCCTGGCCGAGGCCCGCCGGGTGACCGACCGGGCCGTCGTCGTCGCCGACCGCGACCGCTCGGCCGACGCCACGGACGCGGGCTGGGCCGTCGAGGCCGTCTACGAGCGCCCGGTCCACCGGTCGCTGACGCGGTTCGTGCACGTGCTGGCCGGGGCGTGACGGCCGGCGCCGCGGCCCCTCACTGTCGCCGGGCCAGCACGCTCTCGCCCGCCCGGACCCGGTCGCCGCGCGCCACCTCGAGGTCCCCCCGGCCGTAGCCGCCGGGGAGGACGACGTCCGCACGCGAGCCGAACGCGATGTGGCCCAGCCGCTCGCCGCGCTCCAGCACGTCGCCGGCCTCGACGTACGGCCTGATGCGCCGGGCGAACGCGCCGGCGACGAGCACGACCGCGTGGTCGCCGAAGTCGACCTCGACCCGCTCGTTCCGGTCCGAGTCCTTGCTGAACGCCGGCCGGTTGGCGCCCGGCCGGCGCTCGACCGCCTCGACGGTGCCGCCGATGGGCGCGCGGTTGACGTGGACGTCGGTGACGTTCATGAACACGCCCACCCTGAGCCGACCGGCCTCCTCGCGCACGACCGTCACCCGGCCGTCGGCGGGCGAGACGACGCCGGCGTCCGGCGGCTCGCGCTCGGGGTCGCGGAAGAACCACAGGGCGAACGCTCCCCCGGCGAACAGCGCGAGGCTCGCCCACGGCGTCACGAAGAACGCCGGAACCGCGAGCCCGCCCGCCGCGCCGGCGTAGCGCCAGCCGCCCGGGGCGACGTTCATCGGCACGGGCCCGGCGACGGCAGTCGACGCGGGTCCGGCGGGCCGGCCATCAGCGGGCCCCCAGCTCCGCCAGGAGGTGCGAGAGGTGCAGCCGGTCGTTCGCCCCGGCGGCGAGGTCGCGGTCCACCTCGCCGGCCAGCCGCGCGAGCTCGGCGCCGTCGACCAGCTCCCGGGAACGGGCGACGCGGACGACCGACTGGAGCACCTCGGCGCCAGTGTAGCCCTCGTCGACCAGCAGGTCGTCGAGCGTCGACCGCGCGTCGGCGAACTCGCCGTCGATGGCCCGGCGGACGAGGTCGACGACGCGGTCGTCCGGCCCCACGTCGCGGAGCACCTCGTAGGCGCCCTCGCGGGTCAGTTCGTCCTCGGCCTCGGCGACGGTCTGGGCGTCCAGGATGGCCGCCCGGAGGTCGCCGTCGGCGTGGCTGGCGACGTACTCGAGCCCCTCCTCGTCGTACGGGACGGCCTCGGCCTCGAGGACGTCCCGGAGGACGGCGACGGTCTCCGCGGTCGTGGGCGCCCGGACGGGCACCGGGAAGCACCGGGAGGTGATGGCGGGGATGAGCTTCGAGGGCTGCC
>CAZVOR010000085.1:0-8923 GCA_964628745.1 uncultured Halobacteriales archaeon
GGACGTCCTCGGCGGTGAAGCGCGCGGTGACCGCGCCGGTCCGGTAGTCCACGGTGGAGGCGATGGTCCCGCCGGTCGAGATGAGCGCGACGGTCGGCAGGTCGTCGTCGAAGTCGATGGCCGAGCGGCCCGCCTCGGGCTCGGCCGCGTCGACCTCGTGGGCGGCGGACTCGACCACCTCGACCGCGGCCGCCTCCCGGTCGACGCCCACGTTGTAGCCGCCGTCGAGCTTGACGACGAGGTGCGCCGGGGTCGAGGACGGCATCAGCACGCCCTCGTAGCTGGCGCCCGCCCGCTCGACGCGGACCCGGTCCCCTGGGTGCATGGCCTCGGCTACCGGGTGCGCCGACGTAAACCCATCCCTGCAGCGCCGACGGGCGCCGAGCCCGGCGGGCCGTCGCCTACGCGCCGGTGAGGGTCCAGCCGTCGCCCGCCCGGGTGACGACGCCGTGGTCGTCTAGCCGGTCGAGGCACTCCTCGACGAGCGCCCGGGGCAGGTCGACCTCCTCGCTGATGGCGCCCACGTCGTCCCTGCCGCTGGCGACGGCGGCGAGCACCTCGGCGTCGAGGTAACCGTCGCTTTCGAGCGCCGCGGAGAGCCGGTCGAGGACGCTCGCGATGCGGCCCTGGACCCACCGCTGGGCCACCGAGAGCTCGCACTCGATCTCCTCGAGCTCGTCGAGCATCTCGGCCAGGCCGGCCAGCTCCCTCCCGTCGACCGCCCCCGAGCCGCCGTTGGCCGCGGCGCGCGGCTCGACGCCGTCCCGGGCGACCTCGATGGAGAGGTGCGAGCAGCGCGAGAGGTCGAGGCTGGGGCTCGCCGGGTAGTTGCTCTTCATCCCGAAGCCGTACGGCGCGACGGTGACCTCCAGGCGGACGTTCTGGGCGATGTGGAAGTACTTGCGGCGCTGGTCGTCCGTCCGGCTCTCGATGAGGCCGGCGTCCTCCAGCCGGCGGAGGTGGTCGATGACCGCCTTCGGGCTGACGCCGAGGTGCTCGGAGATCTCCGTCACGTAGCAGGGTTTCCGGGAGAGTAACCGGAGGATACGTCGCCGGTTCTCGTTCCCCAAGAGATCGAGCAGCGCTCCGGCGTCCATCGTTCTGGCCGGGTTACGGCATCAGTCGTCAAAAGGGTGTCTGCTCCGCGGCCCGCCCGCGATGGCCGGGAGCCGGCCGGCCTGGGGGCGTTGGCCCCCGCCGGACTCACTGCTCGTCGGGCGTCTCGGTGGCCGTCGGCGTCTCGGTCGACTGGACGGAGGGTCCGTCCGGGGGACCCTGCCCGCCAGGAGGACCAGCCGAGCCGCCCTGACCCGCCCCGTCCGGCGGGCCGCCCTGTCCGGACTGGCCCGGCCGCTCGTCGCCGAACACGCCCGACCGGCCGGGCGGCGCGCCGTTGCCGGTCAGGTTCCGGGCCATCCGGCTGACCTCGTCGCCGCCGAGCTCGCGGGCCTGCGAGCGCAGCTCGTCGAGCCCGGTCGTGTCAGCGCCGACCGCCCGGGCCCGCTCGCTGGTCTCCTCGATGCTGTCGCCGACCGCGGCGAGCTGGCCGACGACGGCGGCCATCCGGATCTCGTACTCGGCGCGGTCGATGCTGCCGTTCCGGTACGCCTCGCGGAGGGCGCGGCGCTCGGCGGCGAGCTCGGCCATCGAACCGTTCAGCGCCGCGGCCCGGCGGTCGACGAGCGCGCGCTGGGCCGGCTCGTCAGAGGCATCCGCGAACGCCGCCTCCCACATGCCGTTCTCCACGACGCCGCGCGCCTGGCCCGCGTTGGCCTGCATGACGGAGGACAGCTGCGCGCCGAGCGGCATCGCCGCCTCGTCGGGGGTGGCCGTCTGCGACGGCGTGGCCGCCCCGACGGCGATCGACGACGCCACCACGACGAGGGCGACCACGATGGCGGCGCGGACGGGGGTCATTGACGGTCCCTAGGACGGACCCTATAAAAAAGACGGCTGTCCGTTCGTTCCGTTCACGCGCCGTGAACGGTCCACGGAGCGGCGCGAAACCCGCCGACCGCGCGGGGGCGTATCGGCCTGTTTGCGATGCTATATGAATCGTTCGGCCAACCCTTATGTTCGCCAGCGGCTTGATAACGCATAGCAGGCATGTTCGAGGAGTTCTCCCGCGGCTACTACCTCGGTCGGCTGTACGTCCAGCCGTACGGCGGCGACCGCGCGGTCATGGACGCCACGCAGCACGAGCGGGTCAACGAGCAGGTGTACGCCACCGGCGAGGGCGTCGAGCGGCTGGACCACCCGCTCGTGATGAAGCTCGACGAGCGTCACTTCGCCGTGCACGGCGCCGAGGACGTCCCCGCGGACACCCTCGGGCTGCCCCGCGGCGTCCTCGAGGCCACCCGCGTCGCCAGCCCGCCCGCGCTCGAGGAGGTCCTCCTCGCGAAGGCCGACCGCGCCGCCCAGCTGTTCGAGTGGTTCGACCTCGGCGACGACCCGGCGTCCGCGGCGCCGTAGGCTGGACGCATCCGCGGCGCCGGCGGCGAGCGTGCCTCCGGGTGTTCCCCGTCGGACGAACAGCGTGCATCGGGGGGCGGACGCCCGGAACCTACAAGGCGACGGGCGCCGGCCCCCAGAGCGATGGCCCGCGGGCTGCTCGGCCGGCTCACCGGCGCCGCCGAGCGCCGGCTCCGGGCCGAGGTCGAGGCGCTCGAGACCGAGGTCGACCGGCTCGAGGCCCAGCTGGAGGGGGAACGCCGGCGCCGCGCGGAGGCGGTCAGCGACCGCCAGGCCGCCGACGAGCGCGTCAACCGGCTGCAGGATCGCATCATGGACCTCGAGGGGCAGCTCGAGCGCGCCCGGGACGGCGGGGGCGACCCGTCGTTCCGCGGCACCGAGCGCCTCCGCGGCGAGCGCCTCCGGGCCGTGCTCGACCGGCTCGGGAGCCTCGAGGCGCCGGGCGAGGGCGCCCTGACGGCGATGGTGGCCGACGACGTCCCGTCGACCGTCCGCGACGCGCTGGGCGAGCGGTCGGCGCTGGCGGAGCGCGCCGCGCCCGCCCTGGTCGTGACCGACGACGCCGGGCTGGTCGCCGCCGCGCTCGCCCCGCCGCTGCCCCCCGCTCCGTTCGCCGAGTGGGGGGACGGCTTCCGGCTCGGCCGCGCCTGGTTCGAGCCGACCGGCGAGCACGCCGTCGCCCTCGTGCGCTCGGACCTGTTCGCCTACGGCGCCTACGATGGCGGCGAGCGCGTCGACTTCGAGGGCTTCGCGAGCGACGTCAGGGGCAAGCACTCGAAGGGTGGGTTCTCCCAGGGCCGGTTCGAGCGCCGTCGCGACGCCCAGATCGACGAGCACCTCGACCGGTGCGAGGCGGTCCTCGACGAGCGCTCGCCCGACCGCCTGGTGGTGGTCGGCGAGGGCACGCTCCTCGGCGCCTTCGAGGACCGGGCGGTGGCCACCGCCGCCGTCGACGCCACCGGCGAACCGGCCGCGGCGCTCGCGGACGCCGTCGAGGACTTCTGGACGACCCGGCTGGCACTGCTCTGAGCGGGGTCGGGCGTGGGCAGTCGGGCGAGACAACCGCACGGCGCGAGGGACAGCTGTCCCCTCCGGTACCGCTCGCCGCCCCGAGCGCGGGCGGCCGAAAGCGACGCCTACTCGGGGGCGGACGCCCGGAGCGGCACCGAGCGGGCGCGAACGGGCCGCGCCGGCCCGCGATTGCGCCGCCCGGGTGGCGTCTGAAGCGAGGGCCGACGGGCCGGGGTAAGCGTCAGCCAACCCCGGCAAGGTCGGTCATAACTATTTACGACATTTCCGTCCTGGCGCGCGTGCAGACCGTCATAGACACCCTCCGGGAGCTCGGACAGGGCCAGCGGGTCCGCCTGCGCTTCGCCGACGACAGCACGCTCGACCTGCGCGTCAACCAGATGGAGTACGTCCCGGACGACTGCCTCCGGCTGGAGATAAGCGGCGGCCCGGGCGACCGCGGCCGCTACCAGGCCGAGGCCCACGTCGAGGACGGGACGTGGACGCCGCTCGAGCTCAGACGATACGACCGCGCGAGCGGGGCGTGGTCCTCCCTCCAGGACGTCTCCGAGGTGGCCCCGCTCGACATGTACCGTACCATGCGGTCGGGCGACATGGAGGCCCAGGCGAACACGGGCACCGAGCCGCCGACGCCCCGGAAGTAAGTCGAGCGGCGTGCTCCCCGCCTGCGGAGCGGTCGACCCCTCCCCCCCGACCGCCCGACGGGGCGTCAGAAGATGTTGGCCTGGCGGTAGACGTTGATGCCCGTGTGCGTGATCTCGAACGGCTTCATCTCCCGCGAGTGGTTGGCGTTCCGTATCTTCTGGATCTCGATGGCCAGCCTGGTCTCGCGGAAGTCCTCCGAGCGGATGTACCGGAGCACGAAGACGGCGTCCGTCAGGTACTCGATGATGCCGAAGCGGGAGGCGTAGGGGTTCGTCCCGCTGGACTCGCTGGTCAGCATCGTCGTCACGCCGGCGCGCTTTAAGCTCTGGGTGAAGTCGAATATCTGGTTGCGGCGGGTGGCCTGGCTGTCGTACATCATCTCGAGCAGGGAGACGGAGTCGAGCACCAGCCGCGTGGCGCCGAACTCCTGGACGAGCGCGGGCAGTTCGGACCGGATGCTCGTGAGGCTGTTGGCCATCTCGATGGGGTCGAGGTCGATGACCGCCAGCTGGTCGTCGGCGACGTAGTCGGAGAAGCCCCAGCCCTTGTCGTCGGCGGTGGCGATGAGCCCGTCGTAGGTCTCCTCGAGGGCGATGAACACCGCGGGCTCGCCTCGCTCGAGGGCGTGGTGGACGAACTGCAGGCCGAAGGTCGTCTTGCCCGTGCCGGCCGCCCCGATGGCGACCATCAGCGAGCGCTCGGGGACGCCGTCCTGGATCATGTTGTCCAGCCCCTCGATGCCGACGTCGACGCGGGGGATGTCGGAGTCGTAGGGCTCGGCCTCGAACGCGTCCGGGGCACCGGCGTCGAGTTCGGCGTCCAGGTCGTCGCCCGGCCCCGGCGCCCCCTCGAGGGCCGTGGCGAAGTCGTCGGCGAAGGGCTCGTCCGCCGCCACCTCCGCCGTCCCGCGGCTCCGACCGGCGGCCCCCTCGCGCAGCGCCTGCTCGAACCAGTCGTCGTCCTCGCCGCTCACGGTCCACCCCCCCGGCCTGGGGGCCGACCCGCCGCCCCACGCGGCCGAACCGCGGGCTGCCGTGCCCCTGCCATGGCCCGTACACGGCCGTCGACCGGTAAGTAGTTTCTCCCGGGCGTTCCGGTCGGCGAGGCCGGCGAGGCCGGCGGTTCCGGGCCAGGACGGACGACCGTCGCCGGATTTTCCCGCCCGCCCCCGCGACGGCGGGTTTTTTCGCGCCCGGCGGGTAACGGGCGGGCATGGAGCTGGGCATCGTCGCGCAGAAGGGCAACGAACGCGCGACGGAGCTGGCACGGACGGTCGCGGCGGCCGTCGCCGACGATGGGGTCACGGTCCACCTGGACGAGGCCACGGCGGCGGCCACCGGCGACGACGGCGTGCCCGTCTCGTCGATGGCCGACTGCCCGCTCGTGGTCAGCGTCGGCGGCGACGGCACCTTCCTCTTCGCCGCCAGACACGTCGGCCCGACGCCCATCCTCGGGGTGAACCTCGGCGAGGTCGGCTTCCTCAACGCCGTCCCGCCGGCGGCCGCGGTCGACGCCGTCCGCGAGGAGCTCGCGCACGTCCGCGAGCGCGGCGCCCCGCGCTTCCGCGAGGTGCCCCGCCTGGTCGCGAGCGGCGACGGCTGGTCGCTGCCGCCGGGACTCAACGAGGTCGGCGTCTTCGGCCCCCGGCGCGGCCGGGGGCAGGGGCTCGACGCCGAGGTGCGCGTCGACGGAGCGACCTTCGCCGAGGGCCACGCCGACGGCGTCCTGGTCGCGACGCCGACCGGGAGCACGGCGTACAACCTGGCCGAGGACGGCCCGCTGGTCCACCCCACCGTCGGGGCGCTGGTCGTCACCGTCATGGCGCCGGCGTCGCCGACGCCGCCACTCGTCGTCCCGCTCGACGGCGAGGTGTCCGTGCTGGCCAGCGGCGCCGAGCGAGCGGTCGTCGCCAGCGACGGAGCGGCCCGGACGCACGTCGAGCCACCGGCCGAGGTGACGGTCGGGGTCCACCCCGAGCCGGGCCGCATCGCCGGGCCGCCCTCGGAGTTCTTCCGGGCTCTCGAGAAGCTCGAGCGGGCCGCCCCGGACGACGGCTGAGCGGCCCCCGAGACCGCCGCGAGCGGTGGCCTTAACCACGGGGCCCGCGAACCTCGCGGCCATGGAGCACCGGCTGCCCGACGTGCAGGCGTCGACCCCCGACGTCTCGGTCGGGTTGAACCGCGTCGGCGTCACCGGCGTCGAGCGGCTCGTGGAGATCGCCCGTCCGGAGAAGCGACCGTACGTCCTGATGGCCGACTTCGACGTCTTCGTCGACCTCCCCGGCTGGCGCAAGGGCGCCGACATGAGCCGGAACCTGGAGGTCGTCGACGAGATCCTCGACGCGGCCACGACGGAGCCCTCGACCCGCATCGAGGACGTCTGCGGCGACGCGGCCGAGCGTCTGACCGAGAAACACGAGTACACCACCCGGGCCGAGGTCCACATGGAGGCCGAGTTCGCCGTCCGCGAGCGCACGCCGGCGACCGACCGGCCGACCCAGAGCACGGCCACCATCCTCGCCGGCGCGACGGCCACCGAGTCCGGCACCCGCGAGGAGATCGGCGCCCGCGTGACCGGGATGACCGTCTGCCCGTGCTCGCAGGGGATGATGGCCGAGCGCGCCCGCGAGCGCCTCGAGTCGCTCGGGGTCGACGAGGAGTCGGTGCGGGCGTTCCTGCGCGACGTGCCGCAGGCCGGGCACTCCCAGCGCGGTCACGCGACGCTCCTCGTCGAGAGCGACGGCGCGCCCGCGGTCGACCTCCTGGAACTCATCGAGGTCGCCCGGGACGCGATGAGCGCGCGGACGTACAACCTCGCCAAGCGCCCCGACGAGGACCACATGACGCTGCACGCGCACGCGAACGCGCGGTTCGTCGAGGACTGCGTGCGCGAGCTCGCCGCGGGCGTCGTCGAGCGGTTCCCGGACCTGCCGGACGACGCGGTCGTGACGATGGAGCAGTCCAACGACGAGTCCATCCACCAGCACAACGCCCACGCCGAGCGGGTGGCCGAGCTCGGGACGCTCCGCGGGGAGCTCGCCGACGAGGCGGGGGCGTAGGGCCGGGCGACCGCGCCGCCGCCGGTCGGCCGCTACGGCGAGACCGGCGTCGCCGCCGCCCAGCGCGGCTCGAACTCCGCGTGGACGTTCGCGGCGAGCGCGGGGTCCGTCAGCGCGACGAGCGCGAACGCCTCCCCGGCGGCCAGCGGGTTCGTCACCTCGATGCAGACCTCCGTCCGGTCGACGAGGTTGCAGGTCCCCGCCAGGTCGTCGGTCACCCGGAGCTCGAAGGCCGGGTCCTCGATGACCCCGGCGTACTTGCGCTGCAGCGACGACGGGACCGCCTCGAGCAGCGAGGCCGAGACGAGCACGGAGACGTCGACGCCGCGGTCGATGGCCGCCTCGAGCTCGCCGGCGACCCGGTCGCCGACCTCGCCGAGGTCGAACTGCGCGGAGGCGCTGGAGACGACCATCTCCAGGCGCTCCTCCGCCGCGGAGAGCCGCTCGCAGAGCAGGTCGACGGTGTCCCGGGGGCCGATGGCGACCGTCCAGAACGGCTCGTCGGGCGTCGCGGCCTCGAGCTGCTCGGCGAGCTCGTCGACGGCGGTCTCGTACTGGGACAGCTCGGCCTCGAGCTCCCGGCGCCGGTCCTCGAGCAGCCGCGACAGCGCCGTCCGGGGCTCGATGGGGGCGTACTTCTTGGGCCGGGCCGCGTTCTGGCTGCGGACGAGCTCGGCGGCCTCGAGGGCGTTGAGCACGTCGTAGATGCGCCCCATCGGCACGTCGCTGGCGGTCGACAACTGCTTGGCGGTTGTCGGACCCGTCCGCAGCAGCGCTCGGTAGACCCGGGCCTCGTACTCCGCGAGCCCGAGGTCCCGTAGCGAGGCCATGGACGCCCCTCGAGGGGCCACCGCATAAACTAACCGCGCGTTTACTCGCCGGGCGGGAGCGGAACGCGTAAGGACCGCGGCCGGGTAGGAATCACATGCGCCGCCGGTGGCTGATCGCGCTGCTCGTCGTCCCCCTGGCGGACGTCCTGCTGCTGGTGTGGGTCGCCGGCCTGATCGGGGCGGCGGCGACGGTGGCGCTGGTCGTCCTCACGGCCCTGGTCGGCCTGCTGCTGGTCCGGGCCGAGGGGCGGCACACGCTCCGGCAGCTGCAGCGGCGCGCCGGGGCGGGCGAGCTCCCCAGCGACGAGCTGCTCGACGCGGGGCTGCTGGTCGCCGCGGCGGCGTTCCTGCTGACGCCCGGGCTGGTGACGGACGCCCTGGGGCTGCTGCTCGTCGTGCCGGTCACCCGGCTGCCCGTCCGCGCCGCCGTCAAGCGCTGGGTGGTCGTGCCGACGCTCGAGGCGCGGACCGGCGGGTTCGTGAGCGGTGACGTCTACGCCGGCGGCTACCCGTTCGGCGCCGGGTCGAGCGGGGGCCCGGCCGAGGAGACGGTGGACCTCGGGCCGGACGCCTACCGCATCGACGTCGAGGGCGGCGAGCCGGACGACGACGCGGGGGGCGGTCGGTCGAACGGAAACGCTTAACCGCGGCGCTGGGATACGTTCGGGACGCGCGGGCCAATAGCTCAATCAGGTAGAGCGCCACTCTGATAAGGTGGAAGTTTGCGGTTCAAATCCGCATTGGCCCATCGCTTCTGCGACGAACGGACGTGAGGAGCGAAGCGATTCCCATTCGGATCCGAACCCTGCCAGACGTAGCCCGCGCGGTCGAGCGGCGCGAGCGACCCGGAGCGGAACGAACGCCGGCCTCGAACAGCGTTATTGACCTC
>CAZVOR010000086.1:0-8821 GCA_964628745.1 uncultured Halobacteriales archaeon
TCGGCGACGAGCGGACGCGAGGAGCGAAGCGGTCACGGAGGATTTGAACCCTGCCGGTCGCAGCGCCCGAGCGCAGCGAGGGCGATCGTCCGGCTCCGGTTCAAATCCCTCCCGGCCCGTTTCCCTGCGAACGACAGTGAGCAGTGGAAACGCCACGGAGGGATTGAATCACGGGGGGCGCAGCGCGCGAACGGAGCGAGCGCGTCGTCTCCCGGAGGTTCAAATCCCTCCCGGCCCGCTTCGGCGACGAGCGGACGCGAGGAGCGAAGCGGTCACGGAGGATTTGAACCCTGCCAGTCGCGCGCAGCGAACGGAGCGAACGAGCACGTCTGGCTCCGGTTACAATCCCGCTCGGCCGGCTCGCGTGGAACAAGTAACCGTTAACCCGCCAGCAGGGATGGCCCGGCCATGGACCGCGCCGACTGGTCGCTCGCCGTCCTGATGGGCGGCATCCACCTCACCTTCCACCTCTTCATGCGGCTGGTCCCGGCGCTCATCCCGCTGCTCGTGGTGTCGCTGTCGCGCTCCTTCTACGAGCTCGGGCTGCTCGTCAGCGTCTTCTTCGTCGGGTCGTCGCTCGGCCTGCTCCCGATGGGCGTCCTGTCCGACGCCTACGACCGCAGGTGGCTGCTCTCGGGGGCGCTCGGAATCGTCGGCGTCGGCTACGCGCTCTTCGCGCTCGCGCCGACGCTCGGGGCTGGCCTCGCCCCCGTCACGGTCGCCGGCGTCGACGCCGACGGCCCGTACCTCGTCATGGTCCTCGGGATGGCCGTGGCCGGGCTGGGAACGAGCGCGCACGTGCCGGTGGGGGTACCGCTGCTCACTGCCAACGCCCGCCCCGCGCGGAAGGGGACGCTGCTCGGCGTCTGGGGCGGCGGGTCCAAGCTCGGCGACGCCGCCGGGCCCGCCATCGTCGGCGTGCTCATCCTCGCCGTCGGCTGGCAGCCCATCCTGCTCGGGTTCGCCGGACTGGGGCTCCTCTCGGGCGCGGCGCTGTTCGCCGTGCTCACCCTCGGTCCGTTCGAGACCGCGCCGGCCGGCGCGGACGGGGCGGCCGACGACGCCGACCAGCGTTGGCCGGCCGACCGCCGCCGCTTCCTCTACCCGATGGCCGTACTGGTGGCGTACTTCGCGGCGTACACGGTCGTGGTCCAGGGCGTCATCACCTTCACCCCGACGTTCGTCGCCGACGTCTACGGCTTCGGCCTCGAGGTCGGTGGTCGCCTGATCGCGCCGGAGTCGTTCGCGGACTTCGTGCTCTCGGCGCTGCTCGTCGCCGCGGCGGTGAGCCGGTTCGCCGGCGGAGTCCTGACAGACCGCTACGAGCACCGGCTCGTGCTCGTCGGCTCGTTGGCCGTGGCCGCCGTGGCCCTGGGGGTCGTCGCGGTGGCCGAACTCGGTGCGGTCGCCCTCGTCGCCGTGCTGGTGGTCTTCGGCGCCGGCCTGTGGGGAAACAGCCCGGCGCGTGACTCGCTCATCAGCGACCTGACCCCCGCGGCGCGGGAGGGGCGGACGTTCAGCTACCTCTGGACTGCCTCGCGAGCCTTCGGGGCGCTGGGGCCGGCGGCGGTCGGGTGGCTCGCCGACACCGTGGGCATCCGGACGGGCTTCGCCGTGCTGACCGTCGCGACGGGCGTGGCGGCGCTGTTCGCGGCGCTACTGTTCTCGGACCGGGTCTACGCGGCGCCGCCACAGCGGTCGGTCGCCGACCGATGAAGTGTGGAGCGGGACCGGTCAGTACCGGCTCGGCAGGTACGACAGCCCGAGGAGGACCACCGCGGACAGCCCGGCGAGGATGCTCACGCCCCACAGCCCGTTGATGCGCTGGTGGTACGTGGCGATGACCCCCTGCTGGCGCTCGTACGCTCCGACGTCGCGGTCGAGCACGAGCATCCCGGCCTCGGGGAAGCTGGCGACGAACTCCCGGTCGCCCAGCTCGACCACGTCGCCCTCGGCGAGGTCCATGGACTCGTCCCGCGGTGCGGTCCAGGCGAGCGTCGCGGACTCGTTGTCGACGGCCTCGAGCGTCGTCTGGTTGCCCCGGTAGTCGTACGCCTGGCCCTCGACCAGCTCCCGGCGCTCCGGCTCGCCCTGGGTCTGGACCAGGTACTCGCCGGTGGGCACCAGCTCGCGGGCGCCGTCGTCCCGCTCGACGACGACGTACTCGGTGTCGTTCACCGTCGTGGTCTCGGTGTCCTCGGGGAGCGTCTGGACCTCCTCGAGCGTCAGCTGGAGCGGGTCGGAGGCGTTGGGGATCGAGACGGTGTAGTTGGTCCCCTGGAAGCTCACGTCGGAGCCGTTCTCCCAGGTCTCGGTGTACCGGGCCGACTCGTTGTGCCACTCCAGCGTGGCGCCGCCCTCCTCGACGGTGACCGCGTACGACTGGCCGGCGATGGTGACCTCGTCGCCGTTCGACAGTCGGTGGTCGGGGTCGGACACCGCGGCGGGCGCCGACGCCGCGCCGATCATCGCGGCCGAGCCGATGGCGATGACGAGGAAGAAGACCCCGTAGACCGCCGCGGCGCGTCGCTGCATGGACGGGCGGTGGATGCCGTCCCGTTTAACGATTGCTGTTCGGTCGGGGGCGCCGTCTCCGGGCGGTTCGGCGAGGCCGTCGGCACGGGTGCCGGCCGGCACGGGAGCGTCGGCGTCGGCCGCGTCGGCGCGGCGACCGTCGTCGATGACGTGCGGACGCCGACCGGCCCTACCCCAGCGCTCCGGGGACGGCGTCAGCGCGGTCGTGCCGGGCGGCCACGTCGGCGAGGTCGGCAGCCACGCTGTCGGGTATCGGAACGCCGTCGGCCAGCCGGTCCATCGTCAGCCGGTACTCCGGCTCGCCCGGGAGGCAGCCGGGCTCGGGCTTGGCGCCCGGCCCCATCGGCACGTCGGGGTGGAACGCGGCCGCCCGGACCCGCTCGCGGACGGCCCGGACCCGCGCCTCGTGGGCCTCGACCGTCGAGAAGCGCGCCGGGTCCACGGCCAGGAGGGCGGCGGCGTTGCTCGGCCAGTCGCTCTCGCGCTGGCCGACGACCAGGCCGTCGCTCACCGTCCCGGCGAACAGCTCCGCGACGACGCCGAGGCCGAACCCCTTGTAACCGGACGTCCGCCCGCCGAGCGGCAGCGCGGCGCCCGCCCCGTCGTCGAACGCGGCCGGGTCGGCCACCGAGCCGCCGTCGGCGGTGACGGTCCACTCCGCCGGCACGGCCAGCCCGTCCGCGCCCCGTGCGCGGATCTTGCCGTTGGCGACCTGGCTGGTCGCCGCGTCGAGCACCACCTCGAACGGCGCCGCGTCGAACGTCGGCACGCCGACCGCGACGGGGTTCGTCGAGAGCGTCCGCGTGGCGCTACCAGGCGGCGCGACCGTCGCGGTCCCGCCCTGCGTGTTCGTGAACGCGGCCACCATCACGCCCCGCTCGGCGGCGCGCTCGGCCCACTCGCCGACCCGCCCGAGGTGCGCGGCGTCGACGACGCCGGCCGTCGCGACGCCGTGCTCCGTCGCGGCCTCGACGAGCGCGTCGACGGCGACCCGGCCGGCCAGCTGGCCGTACCCGTGCCGCCCGTCGACGTGGACGCGCGGCCCGTCCCGCTCGACCGTCGGCTCGGCGGTCGGCTCGAGCTCGCCAGCGTCCCGCATCCGCTCGTACCAGGGCACCCGCATCGTCCCGTGCGAGGCGTGCCCGCGGAGGTCGGCACCCACCAGCGAGGCGGCGACCCGCCGCGCCGACTCCTCGGGGGTGCCCAGCGCCGCGAGCAGCTCCGCCGCGTAGTCCGCGAGGGCGCGGGGATCGATGGTCGGCATGCGCGTCCCGTGGGCACCCGGGGATTAACGCGTTGCGTTCGGGGTCGGACGGCGGTTCGGGGAAGCTGTCGAGGGGCGCGCCCCGGCCGGGGGCGACGGCCTGATGGGCGGACGCGGGCTCGCGACGGCCGCTACGGCGCGCCGTCGCCGCCGGCAGCGAGGTAGGTCCGGCGGTCGGGCGGCAGCGCCACCCCCACGGTCGTCCCCCGGGTGGGCGGGTCGTCGACGTAGGCGTCGAGCCGGTGCTCGCCGGCCCGCAGCCGGAGCCGGTAGGCCGCGTCCTCGCGGGTGACCCGCTCGACGACCGCCTCGAGGTCGGCCGCGCCGCCGTCGACCGCCAGGTGCTCCGGGCGGACCGCCAGGTGGGTGGCGTCGGCGGGCACGTCGCCGAGCGCGGCCCGCTCCGGCGAGCCCGGGGGCACGGGCAGGACGTTGCTGCCCGTGAACGTCGCGACGAACGGCGTCGCCGGCGACTCGAAGACGGCCTCCGGGGTCCCCACCTGGACGAGCCGGCCGTCCCGCATCACGGCGATGCGGTCGCCGAGCACCCGTGCCGTCGTCCGGTTGTGCGTCACGTACACCGCGGTCACGCCCTCGAGCACGCCGAGCAGGTCGTCGCGGAGCGCCCGCCGCGTCGGCACGTCCAGCGACGACAGGGGCTCGTCGAGCAGGAGCACCGACGGCCGGACGAGCAGGGCCCGTGCCAGCGCGACGCGCTGGGCCTCGCCCCCCGACAGCGTCGGCGGCATCCGGGGAGCCAGGTCGCCGACGCCGAGCTCGGCGAGCAGGTCGTCGGCGTCCCGGGCCGTCTCGCGGTACCGCTCGCCGAAGCGGACGTTCTCGCGGACGGACAGGTGGGGGAACAGCGCGTAGTCCTGGAAGACGAACCCGAAGTCACGGCGCTCCGGCGGGACGCGGGTCAGGTCGCGGTCGTCCAGGGCGACCCGGCCGTCGTGGGGGTGAAAGCCCGCGAGCGTCTCCAGCAGCAGCGACTTCCCGCTCCCGCTCGGCCCGAGCACGACGAGGGTCTCGCCGGGCTCGACGGCGAACGCCGCATCGACGGCGAACGCCGAGCCGTCGGCGCCGACCGTCGCCGCGACGTCGACCGCGAGCGTCACGGTACCAGCCCCGAGCGGTCGGCCGTCAGCCAGCGGAACGCGAGGAACAGCGCGACCGAGACGACCAGCAGCAGCAGCGCGACGGCCCCGCTGGCCGCCAGGCCCTCGGCCAGGAACGTCGCGTAGACGAACACCGGGGCGTGCTGGGCGGTCACCACCTCACCGGCGGGCGGGTAGAAGAATCGCACGCTGTAGGCCACGACCGCCACGGCGCCGAACTCGGAGACCGAGCGCGCCCAGGCCAGCACGCCCCCGGTGAGGATGCCCCGGGCCGCCAGCGGCGCCGTGACGCGCCGGAACGTCTCCCAGCGGTCCGCGCCGTGGATGCGCGCGGCGTACTCCAGGCGCGGGTCGATGGTCTCGAACGCCTCCCGCGCGCCGTTGACCGCGTACGGCGCGCTGACGAAGACGAGCGCCAGCACCATCCCGAGCAGCGTCTGCCGGACGGGCAGCCCGGGCAGCAGCCCGCCCGTCCCGAACCCGTAGAGCACGACGAGCCCGGCCACGGAGTGCGGGACGACCAGCGGCAGGTCGACCAGGCTCTCGACCAGGGGCCGACCGGGAAAGCCCCTGGCGAGCAGCCACGCCAGCGGCACGCCGACGCCGACGCTGGCCGCCGCGGCCAGCAGCGGCCCGAACACCGCCAGGTAGAGCGTGCGCTGGACGGCGGGGTCCCCCATCGCGTCGAGTACGGCCGAGGGCGACTGCCGGACGGCGAACAGGAGCAGCGGCACGGCGAGCACGACGAGCAGGACGGCCGCCAGCGTCGCGGTCACGACGCCGAACGCCCCGTAGTCGGCGCGGTAGGCCGCGAGCGCGGCGGAGAGCAGCACGAACGCGGCGTACGCGCCCGGCAGCCCGGCGGCCACCGCCGCGGCGAACGCCATCGCGTGGACGGTGAGCACGGCCAGCACCACCGGCCCGGCACCCAGCCGCGCCGCCATCCCCCGCCCGGAGGTCGTCGCCATCGTTCCGGGCGCTCGGACGGGGCCATCCGGCATGCCCCTTACGCTCCCGATCGCTCGCCGGCGAACTCCCTCGCGGCCGAGTCGTCGCGACGTGCGCCGGCGCCGGCCTCGGGACCGTCGCGGGCGGTCCCGGCGAACCCCGCCGGGCGGGCCAGTTACGCCCGTCGTACCGGTAGCGTCCGAGGGTGAAACGGTCATTTGACCCATCCGAAGGGCTAACCACCCCGGCGGACTACGCTCCGGCGACGCGACGATGGCCCGCCTGCTCCCGTTCCGCCCGTCGGACCGTGCCCGCGAGCCCCGCGAGCCGCGGCTGGTGGACATCGGCGACGAGGAGGCCGACGCGGTGTTCGCCGCACTGTCGGCCGAGACGGCGCGCGACATCCTGGGTCGGCTCTACCGGGAGCCGGGCACGGCCACCGACGTCGCCGAGGCCGCCGACACGTCGCTGCAGAACGCGCGCTACCACCTGGAGAAGCTCCAGTCCGCCGGCCTCGTCGAGCCGGTCGACACGTGGTACTCCTCCCGCGGCACCGAGATGACGGTCTACGCGCCCACGAGCGAGCCGCTGGTCGTCGCCGCCGGGCCGGACGAGCAGACCTCGATACTCCGGTCGGCGCTCGGCCGGCTGGTCGGCGCGCTCGGCGTGCTGGGGGTCGCGAGCCTCCTCGTCGACCGCCTCGTCCGAATGTTCTCGATGGGCGGGACCGCGGGCGACGGCGGCGACCAGCTGGAGGGCGACGCCGAGGTGTTCGCCGCCGGGCGCGACGCCCCATCGGCGACCGCCACCCCGACCCCGCAGGCCCAGGAGGCGACCGCCCAGTTAGAACGGACCGTGGTCGCCGAGCGGACCGCGGAGGCCCCCGGTGGCCCGTTCGGGCTCGGCGACCTCGGCGGCCTGTTCGACCCCGGGGCCGGGCTGCCGCCGGGCGGGCTGTTCTTCCTGGGCGGCCTGCTCGTCCTCGCGGCGGTCGGGGCCTGGTGGTACTGGCGCCGCTACCGGCCGCTTTACGGCTGAGGTGCGGGACGGCCCGCTCGCCAAGGACATGAAGGGAGCCCCGATTCCCTACGCCGGCGGCTCGGCGTCGGGCACCGAGACCCGCTCGTGGATGGGCCCCTCCCGCTCCCGGAGGTGGCGGGGCTCGCGGCCGTTGTGCACCGCCAGCGCCTCGCCGACGATGCTGGTGGCGATCTGGTACGGCGAGCCGCCGCCGAGGTCCAGCCCGATGGGCGTGTAGACCGGCTCGAGCTCCGACGGCGCGAACGTCCGCCCCTCGGCCTCGAACTCCTCGAGCATCTCCTCGAATCGCTCGCGCGGGCCCATCAGGCCGACGTAGGGGACGCCGGCGTCGACGAGCTCCGCGACCGTCAGCCGGTCGTCGACGAAGTTGTGGGACATCACGACGGCGTAGGTCCGGCCGTCGAGGTCGACGGCGTCGCCGAGCCGCGGCGCCGAGGCCCGCACCGTCTCGTCGGCCTGCGGGAACCGCTCCTCGAGGTCGGCGGCGCCACGGAAGCCGACGACCGTCACGGCGAAGCCGTTCCGCTGGCCCAGCTCGACGACCGGCCCGACGTCGTGCCCGCTGCCGAAGACGACGAGCCTCGGGGCCGGCTCGAGGCTGTCGACGAACAGCTCGACGCGGCCGGCCTCGGCGTCGACCGTCACGGTCTCGGAGGCGCCGGTGGCGAGCAGTGTCGTAGCCGGTTCCTCGGCGGCCGCGGCGAGCCACGCCGGGAACTCCGCCTCGACGACGCCCTCGCCGGGGTGATAGAACGCCCGGGCCCCGAGCGGCGCGTCGCCGGCGAGCGCCGTGAGCACGGCCACGGGGCGCCCGGCGCGGAGCGCCTCGGTGGCGGGCGCGAGCGAGCCGTCGAGCGGCTCCAGCAGGATGTCGATGACGCCGTTGCAGCCCACGCCGAGGCCCCAGACGTCGTCGTCGTCCTCCATCAGGTCGTACGTCTCGACGCGGGGCTCCCCGGCAGCGAGGACGTCGTCGGCCAGCTCGAACACCTCGTCCTCGAGGCAGCCGGCGGTGATGTGGCCGCTGCCGCCGCCGCCCTCCTCTACGATCATCTTGGCGCCCGGCCGCCGGTAGGCGCTCCCCTCGACGCCCACGACCGTCGCGAGGACGGCCCGCCCGTCGGCCGCGTGGAGCTCGTCGATGCGCGAGAGCACCTCCGACTCGGGGACGCCCCAGTCTGGCTCGTCCATCGGGCCGCCCTTCGGGCCGCGTGCTTCTATCGCTTTCGGGCGCCCGCCGGCGCCCGTCGGCGGGGGTCCTGCTCGTATCCGACGCGGCCCTCTGGACCGCGCCTCGACAGCTGTCGCGCCATCTCGGCCACGTCGGCCGGTCCGGAGAAGGCGAACAGGCCGTTGACGTACGGCAGCGAGGCGGCCATCCCGCGGCAGGTGGGCTCGTAGCCGGGCGCGCCGGCGAGCGGGTTCGCCCAGAGCACGGCCGCGGCCCGGCGCGACAGCCACGCCATGCCGCGCTCGAGGACGTCGACCTCGCCGACCTCGAGCCCGTCGGAGACGACGAGGACCACGGTGTCCCGGTCCACGAGCGTCGGGTGCTCGCGGCGGACCGTCTCGACGGCATGGCCGATGCGCGTGCCGCCGCCCCAGGCCGCCTCCGCGGCCTCGAGGGCGGCGAGCGCCGCCTCCGCCGTCGGCGCGTCGAACGCCTCGCCCACCTCGCGGACCGAGGTGTCGAAGAAGAAGATGGGGACGTCTCGCCAGTTCGCGCGGACGGCGCGCAGGAACCGGACGAGGAAGCCCCGGTCGACGGTGTCGAGCACCGACCGGCTCACGTCGACGAGGACGACGGCCCGGACCGCCGACCGGCGGCGCTCCCGGCCGGGGAGGTCGAGGACGGTGCCGCCGGTCTCGACGCTCCGGCGGAGCGCCCGCCGGACGTCCGGCCGGGTGTCGCCGC
>CAZVOR010000087.1:0-8583 GCA_964628745.1 uncultured Halobacteriales archaeon
TGGAGTCGATCCACGACGCGCTGGCCGAACACACCGACGACTTCGTCTCGGTGACGACCTCGAACCCGGTGGACCTGCTGAACCGCCACCTCTACGAGGTCGGCGACCGGCCCAGAGAGCAGGTCGTCGGCTTCGGCGGCCGGCTCGACAGCGCGCGGTTCCGGTACGTGCTCGCCGAGCGGTTCGACACGCCCGTCGGGAACGTCGAGGCGACCATCCTCGGCGAGCACGGCGACGCGCAGGTGCCGGTCTTCTCGAAGGTGCGCGTCGACGGCGCCGACCCGGCCTTCCCGGCCGACGAACGGGAGGCCATCCTCGGCGAGCTCCAGGAGTCGGCGATGGACGTCATCGAGCGCAAGGGCGCCACGGAGTGGGGCCCGGCCACGGGCGTCGCCCACGTCGTCGAGGCGGTGCTCCGCGACACCGGCGAGGTGCTGCCCGGCTCGGTCGTCCTCGACGGCGAGTACGGCCTCTCGGGCGTCGGCCTGGGCGTGCCGGTCAAGCTCGGGGCGACGGGCGTCGAGGCGGTCGTCGAGTGGGACCTCGCCGCGGCGGAGCGCGAGGGCCTCGAGGCCGCGGCGACGAAGCTCGCGGACCAGTACGACCAGCTGTAGCGGCGACCGTCGGGGCCGCGGCGACGGCGGGACCGGCCACCGCTCGGTCCGCTCGCCGGCGCTCCGTCCGCCGGTCGCCCTCCGTCCCCGGCGCCGCTCACTCGGTGCCGCCGGCCTCGCCGCTGCGGGACCGGACCAGGCGCTCCCACTCCCGCACGTGGGAATCGCGGTCCCCGTCGCGCGTCATGTCGGCGTCCCCCTACGGCCGAGCGGACCAAAACGATTTCCCAGGACCCGGATGGCCGTCCGGCGCGCCGCAGGTCGCCGCCGGGCCGTCACGGGACCAGGCGCTCGCCGTCGTCGTCGTACACCGCGATGGCGTCGACCGGACAGACCCGGGCGGCCATCTCCGCCTCGAACTCGGCGTCCTCGGGCACCTCGCGGACGAACTGGTCCGGCTCGACCTCCTCGGCGTCGGCCAGCACCGCCTTCCCCGCGTCGAGGTCCTGCGTGAACGCCGCCCACTCGTGGACGCACTGGAACATCCCCGTGCAGGTGTGCCGGTCGTACTCGATGCGCATGGTCGACGGTCGCCCTGGGAGCCGTATAGCGTTGGCGGTGGCGACCGGACCCGGGCGAGTCGTCGACAGACCCCCCCCCCCCCGGCTGGACGCCGGGTCGGCTCCGCGGCGACGGCGGGGCCGGGCAAGCGACAGCTTAAACGACGGGGCGCAGCTACCTGACGTCGATGCACCCGGTCGCGGTCGGAGCGCTCGCCGCCCCCGGACCCCGGAGGTCGCGGTGATGCGGGTCGACGAACTCGCGGGATTGCCCGACGGCGCCCTCGAGGTGCTCCGCGATTCGGGCGTCGAGGAGCTCTACCCGCCGCAGGCCGCGGCCGTCGAGGCGGGCGTGCTCGACGGCGAGAACCTCGTCGCCGCGGTGCCGACGGCCAGCGGGAAGACGCTGATGGCGTCGCTGGCGATGCTCTCGGCCGTCGAGCGCGGCGGCTCGGCGCTGTACATCGTGCCGCTGCGGGCGCTGGCCGCCGAGAAGCGCGACGAGTTCGCCGCGTTCGAGGCTGCGGGCGTCGAGGTCGGCATCTCGACGGGGAACTACGAGAGCACGGACGACTGGCTCGCGGCGAAGGACGTCGTGGTGGCGACCAGCGAGAAGGTCGACTCGCTCATCCGGAACGGGGCGTCGTGGATCGACGACCTCGCCTGCGTCGTCGCCGACGAGGTCCACCTCGTCGACGACGCCCACCGGGGCCCGACGCTCGAGGTGACGCTGGCGAAGCTCCGGGGGCGCCTGCCCGGCCTGCAGACCGTCGCGCTGTCGGCGACCATCGGGAACGCGAGGGCCATCGCGGACTGGCTCGACGCCGAGCTCGTCGAGTCGACCTGGCGGCCCATCGACCTCCGGACCGGCGTCCACTACGGCAGCGCCATCAACTTCCAGGACGGCGACCAGTACGAGCTGGCGGTCGACCGCGAGCGGCCCACGGCGGCGCTCGTCGCCGACACGATCGCGGACGACGGCTCGGCGCTCGTCTTCGTCAACTCCCGGCGGAACGCGGAGGCCGAGGCCCGCCGGCTCGGCGACGCGGTCGAGCCGTTCCTCGACGCCGAGGAGCGCCGCGGGCTCGCCGAGCTGGCCGGGGCGCTGCGCGGCGTGGACGACACCGAGACCGGCAGCGACCTCGCGGCCGCAGTCGAGTCGGGCGCGGCGTTCCACCACGCGGGCTGCGCGAGCGAGCACCGCTCGCTGGTCGAGGACGCCTTCCGGGACCGGCTGCTGAAGGCGGTCTGCGCGACGCCGACCCTCGCCGCGGGCGTCAACACCCCCAGCCGGCGGGTCGTCGTCCGCGACTGGCGCCGGTACGACTCGGCCGCGGGGGGGATGGCGCCCCTGTCGACGCTCGAGGTCCACCAGATGTTCGGGCGGGCCGGGCGCCCGGCGTACGACCCGTACGGCGAGGCGGTGCTGCTGGCGAGCAGCCACGACGAGTACGAGGAGCTGTTCGACCGCTACGTCTACGGCGAGCCCGAGCCCGTCCGGTCGAAGCTGGCGACCGAGCCCGCGCTGCGGACGCACCTGCTGGCGACGGTCGCGACCGGCTTCGCGACGACCCGCGACGGGCTGCTCGACTTCCTCGACCGGACGCTCTACGCGGCGCAGACGGACGAGGCCGGCCGGCTCGAGCGGGTGGCCGATACGGTGCTGGAGTACCTCGCGGTCAACGACTTCCTCGAGCGCGACGGGGACGAGCTGTCGGCCACGCGGCTGGGCCACGCCACCTCGCAGCTGTACCTCGACCCGATGAGCGCGGCCGAGATCGTCGACGGGCTCCGGGAGGCCGCCGAGCCGACGGCGCTCGGGCTGTACCACCTCGTCTGCCGGACGCCGGACATGTACCAGCTGTACCTCCGGTCGGGCGACCGCGAGACGTTCGCGGAGCTGGCCTACGAGCGGGAGCCGGAGCTGCTCGGGCGGACCCCCTCGGAGTTCGACGACGGCGCCTTCGAGGACTGGCTGTCGGCGCTCAAGACCGCCAAGCTGCTCGCCGACTGGGCCGAGGAGCTCGACGAGGACCGGCTCTGCGAGCGGTACAACGTCGGTCCCGGCGACGTCCGCGGGAAGGTGGACGCCGCCCGATGGCTGCTGCAGTCCGCCGAGCGGCTCGCGGGCGAGCTCGGGCTGGACTCGGTCGGCGCGGTCCGCGAGGCCCGGCTGCGCGTCGAGCACGGCGTCCGCGAGGAGCTGCTCGACCTCGTCGGGGTGGCGGAGGTCGGTCGGGTCCGCGCCCGGCGGCTGTACGAGGCCGGCATCGAGAGCCGCGCCGACCTCCGCGAGGCCCCGAAGGCCGACGTGCTCCGGGCGCTCCGCGGCCGTCGCCGGACCGCCGAGACCATCCTCCGGAACGCCGGCCGGCCGGACCCCTCGATGGCGGAGCTCGACGCCGGGGCCGAGGCGGACGGGGCGGGGGGAGGCGGCGGCTCGTCCGGCGACGGACCAGACGACCCGGCGGCCGGCGCCGGGGGTGCCTCGACGGGGAGCGGCGGCGCCACGGACCGGGCCGAGGGCGACGACGCCGAGGAGCAGACGGGCCTCGAGGACTTCGTATAAGATTTCCTGGCTGTCGCCCGGTCGGTCCGGGGACGGGTGGCAGGCTCCGGCCGTTTGAACCGGTACTGATAATACGTCACGTGCGGAAAACGAGGCCCCATGTCGGTCCGGACCGGGGACGGTCCCGCCCGCGTGCTCGTGGTCGACGCGGACGGGACGTTCCTCGACGAGGCGACCCGCGCCTTCGACGCCGCGGGGCACGCGACGGCGACGGCGACCACGGTCGCCGACGGGCTGTCGCGGCTCGACGCGGAGCGCATCGACGCCGTGGTGAGCGGCCGGTCGCTGCCCGACGGCGAGGGGGTCGAGCTCCTCCGGCGCGTCCGCGACTCCCACGGCGGCCTGCCGTTCGTGCTCGTCGCGTCGGACGGGACGTGGGCGATGGCCGGCGAGGCCGTGGCCGCCGGCGTCACCGGTCTCCTGTCGCGCTCGACCGACGACGAGGCGCTCGACCGCCTGGTCGACCGCGTGGCGGCCGCGGTAGCAGCCCACCGGGACGAGCAGCGCCGCCGGCGGATCCGCGAGCGCTACGAGCTCGTCGCCCGGGCGTCCGCGGACGCCATCTGGGACTGGAACGTCGCCACGGACGAGGTCGCCAGGAGCCAGGGGTTCCAGACGGCGTTCGGCTACGACGCCGGGGAGGTCGAGGAGGTGTTCGACTGGTGGGCCGAGCGGATCCATCCTGGCGACCGCCGGCGGGTGATCGAGAAGCTCGACGCGGCGCTCGAGACGGGGGCGGAACGATACCGGGACGCCTACCGGTTCCGGATGGGCGACGGCTCCTACGGACACGTCGAGTCCAGCGGCGTCCTCGTCTGCGAGGACGGCGAACCCGTACGGATGGTCGGGACCCTCCGGAACGAGACCGACCGGGTGGTGCAGCGACGGCGGTTCCAGACCATCGTGGAGACGGTCCCCGACGGCGTCTACACGACCGGGCCGGACGGCGAGTTCACCATGATGAACGAGGCGTTCGCCGACCTCCTCGGCGGCGAGGTCGACGAGCTGCTGGGCCGCCGGGCGATGGAGTTCGTCGCCGAGGAGGACCGCGCCGTCTCCGAGGCGCGTCGCGAGCAGCTCCGGGACGGCGAGCGGGACCTGGTCGAGGTCGAGTTCGACGTCGTGACCCTCGACGGGTCGCGACGCCGGGTCGAGAACCGCTTCACGCGGCTGCCGGGCGAGCCGTTCGCCGGCACGGCCGGCGTCGTCCGGGACATCACCCAGCGCACGGCGCGCGTGGAGCGGCTGAACCGGCAGAACGAGCGGCTCGAGGAGTTCTCGGCGGTGCTCTCGCACGACCTCCGGAACCCACTCAACGTCGCGCTGGGCAGCCTCGAGCTGGTCGCCGAGGGCCGGGAGGACGACCGCGACCTCGTCCGGGCCCGGCGGGCGCTCCGGCGGATGGACGAGCTCATCGACCGCCTGCGCGCGCTGGCCCGGGCCGGCCGCGACATCACCGACCCGGAACCGGTCTCGCTCGACGGCGTCGTCGCCGAGGCCTGGTCGATGGTGGACGGCGAGGACGCCGAGCTGCGCGTCCACGACGAGCTCGGGACGCTCCCGTGCGACCGACGGCGGACGGGCGAGCTGTTCGAGAACCTCTTCCGGAACGCCGTGGAACACGCTTCCACGAGCCGTCGGGCGTCGCCCGAAGACGTCGTCGAGCACGCCTCGACGAGCCGTCAGGAACCGCCGGACGACGCCGTCGAGCACGCCGGACCGACCGTGACGGTCGGCGTCGGCCGACTGGCCGATGGATTCTACGTCGAGGACGACGGTCCTGGCATCCCGACCGGCGAGCGCGACCGGATACTCGCGGTCGGGCACACGACCGCCGAGGACGGCACGGGCCTCGGCCTGAACATCGTCGCGACCGTCGCGGAGGCGCACGGCTGGGCGGTCGACGTCGGTTCGTCCGACGCCGGCGGGGCCCGGTTCGAGTTCACGGGGACCGGTATCGAGGCGGCCGGCGCCCCCGCGTCGGACGAGGTCAGTTAAGGGACGGCCGGTCGTACCGCGGCCCGTGACCCGCCGACCGTCACAGGCGACCGGCCGCCCGTGGACGGCGAGCAGCCCGTGGCGGCGGACCACGCCGGGGGCGCGCCGGCCGTGAGGCTCGTCGAGGGGCGGGCGACCATCGACGACGTCGACGCCTTCGTCGACCGGCTCGGGGAGATCGGCGCGCGGCACGGCGCCATCGTCCAGGCGTTCGACGCCCGGCTGGTGGCCGGTCGACGGCACCTCGAGGCGGCCGCGAGGGCGGCCCGCCGCGCCCGCGAGCACGACGACGCCATCGCCGAGGACCCGGCCGTCGAGCTGCTCCTGTACGCCGCCGGCCGGCGCCAGATCGACCGGGCGCTCGAGCTCGGCGTGGACGAGGGGGAGGGACCCGTCGTGGTGGTCGTCGACGCCGGCAACGGGCGCGATGCCGGCGACGAGGCCGCCGCGGCCGAGGCCGTCGCGGCGCTGCTCGAGCCGGACGAGACGCTCGGCGTCGCCCGGGACGAGGACGCCATCCGCGCGTACTTCGACGTCACCGACGCGGAGCGGGCGGCGACCGACGCGACGCTCGAGGACCTCGTCGTCGAGCGCGTCGCGCTGCTGGCCGTCGAGAAGTGACCGAAGGGGCGCGTGTTCGGTTATGATTCACACCCCCGCCTGTCGGTCGCGCCCGATGGCCGAACGAAGCGGTATTTTGCACGGAAGGTTGCGCTGAAATCGCTGTGATCTACAGGCGCTTAGTTAACACGGGGAACGCTCCCATCATCGGGGTGACAGGATTTACTGACCGTGCTGAATACAGAGGATACATTCAGCAAGGTGTCGTCCGTCCCTCAGTACCCCCAGATTCGGCCGATTCGCGGGGCGATTTCCTGGTGCTCGTCTCGTAGTTTTTCGACCTCCGTTTCGCCGTCGATGTTGATGACATGGGCCTCACCTCGGCGTCCCGCATACACGTCTTGAAAATCGTATACAACTCCAACAACAGTAACCTTGGAGGGAATATCATCACTCGTTTCGAGACGCTCGACCTGCCGGTCGACGTTGTATTCGACGAGCCGGTTCACGGCATCCGTTCGGTCCACGTCCGATGGTAGTGCTTCGACGCCTGCTTCGAGGAGGGATGTTAATAGTCCGATACAGTGGCTGATGCCGGGCGGTTCGGAAACGCCACCCGTCAGATCCTCGTAGGTGGCCGTAATCGCGCCACACCCCGTGTGTCCGACGATGATGACGAGGTCTGTGTCGGTGTGCAGGACCGGATAGAGGACGTCTCCGGACACGACCTCACCGGCGTCGGTTCGCTGCACGACTCGGTTCCCGATATTGCCACACGTGAAAAGCCGCCCTGGCACGTCGTTCCCCCACATGTGGTCTTGGAGGACGCGGGAGTCCGAACAGCAGACAGTGACGGCTTCCGGCCGTTGCATGTCTTGGACGTCGTCAAATCGAGACTGGAACCGGCTGGCGTGGACTGAATTGTTCTGTAGCAAGTCAGCGAGTACCTGATGCATGGTTCGGGTGTATCGCGACGGCACATAGAACCGCTCGTCCTTTCCGGAAATACAGAGCGAGGCGGGCAATGCAACACCGGGTCGATCAATATGCGCGGTGTATTCAGCACGACCGTCCTGTTAGAGCAATGGAAAGGTCCATCTGTTACCTACCTTCCCTGAAGGTGCCATCCCTCGGCCGGTGTAAGCCGCCGGTGGAACCACCTCGACGGGCCGAGTTTATGTCTTGTTCGGCGACACGATCCACGGGAAGCCAGAAGACATCAGCGACCAGTCCAGCCTACGCCGCCTCCACGGTCACCGCCACCCCGCCGGCGACGTCGGCCAGCGGCGAGACGTCGTCGACGGTCGCCACGACGTTGACGTCGGAGGCGGCGCGGGGCTCGTCGCCGACGCTCGCCGGCGTCGGCCCCCAGAACAGGCACAGCGCGTTCCCCTGCGGCCAGTAGGCCACCGCGCCGACGGGGACCTCGACCTGCGGGTCCTCGGCGGGGACGTCCACGTCCGTGCCGAAGTACAGCTCGTCGCCCCACCGGGCCGCCTCGCCGGACAGCGGGAGCGCCGCCTCGATGGCGGCGCGCGTCTCGGGGTTCGACCCGGTCCAGGTGGCGGTCAGCTCGACGTCCCCGACGCGGATGCGCAGGTCGGCCATGCCGGAAAGCCCGTCGGCGAGCGGGAAAAGGGCCCCGGAGCGCGGGGCGGCAACCGCACCGGCAGGGTCATGGGCCTCCCCCAGGTAGGGGCGTGCATGACCGAGGGACGGGTCGAGGCCATCCACGTCGCGCCGGCGGGCGGCGAGCCTATCGAGCCGCGCGAGTCGGTCGAGGCCGTCGCCGGTCGCGGCCTGCGGGGCGACCGCTACTTCACGGAGCGGGGGACCTTCTCCGACGGTTCCGGCGACGGAAAGCACCTGACGCTCATCGAGGCCGAGGCCGTCGAGGCCATCGCCCGCGAGGCGGGAATCCAGCTCGAGCCCGGCGCACACCGGCGGAACGTGACCACCCGGGGCGTCGCGTTGAACCACCTGGTCGGCGAACGGTTCCGCGTCGGCGACGCCGTCTGCGAGGGACGGCGCCTGTGCGAGCCCTGCAGCCACCTCGAGGGGCTGACCGAGGACGGCGTCCTGGACGCCCTGGTCCACCGGGGCGGGCTCCGCGCCGACGTCGTCGAGTCCGGGCGGTTCAGCGTCGGCGACCCCGTCGGGGAGCGGTAGGCCGGCGCCCCGGCGGGCCGCCCGACGGCCGCTACGTCAGCGCCTCGGCGAGCTTCTCGACGGGCGTGGCCGGCGGCTCGCCGTAGTGGTCGCCGAGCTGCGTCCGGCAGGAGGCACCCGGGGCGACGACGGCGTCGCCGTCGGCGGCGTCGACCTGCTCGAACAGCAGCCG
>CAZVOR010000088.1:0-8578 GCA_964628745.1 uncultured Halobacteriales archaeon
GGCGACAAGGACCTCGAGACCGTCCTCGAGGAGACCGACGCGCGCGACCTCGACGTCGCGCCGGACCTCGGCGTGCTCGCGGGGGAGCCATGAGCGACGTCGCCGACGCCTTCGCCGACGGGCCGGCGATCGTGGCCTACCTGGTCGCGGGCGACCCGGACGGCGAGTCGACGAAGCGGTACGTCGAGGCGGTCGTCCGGGGCGGCGCGGACGTCGTCGAGCTGGGGCTGCCGTTCTCGGAGCCCATCGCCGACGGGCCGACCATCCAGGACGCCATCGCGCGCGCGCTGGACGGCGGCATGACCCCCCGGGCGTACCTCGACCTGGTCGCCGACCTCGACGTCGACGCGCCGCTGGTCTGCATGACCTACTACAACCTGATACACCGGTTCGGCGACGAGCCGGTCGTCGACTTCGCCGCGGCCGCGGCCGAGGCCGGGCTGTCCGGCCTGGTCGTCCCCGACCTGCCGGTCGAGGAGAGCGGCCCGCTGCGCGAGGCCTGCACCGCCCACGGCCTCGACCTCGTCTTCATCGTCGCGCCGACGACGCGCGGGGAGCGCCTGGCGCGCGTGATGGAGCTCGTCTCGGGGTTCGTCTACGTCCAGGCCCGCCTGGGCACGACCGGCGCCCGGGGCGACGTCAGCGCACAGACCCACGAGAGCCTGGCCCGCCTGGCCGACTACGACGTGCCGAAGGCCGTGGGGTTCGGCGTGAGCGAAGGGGACCACGCGACGGAGATCGTCCGCGCCGGGGCCGACGGCGTCGTCGCGGGCAGCGTCTTCGTCGACGTCGTCGGCAGCGGCGAGGACGTCGAGCGGCGGCTCGAGGCCAAGGCGGCGGAGCTCGCCGCCGGGGCGCGCGCCGGCCGCGAGGCGCCCGAACCGGAACGCACATAACCACCCATTGCCAGCCATTAGCACACCATGAACACGGGCACAGCCGCACGACTGGAGCGCATCGGCACGGACGGCCGCTTTCTCACCGTGCCGATGGACCACGGCATCACCCTCGGGGCCGTCGCCGGGCTCCGGGACGTCGAGTCGACCGTCGCCGCGGTGACGCGCGGCGGCGCGGACGCCGTCCTCACGCAGAAGGGCCTGGCGCCACGGGTCCACCCGAACAAGGGCGACGCGGGCTACGTCGTCCACCTCAACGCCTCCACGGTGGCCGGCCCCGACGCCGACGACAAGCGCCCGACCGGTACCGTCGCGGAGGCCATCCGCGCCGGCGCCGACGCCGTCTCCTTTCACATCAACGTCGGCTCGGAGCACGAGGGCCGGCAGATCGAGGACCTGGCCGCCGTGACCGAGGCGGCCGACCGGTTCGGCCTGCCGGTGCTGGCGATGACCTACGCCCGCGGCCCGGGCGTCGACGAGTCCGACCCCGAGGCCCTCGGCCACGCCGTCCGGCTTGGCGAGGAGCTCGGCGCGGACGTCATCAAGACCGGCTACTCCGGCGACGCGCGGAGCTTCCGGTCCGTCGTCGAGTCGACGGCCAGGCCCGTGGTCATCGCCGGCGGCGCCCCGTCGGACGACCGGGGGGCGCTCGAGGCCGTCCGCGGCGCGATGGACGCCGGCGCGAGCGGCGTCTCGATGGGCCGGACCATCTTCCAGCACGAGGACCCCGAGGCGATGACCCGGGCGGTCAGCGCCATCGTCCACGACGACGGCACGGTCGAGGAGGCCGCCGAGCGGGCGGGGCTGGCCGTCTCGCCGTAGCGCCGGCAAGCCGGCCCCGGGCGGGTCACTCGGGCGCGTAGTCCTCGTGGATGCGGTCCATGCGCGCCGCCATCACGAAGTCGGACTTGTGCAGCCCGTCGATCTTGTGCGTCCACATCTCGATGCGGACCTCGCCCCACGAGAGGTGGAGGTCCGGGTGGTGCCACTCCTCCTCGGCGAGCTCGCCGACCTCGTAGGTGAACTCCAGCGCGTCGCGGAAGTCCTCGAACTCGTAGGTGCCCTCGAGGTGGTGCTCGTCGACCACCCGCCAGACGTCGCCGTCGAGCTCCTCCATGTACTCGGCGTACTCGGCCTCGGTGAGTGGCTCGTCCTCGGAGGTGCACGCCTCGCACGCTTGCTCCGCGAGTGCCGTCGACATGGGCCGGGATAGGGCCGCCAGCCGCTTGTATCTTCGTGGTCCGGGCGCCGCGGGCGTTCGTGGTCCGGCGAAGCCGCCACGTTCAAGCCGGGCCCCCGCGACGGTCGGGGCATGACCCGCAGCGTCTGGCTGCTGGCCGACGACTCCGTCGGCGACTGGGAGGCGCGCAAGCGCCGCGTCACCGCCGGCCTCGAGGCCGGGGTGGACTGGGTGCTGGTCGACGCCGTCGACGTCGAGCGAGTCCGCGAACTGGGCGACGTCCGTGTCGCGGCGTTCGACGCCGACGACGTCCACGTGCTCGACGCCGAGGAGGACGCGCCGACCGTCACCCCCGACGCCGTCGTCGCCGGAAAGTCCGGGGAGGGCGACGGGAGCGTCGACCTGCCCGGCGACCTCGCCGGCTCGGCCGACCTCTCGACCGTCCGGCGCGGGAACGCCGACGGCGCCTTCGTCCGTATCTTCGACGCGGACTACGAGGCGTTCGCTGAGGCCGCGGCCGCCGACGCCGAGTACACCATCGTCGTCGCCGAGAACTGGCAGATCATCCCGCTGGAGAACCTCATCGCCCGCATCGGCGACGAGACGACGCTCGTGGCGGGGGTCGCCGACGCCGAGGAGGCCCGGACGGCCTACGAGACGCTCGAACTGGGCGCCGACGCCGTGCTGCTCGACTCGGACGACCCCGACGAGATCCGGCGGACCGTCGAGGCCCGCGACGCCGCCGACCGCGAGCAGATACCCCTGAACTGGGCCGAGGTCACCGGCGTCGAGCGGACGGGACTGGCCGACCGGGTCTGCGTGGACACGGGCTCCCTGCTGGAACACGAGGAGGGGATGCTCGTCGGGAGCCTCTCGCGGGGCCTGTTCTTCGTCCACGCCGAGACGGCCGACTCGCCGTACGTCGAGAGCCGACCCTTCCGCGTCAACGCCGGCGCGGTCCACGCCTACGTCCGGACGCCCGGCGGGGGGACGAAGTACCTCGCCGAACTGCGGTCGGGCGACGAGGTCCAGGTCGTCGACCTCGAGGGACGCACCCGCGAGGCCATCGTCGGCCGGAGCAAGATCGAAAAGCGGCCGATGTTCCGGGTGGAGGCCGTCGTCGAGGGGACCGACGGCGAGGGCGACCGCATCGAGACCCTGCTGCAGAACGCAGAGACGGTCAAGGTCGCCACCCGTGACGGCCGAACGGCCGTCACGGACCTCGAGCCCGGCGACGAGGTGCTGGTGTTCTACGACGACACCGCCCGGCACTTCGGCGAGGCCGTCGAGGAGAGCATCATCGAGCAGTAGCCGCGGGCGACGCGGGCGCGGCAGGGATCCCCGGGCGACGCTGGCCCGGCAGCCGGCGCGCGGGCCGGGGTCCGGTGGCTACCGGAGGGTTCAGTTGTGCTGGCCGGCGCCGGTCGGCGCCTCGCCCGGCCGGTCGAGCCGGGCCGTGCACCAGTGACAGAAGTCCAGGTCGGGGTCGACGTCGCTGCCGCACTCCGGACACGTCTCCGCGTCCGCCTCGACGGTCGGCTGCGGGGCCAGCGCCAGCCAGACGGCGTCGACGACGTTGAGCAGCCGTATCATCGCCAGCGCGACCAGGGAGGCCAGCGGCAGGCTCCCGCTGGCGGCGAGCACGCTGGCGACGCCGCCCGACTCGGCCGCCGTGAGCACGTCGGCGGGGACGACCAGCGCCGCCGTCAGCAGGGCAAGGCCGAACCACGTGAGCGCGCGGAGCCACTCCCGGAGGTAGACGTGGCCCAGCCCGGGGTAGAGGACGGCGAACAGGCCCGCGAGGACGGCCCGCCGGCGCGTCATGGCCGGCGGTCGGTGGGGCGGGCAGGTTAATCTTCCGACGCCCCCGGGTCGGACGCTGGCGCAGCGGTCCCGCCCGCACCTCTCGACTCGTCGGCGCGGGCCTACTCCCGCGACCGCAACCCCTCGACCAGCGTCCGGAGCGTCACGAGGTCGTACTGCCCCGGCGCCGTCGCCCGTTCGGGGTCGACCGGCGCGTAGCCGAGCCGCGACCCGTAGACCGGCGCGACGGCCCGGGTGTGCCGGCCGGGCGTCCCCATCGCCATCGTCGCCACGGGGACGCCCCCGGCGGACAGCTCCCACGTGACCCGGAGGAGCGCGAGCGCGTCGCCCCGGTCGGTCGCCGTCACGGCGAGCTTGCCGACGTCGCCCGCGCTCGCGGCCGCCCGGAGCGTCCCGGCCATCGCCTCCCGGTCCGGCGTCCCCTCGACGTCGTGCGCCGAGACCACGACCGCGACGTCCGCCTCGCGGGCGGCCTCGACCACCCGCGACCCCCCGCCGTCCTCGATGGCGGCCAGCTCGACGTCGACCGCCTCGACCGACGGGCGCGCCACGGCCGCCTCGAGGAGGTCGAGGTGACCCGGGCCGGCGGCGCCGCGACCGCCGTCCGCCCGGACGCGGTCGGTGGCGATGAGGGGCAGGTCGCCGTCGTAGGCGTCGAGCTGTTCGAGCGGGGCGTCCGCGAGGTCCAGCCGGAACTCGACCGCGTCGGCGTCGGCACGCGCTCGCCGTTCCTCGGCCAGGTCGGCCGTGCTCGCCGCGAGGACGAACGACTGGAGGTCCATGCCGCCGCTGCGCCGGGGCCGGGCAAAAAGGTGGCTCCCGGCGGGGGGCCGGACGCCCGGCCGTGAGGAGGTGAGACCGGGCGCCGGCGGACGGCTCCCGCCCGGCCGGTCAGGGGTCGAGGTCGCCGGCGGCCCCGTCCGTCGCCCCGGTGGCCCCCTCCGTCGCTCCGGTCGAGCCGTCCGTCGCCCCCGTCGGGGACGGCTCCCCGGCCTCCTCGACCGCCGTGGTCAGCGAGACGTTAAGCAGGGCCATCGAGGCCAGGCCGCCGACGACGGTGACGGCGTTCTTGACGGCGTGGTCCAGCACCGCGGCCGCGAAGGCGACGGCGCCGGTCACGGGCGTCAGTCCGGCGACGATGACGGTGAAGGCGATCTCGTAGAGGCCGATGCCGCCCGGCGACAGCGGGAGCACCTTCGAGAGGTTCCCGACGCTGACCGCGAACAGCCCGACGCCCACCAGGACGGGAAGCGGGAGCGCGACCGCGGGGAACGCGGCCAGCACGACGACGGCGGTCGCGACGTCGAGCACCCAGATGACGACGCTCGCGGCGCCCACGCGGGCGAAGGCGCGGCGGTTGCCCGCGACGCGCTGGACGTCGCCGGCGAACCGCTCGACCACGTCCGCCACGTAGTCGGCGTAGGAGTCGTCGCTGACGCGCGCGACGCTCGAGCGCACGAAGTTCCGGTCGGACCGGGCCGTCGCGAGGATGGCGGCCACCGCCAGGACCGCGACGGCCCCCACGGCGCCGGCGACGGTCAGCGCCTGGCGGACCTGCGCCGCCGAGATGGTCCGGTCCGGCGCGACCTCGAGGCCGCCGGCCGCGACGGACCGGACGACCGGCTCGACGCTGCCCGTCACGACCAGGGCGGCCAGCACCGACCCGGCCAGGACGGTGATGGTCAGCAGGTCGAACACGCGCTCGACCGCCAGCGAGGCGAACCCGGACGGGTAGGGGATCCTCCGCCGGGCCTTGACGACGTACGCGCGGACCGCGTCGCCGGCCCGCGCCGGGAACACGAGGTTGCCCGTCTGGCTGATGAAGATGGCGCCCGTCAGGAACCACGGGCTCGTGTCGAAGCCGAGCTCGGCGAGGATGTCCCGGTAGCGGGTCCCCCGCAGCGGCCACGAGAGGAGGTAGATCGCGGTGGCGACGCCGACGAGCGCGAAGTCGGCGCTGTCGAGCGCCCCCAGCACCCGGTCGGGGTCCAGGTACAGCGTCATCAGGCCCAGCGCAACCACGGTCAGCAGGGCGCCGGCCGCGACCGACCGCCGGCGGGTGACCCGCGGGTTCACCGACAGCTGCCACCAGGTCCGGACGACCTGGCTGCCCATCCCGAGCACGTCGCGGACGAGGTCGACCGACGTGTCGCCCCTCGGGGTCCAGTCGACCGGGAACTCCCGGACGCGGTAGCCGGCGCGCTGGGCGCGGACGAGCAGCTCGGTGTCCCAGAACCAGTGGTCGTCCTCGACCGCCTCGAGGAGGTCGAACAGCGCCTCGCGGTCGAACGCCTTGAAGCCGCACTGGTGGTCCCGGAGCCGGGAGCGGAGCACGGTCCGCACTAGCCAGTTGTACCCGAACGACGGGACGCCGCGCCGGGCGGGCCGGTCGGCCTCGTTCCCCGGGAGCCATCGGGAGCCCGTCGCGACGTCGTAGCCGCCGGTGCGGACGCTCTCGACGAGCTCCTCGAGGTGACCCAGGTCCGTCGCCAGGTCCGTATCGAGGTAGGCGAGGGTCTCGCCCTCGGCGGCGCGGAACGCCCGGCGGAGCGCCCGCCCGCGGCCGAGTCGCGCCTCGGAGTGGAGGTGCCGCACGCGCTCGTCGGCGTCGGCCAGCCGGGCCGCGATCTCCGGGGTGGCGTCGCTGCAGCCGTCCTCGGCGACGATGACCTCGAACGAGCCCGGCGGCAGGAACCCCGCGAGCGCGTCGAGCGTGGCGGCGACCGTCCCCTCGAGGGTGTCCGCCTCGTCGTACGCGGGGAGGACGACGCTCACCGCCACGGAGTCCTCCATCACCGGATAACGGCCACGAGCGCCTAAGAAGCTTCTGACCGTCCGTTCCAAGAAGCTTCTGACCGTCCGCTTGCGGGCCGTTCGACGCCCCTGCCCGACGGCGGTCACGCCCGCGCGGTCGGTTCACCGCGCGTACCAATCGCCGGCGTTCGGGGCGGCGACGGCCCCGCTCGGACGGGTCCGGGCGAGCGAAACCGACCGGCTGCGCCGGATTGACTCGTCGTACCAAACGCCTCAAGCCGGTCGCCACGTCACCTGCTATCATGAGCACCTCCAGCGCGGCGGCCGACCTCTCCGCGAAGCAGCGCCGGATACTGACGTACCTCCGCGAACACGCCGACGGCCAGACCTACTTCAAGAGCCGGCTCATCGGCCGCGACCTCGGGCTGTCCGCCAAGGAGGTCGGCACCAACATGCGGGCCATCGCCGACGGCGAGACGGCCGTCGACGTCGAGAAGTGGGGCTACTCCTCGAGCACGACCTGGAAGGTAACGGTCTGAGGCGTCCCACGCTCGCGGCCCACGCCGCCGGATAGCTGCCGTCTCGTCCCCCGGGCGGGCCCCCGACCGCGAGCGGCTACCGGAGCTCGATGAGGTCGGCGGCCTCGGCGGCGAACGCCACCGTCCGGGCGTCGAAGGAATCGGCGTAGCGCACCAGCAGCACGAGCAGCGTCGCCGGTCGGGTCAGCGCGTAGCCGTCCCCGCGGTCGAGCAGGCCGGCCTCGTCGAGCTCGGCGGCGTACTTGCTGACCGTGGACTGCGAGACGTCGAGCGACGCCGCGAGTTCGCTGCCCGTGGCAGCGGGGCGCTGGAGCAGCTCCAGCACCATCCCGCGGGGCGTGTCGCGCCGGAGGTAGCCGAGGGCGACCTGCTCGTACGCCGAGAAGCGGGCCGCCGGGAAGAAGCGCCGGTAGTCGCCGTCGCGGCGCGACTCCACCGCGCCGGCGTCGAGCAGCCGTCGGACGTGGTGCTGGGTCTCGCCGGTGCCCAGCTGGAGGTCGTCGCGGAGCTTCGAGAAGTGCGCGCCTGGCGCGGCGTCGACGTAGCCGAGGATGGCCTCCCGGACGTCGACCTCGGCGTCGGGGGGGCCGTCGACGAGTCGGGTCAGCGGCGTCGCGGCTCCGAGCGCGGCGAACCGGCGCAGCGTGGCCCGCTTGTCCTCGTCGACGCCCTCGAACATCTACCCCTTCCTCGGGCGCCCGCGGGTTAAATCCCTTCGTTCGCGGTCGCGGGAGCGGAAATGGTCGTCGACGGCGGCCTGCCCGACCCGTAGGGGCCCGCTACTCCGCCTCGTCCTCCGTCTCCATGGCGCCCTCGTCCGCCTCGTCCATCGACTCGATGACCTCCTCGGCGCTCTTGATATCGTCGATGCCGCCGGCCTTGATGACCTCGGCCTCCTGCTCGAGCTGGTCGACGTCCAGCTCGGCGGCCTCGTCGATCTGGCCGAGTATCTCCTCGATGTCGTCGAGTCCCAGCAGCTCGCGCGTCTCGGCGTCGAACTCGCGGCTCTCGAGCTCGCCGTCGCGCTCCTTGACGTCGCTGCCGGTCAGGTGCCGGCCGTACCGGCCCAGCATCGACGACAGCTCCTGGGGGAGCACGAACGTCGTGCTCTCGTTCTCGCCGATGCTCGCGAGCGTCTCCAGGCCCTTGTCGATGACCGCCCGCTCGCCCATCGACTCCGCCGACTTCGCCCGCAGCACCGTCGAGATGGAGTCGCCCTGCGCCTCGAGGATCTGACTCTGCTTTTCGCCCTGCGCCCGGATGACGGCGGACTGCTTGTCGCCCTCCGCGCGCTCGACGGCGGAACGACGGTCGCCCTGCGCCTCGAGGATCATCGCCCGGCGGCGGCGCTCGGCGCTGGTCTGCTGCTCCATCGCCTGCTGGAC
>CAZVOR010000089.1:0-8531 GCA_964628745.1 uncultured Halobacteriales archaeon
ACCCAGCGCCAGATGATGCGCTACTCGACCGGCTTCGCCGTCTCGGACGTCTTCCTGACCCACCTGCACGGCGACCACGTCTACGGCCTGCCCGGGCTGCTCGAGACCTGGGACTTCAACGGCCGCGAGGAGCCGCTCTCCGTCCACGTGCCCGCCGGCGCGCGGTCCGCCCTCCTCGAACTGCTGTCGGCCTGCGGCGGCGAGCCGTCCTACCCGGTCCGCGTCGAGGCCGTCGCCCCCGGGGAGGCGGCCCGCGAGGGCGACGGCTACGAGGTCCGGGCGTTCGCGGTCGACCACCGGACCGTGGCCGTCGGCTACGCGCTGGTCGAGGCCGACCGTCGCGGCCGGTTCGACCGCGAGCGCGCCGAGGCGCTCGGCGTCCCCGTCGGCCCGGCGTTCTCGCGGCTGCACGGCGGCGAGCCCGTCGAGCTGGACGACGGGACGGTGGTCGAGCCCGACCAGGTCGTCGGGCCGCCGCGGCCGGGCCGGACGGTCGTCTACACCGGCGACACCCGGCCGTGCGAGGCGACCGTCGAGGCCGCCGACGGCGCCGACCTGCTGGTCCACGACGGGACGTTCGGGGCCGAGCACGCCGAGCGCGCCGCCGAGACCGGCCACTCGACGGCGGCGGAGGCCGGCGAGGTCGCCGCCCGGGCGGGCGCGGCCCGCCTGGCGCTGACGCACGTCTCCTCGCGGTACGCCGGCGGCGCCGGTCGGCTGGCCGCCGAGGCCAGCGAGGCGTTCGACGGCGAAGTGACCGTGGCCCACGACGGGCTCGAGGTCGACGTCCCGTACCCGGAGTAGGCAGACCGGATCAGGCGTCGCCGGCCGGGTCGGAGGCCGCCGGCTCGCCGCGCCGCTCGGCGGCGCGCTCGACGAACCCCTCCGGCAGCGCGTCGAGGTCGCCGGCCTGCGCCCGCCAGAGGCCCGCGTAGAGGCCGTCCGCCTCGAGGAGCGCCCCGTGCGTGCCGCGCTCGACCACCTCGCCGTCGTCGAGCACGACGACGGTGTCGGCGTCCTTGACGGTCGACAGCCGGTGGGCGATGGCGAACGTCGTCCGGTCGGCGGCCAGCCGCGCGAGCGACCGCTGGATGAGCAGCTCCGTCTCGGTGTCGACGGCGGCGGTCGCCTCGTCGAGCACGACGATGGCCGGGTCCTGTAGCACGAGGCGGGCGAGGGCGACGCGCTGGCGCTGGCCGCCCGACAGCATCACGCCGCGCTCCCCGACGCGGGTGTCGTACCCCTCGGCGAGCCGCTCGACGAACGCGTGTGCCTCGGCGGCTCGCGCCGCCTCGCGGACGGCCTCGTCGCTCGCGTCGAACCGGCCGTACCGGATATTCTCGGCGACGGTCCCGTCGAACAGGAACGTGTCCTGGCTCACGTAGCCCACGGCGTCCCGGAGGCTGTCGAGCGCGAGCTCGCGGACGTCGTGGCCGTCGACGCGAACGGCGCCCTCGTCGACCTCGTACAGCCGGCACAGCAGCTTCAGCAGCGTGGACTTGCCCGCGCCGGTCGGCCCGACGACCGCGACGGTCTCGCCCGGCTCGGCGACAAGCGAGACGTCCCGGAGCACGCGCTCGCCCGGGCCGTCGTCCCCGTACCCGAACGAGACGCCGTCGAACTCGACGCGGCCCTCCGGGTCGGTCAGCGCCACGGCGTCCGGGGCGTCGGCCACGTCGACGGGGACGTCCATCAGCCCGAAGACGCGCTCGGCGGAGGCCTTGGCGTTCTCGTACTGGTCGACGATGTTCGAGACCTCGGCCAGCGGGGTGACGAAGCGCTGGGTCAGAAAGAGGAAGACGACGAAGTCGCCGGCCGACAGCGAGCCCGACAGCCCGGGCGGCGGGCCGAACAGCAGCCAGTAGCCGCCGACGAGGAAGGTGGCGGCGAACGCCGCACCGGCGAGCAGCTCCATGCCGGGCCGGTAGACGAAGGACAGCCGGAGCACGTCCATCGTGCGCCGGAAGTAGTCCATGGAGGCGTCGGCGACGCGCTCGCGCTCGTGGTCCTCGGTGCCGGCGGTCTTCACGAGCTCGACGCCGCTGATGGCGTTCTCGAGGCGGGTGTTGAGCCGGCCGACGCTGGCGCGGTGGGCCGCGTAGCGCGGCTCGACCCGGCGCATGAACCACGCGGTGAACGCCACCATCGCCGGCACGGCCACCAGCGTCACGGCGGCCAGCTGGGGGTTCAGGTAGAACAGGATGGCCGCGATGCCCAGGACCATCGCGCCCAGCCGGACCGAGTTCTGCAGCGCGTTGTCGAGGAAGCGCTCGAGGTTCGAGGCGTCGTTGTTCAGGACGGCCATGACCTCCCCGGTCTGCTTCGTATCGAAGAAGGTCATGTCCAGCCGCTGGAGCTGCTCGAAGGTGTCGGTCCGGACGGCGTGCATCACCTCGTGGGCGAACAGGTTGGCGGCGACGCCGTACACCCAGGTCGCGACGCCCGTCACGACGAACGCGCCGGCGATGACCGCCACCGAGAACCAGAACTGGCCGGCGTCGGCCGGCGGGATCCAGGCCGCCGGCACCAGCGGCAGTTCGTACGCGCTCCCCGGCTGGCTGAACAGCGCGTCGATGGCCGCGCCGAGGACCAGCGGGGGCAGCAGGCTCGCGCCGCGGGCGACCAGGTTCGCCGACAGGCCGAGCCCGAACCAGCGCAGCCGGGGCCGGCCGTAGACCCGGAACAGCCGCGAGAGCGGCCGGTCCACGCGCTCGCGGTACCGGTCGAACGGGCTGTCCGCCAGCGGGTCGGCGCTCACGGCCGGACGCACCCGGCCGGCCCCTAAACTTCCAGCGGTTCGCGCCACCCCTCGGCGTCTGCCAGCCGGTCGGACCGCGGCCGAACGGTTAACCCGCCCGCGCCCGCAGTCGCGGCACATGCGCGCTGCCGTCATGACGGGCTACGGCGAACCGCTCGAGATCCGGGACGTCGAGCGTCCGACCCCCGCGGACCACGGCGTCGTGGTCGACGTCGAGGCCTGCGGCATCTGCCGGTCGGACTGGCACGGCTGGATGGGCGACTACGAGGGCATGGACCTCGTGGGCCAGGTCCTCGGCCACGAGCCGGCCGGCACGGTGGCCGAGGTCGGCCCGGCCGTCGAGTCCGTGGCGGTCGGCGACCGCGTCACCGTCCCGTTCAACCTCGCCGACGGGACCTGCCGCCGGTGCCGGCGGGGCCACACCCACAAGTGCGAGAACGGCCACTCGCTGGGCTTTCACGCCTCCGTCCCCGGCGCGTTCGCCGAGGCGCTGCACGTCCCCTGGGCCGACGTCAACGCTATCCGCCTGCCCGACAGGGTCTCGCCGGTCGAGATGGCGGGGCTGGGCTGCCGCTTCATGACCTCCTTCCACGCCGTCGCCCACCGCGCCGACCTCGGGGCGGGCGACTGGGTCGCCGTCCACGGCTGCGGCGGCATCGGGCTGTCCGCGGTCGACGTCGCGACCGCGCTCGGCGGCAGCGTCGTCGCCGTCGACATCGCCGAGGAGAAGCTCGAGCTGGCCCGCGAGCTCGGCGCCGAGGCCGTCGTCAACGCCGCGGAGACGGACGACGTCCCGGGCGCGGTCCGGGCGCTCACCGACGGCGGCGCCGACGTCTCCATCGACGCGCTCGGCATCGCCGAGACCTGCCGGAACTCGGTCGAGTCGCTCGACTACTTCGGTCAGCACGTCCAGATCGGGCTGACGACCAGGGAGGAGGGCGGCGAGGTCGCGCTGCCGACCGACGTCATCGTCCGCAAGGAGCTGTCGGTCATCGGCTCCCACGGCATGCAGCCCACGCGATACGACGAGCTGCTGGGCATGGTCGAGCGGGACCGGGTCCGGCCGGCGGCGCTCGTGACCCGGGAGGTCGGCCTCGAGGACGTCACCGACCGGCTCGAGGCGATGACCGACTTCGACACCCGGGGCATCGAGGTCATCACGTCGTTCTGAGCCGGCGCGGCCCGCCCGCCGGCGGGACGCGACCCCCCGGACCACCACCGGGCTTATGCGCCCCACCCCCCAAGGCGCCCGGTGTGAGTACGCGACCGAGCGCGCTCGACGCGCCCGTCTTCGGCGTGGACGTCCAGAGCGGCGACGTCCGCGGCGACGCCCCCTCGTACGCCCTGGTGGTCCTCGAGGACGACGCGGTCGAACGCGACGTCGTCTCCCGGCGGAAGCTGCTCCGGCTGGTCGACCGCGACCGGCCCCGCCTGCTGGCGACGGACAACATGTACGAGCTGGCCGAGGACAAGGACGCGCTCGTGCGCCTGCTGGGCGCGCTGCCCGAGGAGACCCGGCTCGTGCAGGTCACCGGCGACGAGCGCCCCGAGCCGCTCTCCCGGGTCGCGTCGCGCCACGGCGTCCCGTACGGCAAGGACCCCATGGAGGAGGCCGAGGCCGCGGCGCGGCTGGCGGCGCGCAACGTCGGCTGCGAGGTCTCCGCGTTCTCGGACACGACCCGCGTGAAGGTCTCGCGGGGCCGGTCGGTCGGGAAGGGCGGCTGGAGCGAGGACCGCTACACCCGGCGCATCCACGGGGCGGTGCGCAAGCACGCCCGGGAGGTCGAGTCCGCGCTCGAGGACGCGGGCCTCGCGTTCGAGCGCGAGGTCACCGAGAAGTACGGCGGCCTCTCGAACGCCGTCTTCCGCGTCGAGGCGGCGCCGTCGGCCATCCCGGTCTCGACCGCCCGCTCCGGCGACGTCCGCGTGGACGTCGAGCGGGAGCGACGGGACGGCATCGAGTTCTCGCCGCTCGCGAAGCGCCGCGACCCCGTCGTCGTCGGCATCGACCCGGGGACGACGACCGCGGCGGCCGTCTGCGGCCTCGACGGAACCGTCCTGGACGTCACGAGCACCCGGACCGCCGACCACGCGGCCATCGTCGAGTGGCTCATCGAACGCGGCCGGCCCGTCGTCGTCGCCGCGGACGTGACGCCGATGCCGAGCGCCGTCGAGCGGTTCCGCCGGTCGTTCGAGGCGGCGGGCTGGACGCCGGACGCCGACCTCCCGGTCGACGAGAAGCTCCACCGCACCCGCGAGGCCGGCGTCGACGACGACCACCAGCGCGACGCGCTGGCGGCGGCCCTGTTCGCCTGCGACGCCCACGCCGAGCGGTTCGCGCGGGTCGCCCGCGAGACCCCGCCCCACCTCGACCGGGGCGACGTCCTCGCGCGCGTCCTGGCGGGCGACGAGCCCCTCGCGGCGGTGATAGAGGACCTCGAACCCGACGCGTCGGACGAGGGCGACGACCCTGGGCAGTCGGGGGAGGCGCGGCCGGCCGACGCCCGGCGGGCCGACGAGCTCGGCCGGCGCGTCGACCGCCTCTCGGCCTACGTGGATGACCTCGAGTCGACCGTCGAGGAGAGGGACGAGCGAATCGCCGAGCTGGAGGCCGACCTCGAGGCCGCCCACGAGGCCGACCGCGTCGAGGCGCGGGCCCGGCGGTCGACCAACCGCCTCGAGCGCGAGAACGACCGCCTGGAGCGCGAGCTCGAGTCGACCCGCGAGGAGCTGGCCGCCCTCGAGTCGAAGCTCGAGCGGCTGAAGGCCCTCTGGAAGCTCGACCACTCGCACTTCGAGGCCGTCGCCGAGCGGGCGGCCGACGCGCTCGTGCCCGTCAAGCCCGTCGAGCAGTTCACCCTGGACGCCATCGAGGCCGCGGAGTCGGACTACGGCCTCGCCAGGGGCGAGGTCGTCCTGCTGCGCGACGCCAGCGGCGCCGGCCGGCGGACCGCCGAGCGCCTGGCCGACGTCGAGCCGCGGGCGGTGCTGCTCGACCGCGGCGGGCTCTCGGAGGTCGCCGAGGCGGTGCTGTTCGACCGCGAGGTGCCGTTCGGCCGGGTCGACCGCGTCACCGTCCGCGAGGTCGACGAGCTGGCGGTGGCCCGCGAGGCGGACGTCGAGGCGGTCGTCGAGGACTGGCGCGAGCGCGCCGAGCGCCGCCAGCGCGCCGAGAACGAGCGACTGGTCGACCGGCTCATCTCCGAGCACCGCGCCGAGCGCGCCGACGCCGGCCCGGGCGAGCTGCTGGACCCGTAGGCGTCGAGGCGGCGGGCGGGCCGGTTCGCCCCGCACCGCGCGGTCGGGCGGTTCAACCCGCGCGGACCAGGCGGACCAGCGCCAGCGCGGTGACGGTGTCCCGCTCGTACGTGTCGGGGTCGGTGACCGCCCCGACGCCGAGCCCGGCCGCGTAGAGCCCCGGCTCGAACGACGGCTCGTGGCGGATGAGCCCCGCCGCCTCGAGGAGCGTCCACCGGCGGGTCCCGCCCGGCGGCAGTTCGACGACGCCGTCGCCGACCTGCTCGGGCGGGAGCTCCTCCCACCGCTCCCCCGAGTGCCGCCACAGCTCCCAGTTCCCGGGATTGAACCGCAGCGGCTGGTCCGTCCGGTTGGAGAGCGTCAGCGTGACCTCGTCCACCGGTCGGCCGTCCGAGACCGCGCTCGTCTCGGGTGAAGCCGCAAGGAACACGGGTGCCGTGCCGCGGTCGACGGTGTGCGAGCAGACCACCCCGTCCGCGTCGGACTCGTGCGGCGGGCAGGGCTGGTCGGCGATAGCCGGGGGCGGCGCCCGGAATCCGAACGGATTCGAGCAGCCCGCCAGCCCCGGGAGCGCCGCGGCGAGCGACGCCACGAACGCCCGGCGGTCCATGGACGGCGTTGCCAGCGCCCGGGCAAGTAGGCTGCGGCCCTCGCCCGTCGGGACCGCCGCGTCCCCCCCCCGGCCGTCGCCGAATCTGCGAAGGCCTAAATCCCTGGCTCCGGTGTGGGCCTCGTATGGACGCCCACGACCTCATCACGCGGAACGCCGAGGAGGTCATCACCGAGGCGGAGGTCCGCGCGCTCGCCGAGGACCCCGCGGGCCGCCGCGCGTACGTGGGCTACGAGCCCTCCGGCGTGCTCCACCTGGGGCACATGCTCACCGCGAACAAGCTCATCGACCTCCAGGAGGCCGGCATGGAGGTCGTCGTCCTGCTGGCCGACGTCCACGCCTACCTCAACGGCAAGGGCACGTTCGAGGAGATCCGCGAGACGGCCGAGCGCATGCGCGAGCAGTTCCTGGCCTACGGGCTCGACGCCGGGCGGACCGAGTTCGTCTACGGCTCGTCGTACCAGCTCGAGGAGGACTACGTGCTCGACCTGCACGCGCTCGCGGTGGACACGACGCTCAACCGGGCCCGCCGGGCCATGGCGGAGATCCAGGGCGGGGAGACCGCGACCGTCTCGCACGTGGTCTACCCGCTGATGCAGGCGCTCGACATCCGCTACCTCGACCTCGACCTCGCCGTCGGCGGGATGGACCAGCGCAAGGTCCACGTCCTCGCGCGCGAGGGGCTGCCGTCGCTGGGCTACGACGCCCCGTCGGCGCTGCACACGCCCATCCTCGCCGACCTGGCCACCGGCGTCGGGAAGATGTCCTCCTCGACGGGCGTGACCATCTCGATGGAGGACGACGCCGATACCATCCGCGAGAAGGTCGAACGCGCGTACTGCCCGCCGACGCGCGACCCCGAGCCCGACGCGGACGGCAACGCCCGCGAGAACCCCGTGCTCCAGCTGTTCCGGTACCACGTCTTCCCGCGCTTCGCCCGCGTCGTCGTCGAGCGCCCCGATGAGTACGGCGGCGACGTGACCTACGGCTCCTACGAGGCGCTCGCGGCGGCGCTCGAGGCCGGCGAGCTCCACCCCGCGGACGCGAAGGCCGCGCTGGCCGACGCGCTCGACGAGCTCATCGCGCCGGGCCGGGCGAAGCTCGCCGGGTGAGGCCCGTCTGCCGGCGGCGTATCGGCCGGCCGGGCGGGCCGGGGGGGGGGGTGGAGACCACGGATTTAAACATCACTCGACCCAACGGTCCGGCAATGAGCGACGAGGAGGGCCAGCGACGGAACCTCCGCATGCCCGACGGCGACGAGCTGTTCGCGGTGGTGACGGACATGCTCGGCGCCAACCGCGTGCGGGTCCGGTGCGCCGACGGCGTCGAGCGGACGGCCCGCATCCCCGGCCGGATGCGAAAGCGCATCTGGATCCGGGAGGACGACGTGGTCCTCGTCGACCCCTGGGACTGGCAGGACGAGAAGGCGGACATCGTCTGGCGGTACGAGAAGCAGGACGCCGACCAGCTGCGACGGGAGGGCCACATCGAATGACCGCATGACCGGCGACCGCGAGCTGGTCGACCGCGACGCGGCGGACGCGCCCGGCGACGAGTGGGAGTCCATCGACGTCACGGACACCGAGGCCGACCGCATCGCCCGGCGTCGGGATCGCGAGTTCGCCGAGTTCAGAAAGCGCATCAAGGACGCCGACCAGTTCAAGGTCGAGGGGGCGGTCTTCGACGACGCCACGCTCGCCGCCGTCTACAAGCTCGTCCAGGACGGCCACATCGCCGCCTTCGGCGGGCCCATATCGACCGGCAAGGAGGCGAGCGTCTTCGAGGCGCTCGGCCCCGACGACACCGACGTCGCGGTGAAGATCTACCGGGTGCAGGCCTCGGACTTCCGCCGGATGCGCGAGTACCTCGAGGGCGACCCCCGGTTCGAGGGCATCGGGAGCGACA
>CAZVOR010000090.1:0-8332 GCA_964628745.1 uncultured Halobacteriales archaeon
ATCCTTCGGCCTTCGGGTGGCCGTAACCGCAGTTCGAATCTGCGCCGGCCCACTTCTTCCGCGATCGCGACCCGCGAGCGACGCTCGGGCCGCTCGCCGTCGAGCGCGGACGGTGGGAGACGCGCAGCTTCGAGTCCTGCTCCGGTTTGAATCTGCGCCGGCCCGTCGAGCTTCTCTCGGCGCCGCGCCGCGAGCGGAGCGAACCGCCAGCGCCGCACGTCCTGGTGACGCCCCGCCCACTACCATCGTGCTAACGACGCACCAGCGACGACCACGTCGCTCGCCGCCGTATCGTTCAACGCCCGAGTGAACCGAGGAACCGGCCGGAGAGCAGCCGAACGACCGCGTCGACCAGGTCGGATCCGGCGCCCGGGGAGGCCGTGTCCGCCGCCGATGCCGACGTCTCGGTCGGCGTCGAGACCGTCGTGTCAGTCGTGGCCGTGGGCGTGCCGGCCGGCGTGTCGGTGGGCGTGCCCGTCGGCGACGGCGTGGCCGTGTCGGTCGACGTCTCGGTCGGCGAGGGCGTGGCCGTCTCGGTGGGCGTCGGCGTGCCGGTCGGCGTCGGCTGCTCGACGGGCTCACAGAAGTTCGCGGTGACGAGCATCGCGACCCCCGGCTCGCCGAGGAGACCGGGCGTCCCGGCGTCGCCGGCGACGGTGGCGTTCATGCTCGCCTCGGTGAAGTACACCCCGATGCCCCCGCTCTCCCAGTCGGCGTCGAGGACGGTCGCCCGGTCCTCGGGCGCGTTCAGCCACCCGGAGACGATCAGCTCGGCGAACGCCTCGTTCGAGGCGGCGCCGCCGATTCGCTGGATGGTCTCCCCGTAGTCGCCGCAGGCCGGGTCGTCCACGACGCTCCGGTAGCGTTCGGCCGGTCCCTCGCCGTCGATATTCACCCGGTCGAAGTAGCCCCGGTCGGCCATGTCGGCGCTGTGGGCCCTCGCGACGGAGGCGACCGTGTCGTTGTAGCCGAGCGGCTCGAGCCCGTTCTCCTGCCGGATCTCGTCTATCCGCTCGTGGACGAGCGCCTCGATCCGTTCGGAGTCGATGAGCGTCGGCTCGTCGACGGCGTGCTCCGGGTTCGCCGGGTTGAGCCAGAATATCGAGCGCTCCGGGTCCCCGGGGTCGGCCCCGTAGCGGTCAGGGTCGACGAACCCCGGCTCCTCGCGGTCGGTCGGGTCGGTGCCGTCCGCGACCTCCTCGCCGTCCGGGACGGCGTCGCGGTCGGTGTCCGGGTGCAGCGGGTCCGTCCCCTCGTCGACCTCCTCGCCGTCGTCGAGCCCGTCGCCGTCCGTGTCGGCGTCGGACGGGTCCGTGCCGAGGGCGCTCTCGTTCTCGTCGGCCAGGCCGTCGTCGTCGGCGTCCGCGGCCCCCGCGGACGCGACGAGCTCGACCGAGAGCGACGACTCGCCGTTCAGGGGGACCGCCTGCCCGTCAGCCGTCGCCGCCGTCAACGTGTAGTTCCCGGGGGCGAGCCCGGCGACGGTCACGTTCGCGCCGGAGGGCACCGGGACGAGGCGAACGGTCCCGGTGTCGTTCGCCACCGTCACGTTCACGTCCACGTCGTTCGGGTTCTCGACGGCGACGCTCGTGTTCGCGACGGTGACGTCGAGCGACGCCAGCTCCTGCGATGGCGTGGCCGTCGACGTCGGGGTACCCGTCTCCGTCGGCGTGTCGGTCGGCGTTCCGGTCGGCGTCGACGTCTCTGCCGGCGCGTCGGTGGGCGTGCCCGTCGGCGACGGCGTGGCCGTCTCGGTCGGCGTGTCGGTCGGCGTTCCGGTCGGCGTGGGCGTGTCGGTCGGCGTGGCCGTCACCGGCGGGGCCTCGTCCGCTTCGACGGTGAAGGAGAACGTCTGCTCGCCGTTGATGGGCACCGGCGTCCCGTCGGCGTCCCTGGCGGTCAGCGTGTAGTTCCCCGGCTCGAGGTCCCCCAGGGTGACCGTCGCGTTCGCGAGCACCGTCTCGGTGACCGTCTCGCCGGCCTCGTCGGTCGCGGTGACCGTCACGTCCACGTCGTTCGGGTTCGATATCGAGACGTTCCCGGCGCGCTCGACGACGACGAGGCTCTGTCCGACGGTCGGGCACGCCTCGACGGTGGCGGTCAGCTCCGCCCCGTCCCCACCGCCGACCGGCACCGCGGTCCCGTCGCCCGTCGACGCGGAGAGCGTGTACTCGCCCGACGAGGCGACGACCTGCCGGGACTCGCCGGACGCGACGCCGACCTGCTCGGTGCCGTTCGGGCCGGCGACGGTCAGCGTCACGGGCACGTCGTTCGGGTTCGTGACGGTGACGTTCTCGCACTCGACCGCGACGTCGAGCGGGACGACCGCCGGCGGGTCGTCGGCGTCGAGCGGGTCCGTGCCCCGGTCGACCTCCTCGCCGTCGAGGAGCCCGTCGCCGTCGGTGTCGGGCTCCTCGGGGTCCGTCCCGAGGGCGCTCTCGTTCTCGTCCGACAGCCCGTCGTCGTCGGAGTCGACGACCTCGGGGTCGTTCAGGTCGAGTGGGTCGGAGCCGTCATCGACCTCCTCGCCGTCGTCGAGCCCGTCGCCGTCCGTGTCCGGCTCGAGCGGGTCGGTCCCGAGCTCGACCTCCTCGCCGTCGCTCAGTCCGTCGCCGTCGGAGTCGGGGTCCTGGGGGTCGGTCCCGAGCCGCTGCTCGAGCGGCGTGCCGAGCCCATCGTCGTCGGGGTCCGGCGGCGCGGGGTCGTCGGCGTCGAGGGGGTCGGTCCCCCGCCTGACCTCCTCCGAGTCGGTGAGGCCGTCGTCGTCGGTGTCCGGGTCGGTCGGGTCGGTGCCCTCGTCGACCTCGTCGCCGTCGTCCAGCCCGTCGTCGTCGCTGTCCGCGTCGAGCGGGTCCGACCCGTAGTCGTCCACCTCGTCCCCGTCGGTCACGCCGTCGTCGTCCGTGTCGGCGTCGTCCGGGTCCGTCCCCAGGCGCCGCTCCTCCTCGAACGCGAGGCCGTCGTCGTCGCCGTCGGTCTCGCTCGGGTCGTTCGGGTCGAGCGGGTCGGCGCCCCGCTCGACCTCCTCGCCGTCGCTCAGGCCGTCGTCGTCGGTGTCGGCGTCCGTCGGGTCCGTGCCGCGCTCGACCTCGTCGCCGTCCTCAAGGCCGTCCCCGTCCGTGTCGCGGTCGAGGGGGTTCGTCCGGTAGACGAACACCTCGGTCCCGTCGTTGAGTCCGTCGCCGTCGGTGTCGATGCTTTCGGGGTCGGTGCTGACGAGGCGCTCCTGGTCGTCCGAGAGGCCGTCGCGGTCGGCGTCGTCGGCCGAGACGTACTTGTGCTTGCCCCGCTTCCGGCTGTCCCGGTAGATCTTCCCGCGGTCGGTCTCCTTTCGCTTCGCCGCGTCCTTCGTCGCGTCCGCCGCGGACACCTGGACCAGTATCTGGATCTGCACGATGTTGACGATCTGCACCTGCGTGACCTGGCCGAGGACGCCCTCGCACGCCCCCTGGGAGGCGTACTGGATCTGCTCGACGGTCGCCTCCTGGTGCTGCGAGAGCGCTCCGGAGGCGGCCGCGCCCGAGGCGACCTGTATCTGCTCGATGGAGACGGTCTGGCTCTGGGAGACCCCGCAGGCCGCGCCGCCGTGGCTCGCCGCCTGGACCTGCCTGACGGTCGCCTTCTGGCTCTGCGAGAGGGCGCCCTTCGCGCTCCCGAGGGCCGCGACCTGCACCTGCTTGATGGTCGCCTCCTGGCGCTGTTCGAGGACGCCCTCGGCCGCTCCGTGGGCGGCGCCCTCCGCCTTCTTCGGGTCCGCGTCGCGTTCGAGGGCGCCGTAGGCCCCGCCCTGGGCGGCTTCCCCTATCGTCGCGACGTCGGAGTGGTTCTCCTCGGCCGCCCCCTTGGCGGCGCCGGCGGCGGCGCCGGACGCGGCCCGCTGGACCTGGGTGACGGACGCGCGCTGGGACTGCGCGGTCGAACCGTGGGCCGCGCCGTAGGCGGCAGCCTGTATCTGCGTGACGTTCGCCGCCTGAGACTGGTCGAGCGCCCCCGCCACGCTGCCGCCGACGCTCGCCTGCACCTGCGTGACGTTCGCTGACTGGGCCTGCACCAGCGCGCCGTGGGCCGCCCCCCGGGAGGCGGCCTGGACCTGCTCGACGGACGCTTCCTGCCGGCCCTCGGCGGCCGAGACGGCGGCGTCCGTCGCCGCCTGGATCTGCGCCTGGGTGACATTCGCGCCCTGTCGCTGGGCCAGTTCGGCTCCCTCCTCGACGCCCCGCTCCGCCGCCTCGCGCTCCTGCTGGGAGAGCTGGGAGACGGGTTCCGTCGGCCCGTCGACCGCGTCGCCTTCCGCTGTCCCGTCGCCCGCGCCAGCGTCCGGGGGACCGGCGAGCCCGGCAGGCGAACCGCCGGCGCCGGCACTTCCGGCACCGACGCCAGCGCCGCCGGACGCGCCGGCGGCGCCGATTCCCGCGGCCCCGGCGCTGACGACCAGGATGACGGCGCCCACGACCGCCGCGAGGCGCCGCCGCACCGAGCGGGTCTCGCGGGTCATCCGTCGACCCCGGCCCTCCCTTCGTTCGACGGGGGACTGGCTGTCGCGGACTGACGCCGGTCTCCATCCGAGCTGCCCGTGCGTCCCGGGTCGCCCGTTCGTCCGCGGGCGTATCGACTACTCGATGGCCGTCCCTCGGTCATGGCCGGCGGTCAGACCACACGTGCTTAGTAATGGAGAACGTTCCCGAGTTAACATCGCTCACACCGCGAGTAACCCTCAGCCGGCGTTCATCGGCCGACCCGCGGTCCAGCCAGCGGTTTGACGACGGTTATCGAAGCGTTCCGACAGGTGAATGCGGCCGTCGAAGCGCCCGACAGGCGGGCCGCCCGGTCGGCCCGGGCCCGCGCCGGGGGCGATGGCCCTCGGGGGTGGGGCGGCTCCACGGGTCCGTGACGGCCGTCCCCGCGCGGCGTCGGCGTGAAGACCGGGGGGCGCGAGGGCGACGGACCGTGGCGGTCGGGGTCACCCCGACCGCCGGCGGGCGCACCGCTTAACCCCGTCCCGGCCGACCCCGTCGCCATGACCGAGGACCTGCGGTGGGAGACGCTGTCGTCGACCACGGACTACGAGTGCCCCGGCTTCGCCGTCCGCCGGGACGCGGTCCGGCTGCCCGACGGCGTCGAGACGGAGTTCCACGCGCTCGTCGACGAGCCCTCCGTCGTCGTGCTGCCGTTCACGCCGGCCGGCGACGTCGTCGTCATCGACGAGTGGCGCCAGGCCGTCGGCCGGGTCAGCCGCGGGCTCCCCGCCGGCGGCGTCGAGCCCGGCGACGCCGACCTGGCGGCGGCCGCCCGACGGGAGCTGGCCGAGGAGACCGGCTACGCCGCCGACGTCGTCGAGCCCCTCGTCACCGTCGAGCCCGCCAACGGCGTGTCGAACCTCGTCTTCCACTACTTCGTGGCCCGCGACTGCGAGCCGCGCGACGGGCGGCGGCTCGACCGCGACGAGAGCATCAGCGTCGACGTCACGACCTGGGACCGGCTGCGCGAGCGGGTCCGACGGGGCGAGCTCCGCGACGGCCGGGCCGTCCTCGCGGTGCTCTACTACGGCCTCGTCGCGGGGGAGGCCGGCGCGTAGCCGGCCGGGACGCGACGCCCGGACGTCGACCCGGGATGGCGCTCACTGCCAGTCGACGTTCGACTCCTCGTCCGAGGCTTCCTCGAGCTGCTCGAGGTCGCGCTCCTCGTTGTACTCCGCCGGGCCGCCGGCCCCTGGGCGGCCGGTCAGCGCCCCGTAGACGGCCTCGCGGACCTCCTCGGGCGTGTCGTACTCCTCGTCGACGAGCCGGTCGAACACGCTGCCGAGGGACTCCGTCTCGTTCGGCAGGTCGATGGGCTGGTCGCTGTACTCGGTCGCGAGGGCCTCGCTCGAGACCGGGTAGTCGAGCTCCTCGAAGCTCCACTGGCCGCGGGCGACGACGTCCTCGACGGCCTCGGCGCGCTCTCGCTGGCGGCGCCGGGCACCCTCCTGGACGCTCTCGTCGTCCGGCGGCTCGTCGGGCGCGGGATCATCGGGTGGCATCGGCCGGGCGGCCGTACGGCCGCGAGCCGGATAACGCCGCTGCCGGCGACGGCCGGGGCGGCGAGCACCCGACGGGCGGACGGCGCGGGCCCGGCCGTCTGGTGGCACACCACGGCGGCTCGCGAACTGCAGGCCGCGGCCGGACCGAAAGCGACGTGGCGCTCGGCGACGCACGTCCGGCCGGATGCCCCCGGTCTTCGAGCAGCGCGCCTCGGACGCCGCCGGCCGCGTCGGCGAGCTCGAGGTCCCCCGCGCCGGCGTGACCGTCGAGACGCCGGCGCTGCTCCCGGTGGTCAACCCGAACGTGCAGACGGTCGCGCCGGCGCGGCTGGCCGACGAGTTCGGCGCGCAGGCGCTCATCACGAACGCCTACATCATCCACGGCTCCGACGAGCTCCGCGAGGCGGCGCTCGACCGGGGGCTGCGCGACCTGCTCGGCTTCCCGGGGGCCGTCATGACCGACTCGGGGGCATTCCAGCTCGCCGAGTACGGCGATATCGACGTCACCACCGAGGAGATCCTCGCCTTCCAGCGCGACGCCGGCTCGGACATCGGCACGCCGGTCGACCTCCCCACGCCGCCCGACGTCGACCGCGAGCGCGCCGAGCGCGAGCTCGCCGAGACCGAGACCCGGCTCTCGACCGCCGCCGAGTTCGACGCCGGCGAGATGCTCGTCTCGGCGCCCGTGCAGGGCTCGACCTTCCCCGACCTGCGCGAGCGGGCCGGCCGGGCCGCCCGCGAGACCGGCCTCGACCTGTTCCCCGTCGGCGCGGTCGTCCCGCTTCTGACCGCCTACCGGTTCGCCGACGTCGTCGACGTCGTCGCCGCGGCCAAGCGCGGCCTCGGCCCCGACGCCCCCGTGCACCTGTTCGGCGCGGGCCACCCGATGGTGTTCGCGCTCGCCGCCGCGCTGGGCTGTGACCTCTTCGACTCCGCCGCCTACGCGCTGTACGCCAGGGACGGCCGCTACCTCACCGTCCGCGGCACCGAGCGCCTGACCGACCTGCGCGAGCTGCCCTGTGAGTGTCCCGTCTGTACGGCGTGGACGGCCGACGAGCTGCGCGAGGCGCCCGCCGACGACCGCGATGCCGCGCTCGCCGAGCACAACCTGCACGTCTCGTTCGCCGAGCTCCGGCGCGTCCGGGAGGCCATCCGCGGCGGCGACCTCCTCGAGCTGGTGGAGACCCGGGCCCGCGGCCACCCGGCGATGCTCGACGGCTACCGCGCCCTGCTCGGCCACGCCGACCTCCTCGAACGGGGCGACCCGGCCAGCAAGGGGACGTTCTTCCACACCTCGGCCGAGAGCGCCCGCCGGCCGGAGGTGCGCCGGCACCGGGAACGACTGGAGCGGCTGGCCGTCCCGGGCTCGCTGCTGCTCGTCGAGGGCGACCTCCCCGGCGATGGCTCGCGAGGGGACGCGACCGACCCCGACTCGTACGACGCCGTCTGGGCCGTCGTCCCGCCGTTCGGCCCGGTGCCGCCGGCGCTCGCGCAGACCTATCCGGTCTCCGCGGAGGTCCCGGAGCGGGTCGACGTGGAGAGCCAGGCCGCCGCCGCGCGGGCGGTCGCGCGGCTGGCGGCCGGCGAGCCGGACGCGGCGGTCGCCCTGGCCCACCGCGGCTGGCCGGACCACGTGCTGGACCGGCTCCCCGACGACGTGGACGTGGTGGACCTGACCGGGGTGGACTAGCCCGGTCGTCCGCCGGACCCCCTCTCCCTTTCCTACTCCCCCTCTCCTCCCCCCTTTCCCCTCTCCCCGAGATCCGACGGCCGAGCGACCGCGAGGAGGGTCCCTCCGCGCTCCCGGCGGTAAGTGGCGAATAGCAATGTGCCTCTCGCCCGTCGACCGGTTATGTCGCGTTCCGAGAGCCGCGAGGACGGCGATGACCGCGCGGAACGACAGTCTTCGGGGTCCGCCCGCGGCAGCTTTCCCCTGGGCGAAGACGCGGCCGGCTGGGTCGCCGCGTCGACGCTCCGCGTCGGCCTGGCCCTCGTCGGCCTCGTCCTCCTCCTGTTCGCCCTCGGCCAGGTGGCCGGGCTGGACCTCCTCGGGATGGTCGTGGACGCCCTCAGCAGCCCCGTCGGTCGCTGGCTCGTCGTCGCCTTCTTCGCGCTCGTCATCATCGCCATCGCCGCGCGCGGCTTCGGCACCGGCTCCGAGTAGCCGAGACCGGTCGGCTCTATCCGTCGCCGAGCCGGTCGAGCAGCCGCCGCCGGAGCCGGTGGCGGTGGCAGGGCTTCTCGGGCGCCTCGTAGCAGACGAGCGCGACGGTCCCGCCGTCGCGGACCTCGCCGACGAGACGGTCCATCGCC
>CAZVOR010000091.1:0-8320 GCA_964628745.1 uncultured Halobacteriales archaeon
TGTCGCGGCGGGACGCGGTCCGGCGCGTGGGGTGGGTGGTGCTCGCGGTCAACCTCCTGCTCGCGCTGGCCAAGGGGTGGGTCTACCTGGGGACCGGGAGCCTCGCCGTCGGCTCCGAGGCCGTCAACAGCCTCGCGGACTCGGCGTACAGCCTGGTCGTGCTCGGCGGGCTGTACCTGACGACCCGGCCGCCGGACCCCGGGCACCCCCACGGCCACGAGCGCATCGAGCCGTTCGTCTCGCTGTTCGTCGCGCTGGGCGTCCTCGGGGCGGGCGTGCTGGTGCTCGTCCGGGCGACGACCGGCGTGCTCGCCGGCGGGTCGGGGGGGTCGTACGGCGCGGCCGCCGTGGGCGTGCTCGTCCTGTCGGGGGCCGTCAAGTACGGCCTGTACCGCCACGTCCGCCGGGTCGGCGAGGAGCGGCGCTCGCCCGCCCTCGTCGCCACCGCGCTCGACAACCGGCTCGACATCCTCACCGCCGGCGCGGCGCTGGTCGGCGTCGTCGGCGCCGACGCGGGGCTCCCGGTGCTCGACCCGGTGGCGGCCGGAGCCGTCTCGCTCGGCATCTTCTGGACCGGCTGGCAGATCGTCCGGGACAACGTCGACTTCCTCGTCGGGCGAGCGCCGCCGGAGGACCTGCGCCGGGCCATCCTCGAGCGGGCGGTCGCCCATCCCGAGGTCCGGGGGGCCCACGACGTCGTCGCCCACTACGTCGGCCCGGAGGTCGACGTGAGCCTGCACGTCGAGGTCGAGGGCGACCGGACGCTGGCCGAGGCCCACGCCATCGAGACGGCCGTCGCCGGGGCCGTCCGGGAGCTCCCCGAGGTCGACGACGTCTTCGTCCACGTCGACCCCCGGGAGCTCGGCGAGTGGAAGGCGGACGACGACGTCGACCGGCTGCTCGACCCGGAGGGGTGACCGCGGCAAGCGGCCGGCTGCGCGCGGCCGCCGCGCCCCCGGGGGTCCTGCCGCCGCGCTGGCAGGACCCGGTCCCGACCGCGATACGCCGTCGCCTCGGGAACCGCCGCCGACCACCCCATCGCCCGGGCGCGGACCGCCGCGGGGCCCCGGTCCGCGACACATTTAAACTCTTAGCAGACCTACAGGAGAACAGTCATGCACGACCTGACGGGGTTCCAGCGCGACCTGCTGTACGTCATCGCCGGTCTCGACAGCCCGAAGGGCCTGGCCGTCAAGGCCGAGCTCGACAGCTACTACGGCGCGGAGATCAACCACGGCCGGCTCTACCCGAACCTCGACGTCCTCGTCGAGAAGGGCCTGGTCGAGAAGGGCAAGCTCGACGACCGGACGAACTCGTACTCGCTGACCCGGCGCGGCCGCCGCGAGATCCAGGACCGCATCGAGTGGGAGGACGATTACGTCGGGGGCATGCTCGCCGAGGAAGCGCCCGCCCGGTAGGCAGCGAGCGGAAACCGAACCCCTCCTCCCCCGAGCCGCTCCCGCGAGCGACCGCTCAGGGCCCGCGCCCGACGGCGGGCGCGTCGGCCCCGGGGAGCCACACGTCGTCCCCGCGGCGCTCGACGAGCCCCCGGTCGGCGAGCCCCTCGAGCGTGGGGTACAGCGACAGCTGCGGGACGCCGAGCGCGTCGCGGAGGTCGTAGACGCTCGCGCGGCCGCGTTCGCGGACGTAGAGGTAGACGAGCTTGCCGAGGGGCGTCGAGAGCGATTCCGGGAGCGGGTCGGGCGGGCGTGGCGTGGACATCGCTGGCGCGGCTACCTATCGACACGCAATAAAGATTCGGTACGTCGAACGTCGTACCCCCGCCCCCTGGCGCGCGCCGACGCTCCCGGGTCGCCGCCCCGGCCGCTCGGGGCGGGCGCGAGCCGTCGTCGCCGGGCGGCGGTCGCCCTCAGACGGGCTCGCCGACGGCGTAGTGGGTCCGGCCCTCGACGACCTCGACCTCGACGAACTGACCGGGCTCGATCCCCCGGGAGTCGGCCTCGGGGACGACGACCTGCCGGTAGGCCCGGTCCCGGCACTTCACGGAGTCGCCCGTCCCCGGCTCGACGACGAGCACCTCGCGGCGGTCCCCGACCATGGCCGCGTAGGCCGCGCCGACGACCTCGCGCTTGACCTCGCTGAGCTCCCGCGAGCGCTCCTTCTTCAGCGTCCCGCCGAGCCCCGGAAGCGCCGCGGCGTCCGTCCCCGGGCGCTTCGAGAACCGGGTGACGTTGACCTTCGCCGGCGCCGTCTCCCGGAGCAGGTCGACGCTGGCGCGGTGGTCCGCCTCGGTCTCGGTGGGGAAGCCGACGATGAAGTCCGTCGCGAGCGTCCAGTGCGAGAGCGCCTCGTCGAACGTCCCGACGACCTCGCGGAACTCGCGGACCTGGTGCTGTCGGCGCATGTCGCCGAGCACGTCGTCCGAGCCGCTCTGGACGGGCGCGTGGAGGAAGGCGTACAGCTCGTCGTGGGTCGCGAAGACCTCGGCCAGCTCCTCGCGGATGCCGTGGACCCCCTTCGGGTTGGCCATCCCGACGCGGACGCGGAACTCGCCGGGCAGCTCGCAGATGCGGCGGAGCAGCTCGGGCAGCTTGCGGTCGCCGTCGTCCCAGCCGTAGACCCCGGTGTCCTGGCCGGTGACGCGCAGCTCCCTCGCGCCGGCGTGCAGCAGCGCGCGGGCCGCGTCGACGTTCTCCTCGACCGGCGGGGAGTCGATCTTGCCGGTCGCCAGCTTGGTGATGCAGTACGAGCAGTCGCTCATGCAGCCCCGGGCGATGGGGAGGATGCCGACGACGCCGTCGAGGACGGGCTCGGAGTCCGGCGTCGGCGTCGGGCACTCGCCGTTGCCGACCGCCGCGGGCACCTCGTCCCAGTGGACGACGCGGGCGTCGACGCCGGCCTCGCGGAACGCCTCGCCCTGCGCGAGCGCCATGCAGCCGGTGACGACGAGGTCGGCCGTCTCGTCGGCCAGCTCGCCGGCCCGGCGGAGCATCCGGTCCTCCGTCGTCTCGACGACCGTGCAGGTGTTCAGGATGGCCACGTCGGCGTCGGCGGGCCCCTCGACGCGGTGGTGCCCGGCGTCGCGGAGGCGCCGCTCGATGGCCGCGCTCTCCCCGCGGTTGGCCGTGCAGCCGTAGGTCTCGATGACGTAGCTGGCCATCCGGTGGGCCGTATACGGCGTCCCGGGAGCAAAAGTGCGATGCTTCTCGCCGGTCTCCCGCATCGGGTCGGTCGTGTCGGACGGGGTCGATTCGGTGGCCGACCTCCGAACGGGGACAGACCGGTCAGGACCAGCTTGCCGGGGGCGTCCAGTCCCCGTCGTATCCCGTCACGATGGCCACGCCGCTCGAGGCGCCGATGCGCTCGGCACCGGCCTCGAACATCGCGCGGGCCTCGGGCCACGAGCCGATGCCGCCCGACGCCTTCGTCGGCAGGTGCGTGGATAGCAGCGCGACGTCCTCGACGGTCGCCCCGCCGTCCGCGAACCCCGTCGAGGTCTTGAGGTACTCGGCGCCGGCCGACGCGGCGGCCTCGCCGACCGCGTGCAGCTCCGCCTCGTCGAGGAGCGTCGCCTCGACGATGACCTTCACCGGGACGGGGACGGCGGCGACGACCGCCGCGAGTTCGCGCTCGACGGCGTCGAGCTCGCCGGCGCGCAGCCGGCCGACGTTGGCGACCACGTCCAGCTCGTCGGCGCCGTCGTCCCACGCGCGCGTCGCCTCCTCGCGCTTGGTCGCGGTCGCGTGCTGGCCGTGCGGGAAGCCGACGACGGTCACGAGCCGGACGTCGGGGGCGTGTTCGCGGGCCTCGGCCACGTAGCACGGCGGGACGCAGGCGTTCGTCCCGTGCTCCTCCGCCTCGTCGAGCACCCGCCGGACGTCGGCGGGCGCGGTCTCCGGCCCGAGGACGGTGTGGTCGATGCGCGCGGCGAGCTCGGCACGGTCCATGGGCTCGCGTGGGTCCCCGGGGTGATAGTCCGTGCGGCGCGCGGGCGGTCTGTCCGTGCGGGACGGAAGACGACGGCGTGACGGGGGGACGGCGGCCGCAGCCCGACCGTCCCGGGAGTCGCGTCAGCCGTCCGACCGGGCGGCCACGACCTGCTCGGGCTTGACGTCGTACCGCCCGGTCCCGTCGCGAGCGTCCACGAGGACGCGGTCCGTCCCCACCTCGACGACGGTCCCGACGACGTACTCCTCGGTCTCGCCGACGATGTCGCACGCCACGACGTCACCGACGGCCACCTCGACCTCCGGCGTCGGGTGGTCGATCCGCCGCAGGAGCCCCGGCTCGCCGCAGTACCGGCAGGCGTCGGGCGGGGGCGCCGAGGCCGGCGTCTGGAAGTAGCGGTTGCACGCCACGCAGTGCCAGCCGGTCCGGTCGGTCACGCGCCGTCCCGCGCGACGCTCACCCCTCGCCCTCCGACTGGTATGGCTCGCCCACCGCGTGTCGGGGCAGGATGTTGTGCACCTCGGCGTAGAGGTCGTCGGCCGAGTCGAACATCCCCGCTCCCGAGCCGGCGACGAGGTCGCCGAGGTTCTCGGTGCCGTCGGCGAGCAGTAGCGTCACGTCGTCGGCCTCCTCGACGACGGCATCACGCGACGCGGGGTAGTCGAACTCCTCGAGCACCGCCTCGAGTTCGTTCAGCTTCACTTCGCGGGTCATACCGACCGGTACGGGTTCGGACCCCATAGACCTGTGGTGGGGCGCAAGACGCTGCCGGGGACGGCGAGCGCGAACAGGCTGCAGCGTTCGGGCGCAGTGCGGTACCGGGGGCTGCGGGGACGGCGCGGCGGGTCGGTCGGTTGGAACGGCCGCCTCGAGCGAGGCCGCGGCTACACGCTTTTCCCCCCTGGACCCCAAACGGGGGCATGCCAGCGCTCGCGCCGCCCGTCGAACGGACCGCGGCCGACATCGCGTCGATGGAGATCCGCGGCGCGGCGGCCATCGCCGACGCCGCCGCCGCGGCGCTCGCCGAGCAGGCCCGGGCCAGCGAGGCGAGCGACCCCGACGCGCTCCGCGGGGAGCTGCGCGCGGCCTGCCGGACGCTCCACGACACCCGGCCGACGGCCGTGAGCCTGCCCAACGCCCTCCGCTTCGTAATGGGCGGCCTCGCCGGCGGGACGGTCGAGGAGCTGCGGGCGTCGGTCGTCGAATCCGCGGACGCGTTCCGGGCCGACCTCGAGCGGGCCCAGGACCGGCTCGGGCGCATCGGGGCGAACCGCCTGCGCGACGGCGACGTGGTGATGACCCACTGCCACTCGACGGACGCGCTCGCGTGCGTCGAGGCCGCCCTCGCGCAGGGCAAGTCGCTGTCGGCCGTCGTCAAGGAGACGCGACCGCGCAACCAGGGCCACCTCGCCGCCAGGCGGCTGCGCGAGCTGGACGTCCCCGTCACCCTCATCGTCGACAACGCCGCCCACCGCTACCTCGACGAGGCCGACCACGTGCTCGTCGGCGCGGACGCGGTCGCCGCGGACGGCTCGGTCATCAACAAGGTCGGCACCAGCGGGCTGGCCGTCTCCGCCCGCGACCGCGGCGTCCACGTGATGGTCGCCGCGCAGACCATCAAGCTCGACCCCGCGACGCTCGCGGGCCACACGGTCGAGATCGAGATGCGCGACGAGGCCGAGGTCGTCGACGAGGCGACCCGGGCCGAGCTCGGCGGCGTCGAGGTCGCGAACCCGGCGTTCGACGTCACGCCGCCGCGGCACGTCGACGCCATCGTCACCGAGCGGGGCCAGTTCCCCCCGGAGAGCGTGGTGACGCTGATGCGGGAGCTGTTCGGCGACGGCGTCGAGGAGCCCTGGACGCCGTAGCGTCGGGGGGCGCTGCCGCCACGCAGCCGGGCTCGAACGGCCGCCTCGGCCCCCGCCGGGGGACCACAACGCCTTTCGCCGGGCCGCCGAACGGGGGGCCATGGCCGTCCTGCCGTCGGGATTCGCGCTGCCACCGTGGCCGTACCTCCTGGCGCTGGTCGGCGGGACGGTGGTCGTGGGCCGGGTCCTCTGGGCGATCGCGCCGCCCGTGACGGCCGGGACGGTGCTGGGGCTGGCACCCTGGATGGCGGTCGGTTCGGCGCTGCACGCGCTGTTCGTCGTCGACGCCGCGCCGGGCGCCGTCGCGCCGCTGTTCGGCGCCCCGGCCGTCTACCTCACCGTCTTCGTCGGGCTCGGGGCGTTCTGGGCCGCCGCGACCGTCAACCTCGGCGACGCCCACGCCGTCAACGTGCTGCTCGGGCTGACGGGGCTCGTGGTGCTCGTCCCCGCCGTCGCCGCCGTGCTGGTGGCCGGCGGCGCGGTCGACCCGTACTGGCCCGTCGTCGGCCTGCTCGCCTCGGTCGTCGTCGCCGGCACGGCGTGGCTGCTCCTGCACATGTACTTCCGGACGGCCGCGGAGACGACGGCGTGGCCGGGCGGGCTCGTCGTCCTCGGCCACGCCGTCGACGGGGTCTCGACCGCCATCGGGGTCGACGCCCTCGGCTTCGGCGAGCGCACGCCGCTGTCGCGGGCCGTCATCGACGTCGCGGCGGCGCTGCCGACCGCCGAGGCGCTCGGCGCCGGCTGGCTGTTCGTCCTCGTGAAGCTCGCGGTCGCCGGCGCCGTCGTCGTCCTGTTCGCCGACCTCGTCCAGGACGACCCGCGGCAGGGCCACCTCCTGCTGGCGGTCGTCGCGGCCGTCGGGCTGGGACCCGGGGTGCACAACCTGCTGCTGTACGCGGTGGCGGGGTGACCGGTGGGCGGGGGACTACGTCTCCGCAGACCCCCGGGCGACGGCTAGTGGGGCTATCGCACGCCCGGCGGCTTTTTGCCCGCGGCGGGCGACCGTCTAGGGGATGCCGCGCGTGCTGTGCGCCGGGCACGTCAACTGGGACGTGACCCTGCGGGTCGACGCCCTCCCCGGGCCCGACGGCGAGGCCCGCATCGTCGAGCAGCGTCGCTCGGGCGGCGGCAGCGCCGCGAACGCCGCGGTGGCGCTGGCCGGCCTCGACGTGTCGACCGGGCTGGTCGGCAGCGTCGGCGACGACGACCCCGGCGAGCTCGTCCGCGCCGCGCTCGCCGACCGCGGCGTGGACCTGGCCGGACTGGCGACCGTCGCCGGCGGCGCGACGACGGTCAAGTACGTCATCGTCGACGGCGACACCGGCGAGCTGCTCGTGCTCGGCAACGAGGGCGCCAACGAGGCGGTCGGCCCCGACGACCTCGACCCGGCACTGCTCCGCGGCGTCGAGCACGTCCACCTGACAAGCCAGCGTCCCGGGACGGCCGCCGAGCTGGCGCGGCTCTCCGGCGAGGCCGGGGCGTCGGTCTCCTTCGACCCGGGCCGGCGGCTCGCCGACCGCGACTACGGCGGGACGCTCCGGGCCGCGGACGTCGTCTTCCTGAACGACCGGGAGGCGGCTACCGCCGTCGAGGCCGTCCCGTCGACCGATGACGGGCGCCTCGTGGTCCAGAAACACGGGGCGGACGGCGCCGAGGTGCGGTGGGACGGGCGGACGGCGCGACACCCCGGCTTCGACGTCGAGCCCCGGGACTCCACCGGCGCCGGCGACGCCTTCGCGGCGGGCTTCATCGCCGCCCGGCTCGACGGCGCGGCGCCGCCCGACGCGCTGGCCTACGCGAACGCCTGCGGCGCGCTGGCGACGGCCGACGGCGGCGCCTGGGTCGCGCCGGACCGGGACGCGGTCGGGGAGCTGCTCGCCCGCGAAGCCTGACGGGACCCGGGGTGCCGAGATCGCGCGGCGCCACGGCACCCGGACCGACAGCGGGCCGCCGACCCGACGCCACCATTAAGGTACCCGATAGCTCCTTGAGGGCATGTACCACTGGCTCGCGGCCTCGCTCGACGGGCTCTCGCTCCTCGAGGCGACGGTCGTCATCGTCGGCGGCTCCTTCGTCGCCGCCTTCCTCGTGCAGCTGGTCCTGGTTCGCGGGCTCCGGGTGGCGGTCCGGCGGACCGAGTCCGAGCTCGACGACGTCGTCTTCGAGTCGCTGCGGTGGCCCGTCGTCCTCACCATCGCTCTGGCCGGCGTCTGGGCGCTCAGCCAGACGCCCGTCGCGACGGAGACCCTGCTCGACCGGGCGACCCTCGACGCGCTGTTCGCCCGGCCGGCGCTGTCCGTCATCGTCCTGGTCTGGGCCTGGTCGCTGAACCGGGTCGTCGAGCGCGGCGTCGACGTGCTGCAGTCCTCCGAGCGCCACTACGACGCGGCGCCGGTGTTCTCCAACGTCTGGACGCTCGCCGTCGGCGTCGCCGCGGCCGGCCTGCTGCTCACCATCTGGCGCATCGAGATCACCCCGCTGCTCGGCGCGGCGGGCATCGCGGGCATCGCCATCGGCTTCGCCGCGAAGGACACCGTCGC
>CAZVOR010000092.1:0-8231 GCA_964628745.1 uncultured Halobacteriales archaeon
GCGCCCTCGCCGATGAACTTGTGGACCAGCTCCGAGCCGGCCATCTTGATGAACGTCGCGTCCGTCTGGTTCGCGACGGCCTTCGCGAGCATCGTCTTGCCCGTGCCGGGCGGGCCGTGCAGCAGCACGCCCGCCGGCGGCTCGATGCCGACGTCGTCGAACATCGACGGCCGCTCGAGGGGGATCTCCACCGCCTCGCGGACGTCCCGGATCTGCTCCTCCAGGCCGCCGATGTCCTCGTAGGTCACGTCCGGGCTCTCCTCGACCTCCATCACGCGGGCCCGGACGTCGGTCTCGTCGTCGAGCCGGCGGACGATGGACAGCGAGTTGTTCACGGCGACGCGGGCGCCCGGCTCGATGTCCTCGCGGAGCTCGTCGGTGACCTCGGTGACGGCCTCCTGGTTGTTCCCGTGCTGCTTGATGATGACCCCGTCGTCGGTGACCTCCTCGACGGTGGCGACGAACAGCGGGGACTGCTTGAGCTTCCGGTTCTCGTGCGTGAGCCGCTCGAGCTTCTGCTGGAACTTGTTGTTCTCGGCGTTGGCGTCGAGCAGCTTGTCTCGCATCTCCTCGTTCTGTCCCTGGAGCACGTCGAGCCGTTCCTTGAGGGCCTCGATCTTCTCCTGGACGGGCGCCTCGCGGTCGTAGGGAAGGTCGACGTCGTCAACCGCGTCGGTCATTGCCCCGGGGTAGGCGGCTGGCTCATAAGAGACTTCGGGTCGGTTAAATTACATGTTAGCGGGGGAGTCGAGGGCCGCTGCTATACATGGCGGTAATGGGGGGCGATGATAAATATTATTACGGAGTATTCCCAACGACGGTACGATGAGCACCACGCCCACCGTCGAGACGCCCGAGCCGGCAGAGGCCCTCCGGGAGCTGCCGCCCAGCGCCAAGCTGGTCGTCAAGGTCCTGGAGTACAACGACTCGCTGACGCAGAGCGAGCTCGCCGAGGAGACGCTGCTGCCCCCGCGGACCGTCCGGTACGCGTTGACCCGGCTGGAGGAGATCGAGGCCGTCGAGTCGCGGTTCTCGTTCGCGGACGCCCGCAAGCGCCTCTACTCGCTCCGGCCGGACGGACCGGCCGCCGTGTCGGGCTGACCTCGCCCCCGACGGGACGACCCGCGAGACGACGCCGCTGCCCCGGATGCCGTGGCCGGTGACCGCTACCCGCCGCGAGTCCACGGCATTCATCGCCAGTCCAACCTCCGGACCACCTCCAGTGCGCTCTCCGAACCCCTATAGGTCGGGCGCACCAACGGCGGGCCATGACGCGGGTGCTCCACACGGGCGACACCCACATCGGCTACCGCCAGTACCAGTCGCCCGAGCGGCGGGCCGACTTCCTCGCCGCGTTCCGCCGCGTCGTCGAGGACGCCATCGAGGACGACGTCGACGCGGTCGTCCACGCCGGCGACCTGTTCCACGACCGGCACCCGGCGCTCGCCGACATCCACGGCGCCATCGAGGTGCTCCGGGACCTCCGCGACGCCGGCGTGCCGTTCCTCGCCGTCGTCGGCAACCACGAGCGGACCCGGGGCCAGCAGTGGCTCGACCTCTTCGAGACGCTCGGGCTGGCGACCCGGCTGGGCCGCGAGCCCGAGGTCGTCGGCGACGTCGCGCTGTACGGCCTCGACTACGTGCCCCGGTCCCGTCGCGACGCCCTCGAGTACGACTTCGCGCCCCACGACGCTGGCCACGCCGCGCTCGTGGCCCACGGCCTGTTCGAACCGTTCGCCCACGCCGAGTGGGAGACCGAGGCCGTCCTCGAATCGGCGACGGTGAACTTCGACGCCATGCTGGCCGGCGACAACCACGACCCCGGCGTGGAGACCGTCGCGGGCGCCTGGGTCACCTACTGCGGCTCCACCGAGCGGACGGACGCCACCGAGCGCGAGGCGCGCGGCTACAACCTCGTCACCTTCGACGGCGAGGTGACCGTCGCCCGCCGCGGCATCGAGACCCGCCCGTTCGTCCACGTCGACCTCGAGCTCGCCCCCGGCGAGGGCACCGGCCGCGTCCGGGACCGGCTCCGCGAGGAGGCGCTCGAGGACGCCGTCGTCGTGGTCACCGTCACGGGCGACGGCGAGCCCGTCTCGCCGGCCGAGGTCGAGACGTTCGCCGCCGACCGGGGGGCGCTGGTCGCCCGCGTCACGGACCGGCGCGAGCTCGAGGTCGCCGAGGTCCCCGAGGTCAGCTTCGCCGACCCGGACCGGGCCGTCCGCGAGCGGATCCGGCAGCTCGGTCTCTCCGACGCGGCGCTCGCCATCGACGAACTGGTCCGCGAGGAGGACGTCGCGAAGACGAACGTTCGCGGCGTCGCCGAGACCCGGGTCAGGGAGCTGCTCGAGGATGATCCGGAAGCGTTCGAGCCCGCGGAACCGGACGGCCCGGACCCGGAGACGGCCGAGGCATCGCCGGAGGGGACCGGGGAGCCGCCGGGCACGTCCGAACCGCCGGCCGGGGCCGCCGACGAGGGAGCGCCCGAAGACGATGCAGCGCCGGCCGACGCCGGCGCCCCGGCCCGGGATTCGACGGCCGCCGAAGCCGCCCCGACGCCTGCCGACGGCGACGAGCCCGCCGGGGAGGACGCCACCGTCGGGGAGACGGACGCCGACCCCGACGGCCAGGTGACCATGGAGGACTACCTGTGAGACGATGACCCGCCGCGCGAACGTTCCCCCGACTGCGCCATGAAGGTCTCCCGCGTCCGGCTGTCGAACTTCAAGTGCTACGCCTCGGCGGACGTCTCGCTGACCGGCGGGGTCACCGTCATCCACGGACCGAACGGGGCCGGCAAGTCCTCGCTGCTCGAGGCGGTGTTCTTCGCGCTCTACGGCGCGGCCGCGCTCGACGCGACGCTCGAGGACGTCGTCACCCGGGGCGCCGAGGACGCCGAGGTCGAGCTCTGGTTCAGCCACGCCGGCGCGGACTACCGCATCGAGCGCCGCGTCCGGGCGACCGGCGAGCGGGCCCAGACCGCCACCTGCGTCCTCGAGGCACCGGACGAGACCGTCGATGGCGCCCGCGACGTCGAGGCCGCGGTGGCGTCGCTGCTCCGCATGGACGCCGACGCGTTCGTCAACTGCGCGTACGTCCGGCAGGGCGAGATAAACAAGCTCATCAACGCCACGCCGACCGAGCGGCAGGCGATGCTCGACGACCTGCTCCAGCTCGGGGTGCTCGAGACCTACCGCGACCGGGCGGCCAGCACCCGGCTGGGGGTCGAGGACGTCGCCGGCGAGTTCCGGGGCCAGCTGGCCCAGGTCGAGTCACAGATCGAGGAGAAGGAGGCCAAGGACCTCCACGACGAGCTAAACGAGCTCGAGACCGAGCTGGCGTCGGTGGCCGAGGAGATAGAGCGGTTCGAGGCCAACCGCGAGGAGGCCCAGGGGAGCCTCGAGGAGGCGCGGTCGGTGCTCGCACAGCACGAGGAGCGTCGCGAGCAGCTCGACGAGCTGACCGAGGAGATCGGCACGCTCCGGGACCGCATCGCCGAGACCGAGCGGGAGCGCGAGGGGCTCGCCGAACGAATCAGCGACCGTCGCCAGCGCGCCGCGGAGCTCGCCGAGGACCGGGACGAACTCGCGAGCGAGGCCGACCTCGAGGCGGTCACGGCGGACGCCGTCGGGGAACGGCTGGCCGAGCGAGAGGAGGAACTCGAGGCGCTCGACGACCGGCTCCAGGAGCTCGAGATCGAGCGGACCGAGACGGCGGGCGACCTCGAGACCGCCGAGGAGCGCGCCGAGGAGCTCGACGCGGACGCCGAGGAGGCACGGGTGGCCGCAGAGCAGCTCGCGGCCGAGGCCGACGACGCTGCCGAACTCCTCGAGGACCGCCGCGAGAAGCTCGACGGGATTCGTTCCGAGCTCGAAGCTGCCGAGGCGGCGTTCGAGGACGCGCCGGTCGCCCCCGGCGAAGCCGAGACTCACCGGGCGGCGCTGGTCGAGCGGCGCGACGAGCTCCGCGAGGCCCGGAGCGACCTCCAGGCCGCGCTCGAAACGGCCCGTCACGAGGTCGAGCACGCGGAGGGCCTGCTCGACGAGGGCAAGTGTCCGGAGTGCGGCCAGTCCGTCGAGGACTCCCCGCACGTGGACACGCTCGAGGCCGACCGGGAGCGCGTGGCCGAGCTCGAGGCGGAGCTGGCCGAGCTCGACGAGGAGCTCCGGGCGGCGGACGAAGCGATCGAGCGAGCCGACGAGCTCGTGGCGGCCGAGCGCGAGATCGAACGACTGGACGCCGAGCGGGACTCGCTGACCGAGCTGCTGGAGGAGCGCCGGGCCGCCATCGAGGAGAAGCGCGAGCGGGCCGACGAACGGCGCCAGCAGGCCGAGGAGCTGACCGACGAGGCAACGGCCAGGCGCGAAGCCGCCGCCGAAGCCCGGGACCGCCTCAAGGAGCTCGACGCGCAGGACGCCGGCCTCCAGTCCGAGCGGGAGTCGGTCGCGGCCGCGATCGAGCGCCTCGAGGCGATCGCCGGACGGTTCGAGCAGCTCGAGGCCGTCGACGATGCCATCGAACGGCTCCGCGAGAAGCGGGACCTCCTCGAGGAGAACAACGACGAGCGCCGGGAGACGCTCGCGGACAAGCAGGAGCGACGGGCGGCGCTCGAGGACGCGTTCGACGAGGAGCGAGTCGCCGAGGCTCGCGAGGCCGAGGCCAACGCCGAGGACTACCTCGAGCGGGTCGCGGAGAAGCTGGGCGCGCTGCGAGAGCGCCGTGACGGTCTCCAGGGCCGGATCGGGGCGGTCGAGAACGAGCTCGAGGAGCTCGAGTCGCTGCGCGAACGCCGCGACCACCTCGGCGAACGGGTCGAGCGGCTGGAGTCGCTGAGCGAGGAGGCGACCACCCTCGAGGAGCTCTACGCCGACCTCCGCGCCGAGCTCCGCCGCCAGAACGTCGCGAGCCTCGAGCGTCTGCTCAACGAGACGTTCGACCTGGTCTACCAGAACGACGCGTACGCGCGCATCGAGCTCGACGGCGACTACGCGCTGACCGTCTACCAGAAGGACGGCGAGCCGCTCGACCCCGAGCAGCTGTCGGGGGGCGAGCGCGCGCTGTTCAACCTCAGCCTCCGGGCGGCCATCTACCGGTTGCTCGCCGAGGGCATCGAGGGCGCGGCGCCGATGCCGCCGCTGATACTGGACGAGCCGACCGTCTTCCTCGACGCCGGCCACGTCTCCCAGCTGGTCGAGCTCGTCGGCTCGATGCGCGACCTGGGCGTCGAGCAGATCGTCGTCGTCAGCCACGACGAGGAGCTGGTCGGCGCGGCGGACGAGGTGCTGACGGTCCGGAAGGACGCGACCACGAACCGGTCGACCGTCGAGCGCGGCGCTCAGCCGGCGCTCGCCGACTGAAGCGCCCGGACGACCGCGGCGGCGCCGGCGGTCAGCCGGTAGCCGTCCTCGCCGTCGACCTCGGCCGGCTCGACCAGCCCGGCCGCGCGGAGCTCGCCAACGAGCCCGTGGAGGTCGGACTCGCAGAACTCCGCCGAGTCGAGCACCGCCCGTGCGGAGAGGCCGTCGGCCGCCTCGAGGGCCACCAGGAGGCCGAGCGTCGCCTCGTCCCGGACGGCCGTCACCAGGCGTCGGGCCGGCTCCGGGACGCTCCCGGCGGCGGTCTCGAGGGGGGACGCGTCTCCGACCGTCGAGAGCTCGTCGGTGGGCAGGTACCGGCGCTCGCCGGTCGCGGCGTCGCACACGAGGCTCGACGCCCGCGAGCGCTTCATCAGGAGGTACCGGTTGCCCGCGGCGTCCTCGACCGTTCGCATGGCGCCGGCTACGCCGCCGGGCCCGGTAACCGTTCCGGGTCGACCCGGGGCCCGTCGCCCTCGTCGGTCGCTACCCCCCGGTGGGGCGGCGTCGCCGACGGTCAGGCGGCGTCGTCGAGCCGGACGGGCGCGCGGGACTCGATCCACGCGAGCGGGTTGCCCGCGTCGTAGAGGACGACCCCCTCGTCGGTCTCGTAGGCCTCCACCGCGCCGTCCTCGCCGGCCGGGGCGACGCCCGACGCCTCGGCGGTTCTGGGGTCGCCGTCCTCGGGCATGATGCTGCGTGGTAACGGGTAACACATATAGGCTTTCCGTACGGCCGCGCGTCGACGGGCCCCGGTGCCGTCCGCGGGAGCTCCCTGCAGCCGACCCGCCGACCCGCCGACCGCGGGTATTTTATCCCGCGCCGCCAAGGCCCGGCCATGCGACAGTCGGGGCTCCGGGACTTCGACGACGAGCCCGCCGTCGAGGAGGCGCAGGCGGTCGCGGGCGACGGCCGCGGGGCCGCCGACGCGGTGGTCGACCCGGTCGAGCGTCGCTACCCGGACCCCGACGGCACCGTCGAACTGGCCGTCACCCAGGTGGACTACACCCTCGAGGGGTCGGGCCGCGACGAGCGCCCGGTCATCCACGTCTTCGGCCGGACCGACGGCGACGCTCTCGAGCACGTCAGGGTCCACGAGTTCCGGCCGTACTTCTACGCGCCGACCGACTCGCTGACCGACGAGTCGCTCGACCTGGACGTCGTCACCGGCCACGAGCCGGGCTACACCTCCATCCGGGGCGAGGCACTCACCCGCATCTACGCCCGGACGCCCCGGGACGTCGGCGAGATCCGCGACCGGTTCGACCACTACGAGGCGGACATCCTCTTTCCGAACCGGTTCCGCATCGACAAGGACGTCACCAGCGGGCTGCGCGTCCCCGCCCGGCGGGCCCCCGACGGCGCCATCGACGTCCCCCACGGCGAGGTCGAGGCCGTCGAGGCAGCCGCCAGCCTCCGCGTGAACACGTTCGACCTCGAGGTCGACGACCGCTCTGGCTTCCCGGAGGACGGCGAGGAGCCCATCGTCTGCCTCGCGAGCCACGACTCCTACCGGGACGAGTACGTCGCCTGGCACTTCGTCGCGCCCGACGGCGCCGGCGACCGGCCGGCCGAGCTGCCGGCGCACGAGCTGCTCGACGGCGAGGCGTCCCTCGAGGTCCGGACGTTCGACGACGAGGCGCACATGCTCGACGCGTTCCTCGCCTACCTCGAGGAGACGGACCCCGACGTCCTCACCGGCTGGAACTTCGCCGAGTTCGACGCGCCGTACCTTCTCGACCGGATGGCGCGACTCGACCCGGCGACCGAGCGCGACCTCGACCCGGACCGGCTCTCCCGGGTCGACGAGGTCTGGCGGTCCGACTGGCAGGGCCCGAACGTCAAAGGGCGGGTCGTCTTCGACCTGCTGTACGGCTACCGCCGGACGCAGTTCTCGGAGCTCGACTCCTACCGGCTCGACGCCGTCGCCGAGGTCGAGCTCGGCACCGGCAAGGAACGGTACGCCGGTGACATCGGTGACCTCTGGGAGACCGACCCCGAGCGCCTGCTCGAGTACAACCTCCGCGACGTCGAGCTCTGCGTCGAGATCGACCGCAAGCAGGGCATCATCCCGTTCTGGGAGGAGGTCGCGGCGTTCGTCGGCTGCGCGCTCGAGGACGCCACCACGCCGGGCGACGCGGTCGACATGTACGTGCTGCACAAGGCCCACGAGAAGTTCGCGCTGCCCTCGAAGGGCAGCCAGTCGGGCGAGGAGTTCGAGGGCGGGGCGGTGTTCGACCCCATCACGGGCGTCCGCGAGATGGTGGCGGTGCTCGACCTGGCGAGCCTCTACCCGATGGCCATGGTGACGATGAACGCCTCGCCGGAGACGAAGGTCGACGCGGCGTTCGAGGGCGAGACCTACGTCGCGCCGAACGGCCAGCGCTTCCGCAAGGAGCCCGACGGCATCATGCGCGAGATGGTCGACGAGCTGCTCGCCGAGCGCGAGGAGAAGAAGGCCCGGCGGGACGCCCACGAGCCCGGCAGCGAGGCGTACACCCGGTTCGACCGGCAGCAGGCGGCGGTGAAGGTCATCATGAACTCGCTCTACGGCGTCTCCGGCTGGGAGCGGTTCCGGCTCTACGACAAGGAGAGCGCGGCCGCGGTGACGTCGACCGGCCGGGAGGTGATCGAGTTCACCGAGCAGGTGGCGACCGAGGTCGGCCGGACGGTCATATACGGCGACACGGACTCGGTCATGGTGGAGCTCGGCGGCGACGTCTCCGCGGCGGAGGCCATCGAGATCGGCTTCGACATCGAGGCGCACGTCAACGGTCGGTACGACGAGTTCGCCCGCGAGCGGCTGAACGCGGAGTCGCACCGCTTCCGGCTCGAGTTCGAGAAGCTCTACCGGCGGTTCTTCCAGGCGGGCAAGAA
>CAZVOR010000093.1:0-8117 GCA_964628745.1 uncultured Halobacteriales archaeon
TCATCAGCTCGTCCTCGGCGTCCGAGGCGCCGCCGTCGACGACCCCGCGCTCGTAGAGCGGCGTGTTCGGGTGGACGAACGACAGCGGGACGAACTCGGTGACGTTGCCGGTGCGGTCCTGGAGGTCGCGGACCACCTCGAGGTGCATCGCGCGGTGCCGGGCGTTGTCGACGTGGCCGTACATGATGGTCGCGGTCATCGGCAGCCCCACGGCCGCGGCGGCCTCCATGGCCGCGACCCAGCCGGCGGTGTCGATCTTGCCGGGGCAGATGACCTCGCGGACCTCGTCGACGAGGATCTCGGCGGCCGTCCCGGGGACGGAGTCCAGCCCGGCGTCGGCCAGCCGGCGGTAGACGTCCTCGTAGGACCAGTCCGTGCCGCGCCGGGCGTGCGCCGCCTCCTCGGGCGTCATCGAGTGGACGTGGACGCCGTCGACGCTCATCGCCCGGAGCTGGTCGACGTACGTCCCGGGGGCCGTGGCGTAGGCCGACGGCGGCTTGTAGTTGACCTCGATGGCGCCGCGGTCGTACGCCTCCAGGACCTCGCGGTGCTCGTCGTCGAGCGCCAGCGCCGGGTGCAGCCCGGAGACCGACGTGACCTCGTAGATGCCGCGGTCGACCGCGGCCTCGACGATGCGGCGGGAGTCCGCGGGCGTCTTCGTGAAGCCCTCGTGGTCGGCCTCGCGGTCGGCCTCGAACGTGTGCGCCGGGTCCTTGAAGTTGCAGAACAGGCAGCCCGTGTTGCACGCCGTCGTGACGTTGTTGTTGAGGTTGGCGACGAACGTGACCGCGTCGCCGACCACCTCCGCACGTCTGCGGTCGGCGGCCTCGAGCACGCGCTCCTTGCGGTCGGGGTCGATGCCGTCGACGTCGCCGCCGGTGGTCAACAGCGCGACCGCGTCCTCGACCGACAGCCGGCGGCCGGCCCGCGCGTTCGCCAGCGCGTTCTCGAACGGCTGGTCGGTGGTGGGGGCGTGCTCGAACCGGAACGCCGGAGCGGCCATCGTCGGGTCATTCCCGTCGGGGGATAAAAACCGTCCGCTCGGCGGAACGACCGCGCGCCGGAACGCTGCACGCCCGATGGAAACCGACTTGAACGACGGGCCGGCAGTGGACGACATGCACGCACGCGGCGACCGGTCCGTAGCGGGCGGGGATGGCCGCCCGGGGCGGCGGCCGTGACCTCCGTCAAGGAGATACGGGTCGAACGCGAGCCGACGGCCGATGCCCTCGGCCGGGGCTCGTTTCACTTCACCGACGCGTACTCCGTGTTCGACTGGGGTCGGATGCCCGACGAGCTGCCCGGCAAGGGCGCGTCGCTGTGCGCCATGGGCGCCGCGAACTTCGAGGCGCTCGAGGCCGCCGGCGTACCGACGCACTACCGCGGCCTCGTCCGCGACGGCGAGGTCGTCCCCCTGGCGGCCGTCGAGGCGCCGCCGCGCGAGCTGGCCATCGAGCTGACGCGGGTACCCGACCTGCCGTTCGCGGCGGGCAGCTACGACTACGACGCCTACCACGCGGCCGGCGGGTCGAACTACCTGGTCCCGCTGGAGGTCGTCTTCCGGAACGTCGTGCCGGTCGGCTCGAGCCTCCGGCGCCGGGGCGAGCCGGCGGACTACGGCGTCGACCGCGAGGCGTGGCCCGACGAGCCCGTCGACCTCGAGGCGCCCGTCGTCGAGTTCTCGACGAAGTACGAGGAGCGCGACCGGTACCTCGACCGGGAGGAGGCCGACCGCATCGCGGGCCGTGCCGACCTCGACGCGCTCGAGTCGCTCGCCCGGTCGGTCAACGACCTCGTCACCGAGCGCGCGACCGCTGCGGGGCTGACCCACCAGGACGGCAAGATCGAGTGCCTGTACGTCGACGGCGAGGTCCGCGTCGCCGACGTCGTCGGGACGTTCGACGAGAACCGGTTCGCCTACGGCGACCAGCAGCTCTCCAAGGAGGTCGTCCGGCAGTACTACCGGCGCCACGACCCGGACTGGGTCGAGGCCGTCGCGGCCGCCAAGGCCGAGGCCGACCGCCGCGGCGTCGCCGACTGGCGGCCCCTGTGCGAGGCCGAGCCCGCGCCGCTGCCGGACGGCGTCGTGACGGCCGTCGGCGACCTCTACGCCGCCGGGGCCAACGCCTACCTCGGCCGCGAGCTGCTCGCCGCGCCGTCGCTCGACGACGCGGCCGCGGCCGTCCGGGCCGCGGCAGCAGGGTTCAAGTAATCCGCCCCCCTTGCCCCGTCGATGACGGACTTCACCTCGGAGGCCGGCCTGACCGACGCCGAGTCGGCGCCGGCCTGCGAGGTCTGCGGCGAGCCCATCGTCAACTCGCCGAGCCACCGCGTCGTCACGGCGGTCGAGGACGGCGAAGCCGTCACCTGGAACTTCTGCTCCGACGACCACCGCGAGCGCTGGCTCGCCGAGCGCGAGGGCTGAACCGCGAGGCGGGCCGGTCCGGCACCACACCCCGCTCGCCGCCGCCCGGCACGGGGGAAAGCGTTTTCGCGGGCGCGCGCCGTGTCTGGACCGATGGCCACGTACACGGCGACCGTGACGGTCCGCCCCAAGCGGGGCGTGCTCGACCCGGAGGCCGAGACGACCAGGCGCGCGCTCGAGCGGCTGGGCTTCTCGCTTACGGCGCTGCGCTCGGCGGACCAGTTCGAGATCGACCTGGAGGCCGGCTCCGTCGACGCCGCCGAGGGCCAGGCCGCCGCGATGGCCGAGCGCCTGCTCGCCAACCCGACCGTCCACGACTACGCGGTCGAGGTCGAGGCCGAGGCCGCATGACCGCGGTGGCCGCACCGACGCCTCCACGCGGCCGCGCCCACCGGCGGTGGCTCGCGTGACCGTCGCCGTCCTCCGCTTCGGCGGCTCGAACTGCGACCGCGACACCCGGCTGGCGCTCGAGCACCTCGGCATCGACGCCGAGCTCGTCTGGTACGCCGACGGCCTCCCCGACGACGCCACGGGCGTCGTCCTCCCCGGCGGCTTCTCGTACGGCGACTACCTCCGCGCCGGGGCGATGGCCGCCCGGGCGCCCGTCATGGACGAGGTCCGCGAGCGCGTGGCGGCGGGGCTGCCGGTGCTCGGCATCTGCAACGGCGCGCAGATCGGCTGCGAGGCCGGGCTGACCCCGGGGGCGTTCACCACGAACGCCGGCGTCCGCTTCCGCTGCGAGCACGTCCACGTCCGGGTCGAGACGACCGACGCGCCGTGGACCGCCGGCTACGACGAGGGGGAGGTGCTCGAGCTGCCCATCGCCCACGGCGAGGGCCGGTTCGAGGCGGCCGACGCGACGCTCGACCGCCTCGAGGCCGAGGACCGCGTGCTGTTCCGCTACTGCGAGCCCGACGGCACGGTGACCCCGTCGGCGAACCCGAACGGCTCGAAGGACAACGTCGCGGGCCTGGTCGGCGAGCGTCGGCACGTCGCCGTGCTGATGCCCCACCCCGAGCGCGCGACGCTGCCCGACCTCGGGCTCACGGACGGCCGGGGCGTGCTGCGCGCGTTCGCCTGAGGCGGAGGAGCCCCGCCGGCTGTCGGTCCACGGGAGAGCCCGGTGTGGCCGGGTGCTCGCGACCGGCCCGCGACGGAGAGCGGCGCGGTCGCCGCTACGGTGCCAGCGGCAGGTTGTAGCCGGTCTCGTGGGCCATCACGTGCCGCCAGGTGGCCTCGCAGTCGCAGCCGACCTCGTCGAACACCGAGGGGTCCCCCCGGAGGTCGAAGTCCTCGATGGCCCGCTCGACCACGTCGTCGCACTCGCCGCAGTTGTGCGGCCCGCGGTCGGAGCCGGCACCGACGGGGTCGGAGACGACGAGCGCGTCGACGTCCGCCGTCTCCCGGAGCACCTCGACTACGCTCCACAGCCACGGCGGCCGGTAGCCGCCGGCGAAGTACAGCTGCTCGACCATCGTGAAGCGCTGGACGTTCGTGGGGTTCATCGAGACCGTGTGGCAGCCGTCGACCGCGGCGCACCGGCGGACCGACGCGACCATGTCCTCGACGGCCGCCGACTCGGTGAGGAACGGCGGCTTCAGCAGGAGGTAGGCCTTCACGCCCGCGCCGGCCGAGGCCGCCTCCCCGACGGCGGCCTCGAAGTCGGCGAAGTCGAAGTACTTGTTCACGCAGTCGTGGCGGACCCGGTCCGTGGCGGTCTCGAGGCCGACCGCGACGTCGACGTCGAGCCCGCGGTCGGTGAAGTCGGCGAGCTTGTCGGCGTCGACGAAGTCCGGCAGGCTCTCGACGACGACGCGCTCGCGGTCGTCGAACGCCTCGGCGATGGCCGCCCGGGTCTCGGCGGGCACCTCCCGCTCGTCGAGGAAGGAGCCCGAGGTGTAGATCTTCACCAGCGGACACGGCGCGTGGGTGCCGTCGCGGTGGTCGGCGACGTGCTCGCGCTCGTGGGCGAGCGCGGCGTCGAGCTGGTCCAGCAGGGCGTCGTGCGGCACGGTGCCGCCCTCGACGGACTCGGCGACGTAGCCGCACATGGTGCAGCCGCCGGCCCGGGCCCACCGGCAGCCGCCGGTGTTGAGGATGACGGTGAGGCTCGACCGGACGCCGTCGGGCGTGTTGTCCTCGTCGAGCCAGACGCGCGTCGGCTCGCGGGGGTCGTAGCTGGCGTCGTTGCGCGCCCGGATGCCGCGCATCACCTCGTTGTGCGCGTCCATCCCCCGGCCGCGCTCGTACACCTCGGGGGTCGGCGCCTCGCTCATCGGCCGAGGTTGTCGGCCCGCGGGGAAAACGGCATCGTCTCCGCCGCCCGACGCGGCGACGTCCGGGCGCTACTCGAGCGTGTCGTCCAGCCAGTCGTAGACCACGCCCGTCGCGAGGCCGAGGTTCCCCGCCTGGCAGTGCTCGCCGGCGCCCTCCTCGGTCGCGAACACCCGGAGCGTCGTCGGCGCGTCGAGCAGTTCGACGAACTCGTGGGCCATCGACAGGGGGACGAAGTGGTCGTTCTCGCCGGCCAGCACCAGTACGGGACAGTCGATGCGCCCGGCGACGTCGACCAGCGAGTACCGCCGGAGGGTACGCTGTAGCTCGGCGGCCGAGTCGACGCCGAACACCCACTTCGAGTTCGCCATCAACCAGCGGGCCTCGACGCTGAACCGGGCGGCCAGGGTCGCGAGCGCGTTCACGAGGGGGTCCGGGGCCCGGTCGACGACGCGGGCCACCCGCGGGTTCTCCGCGGCCGACGCCCGCCACAGGTCGTGCATGTGGTCGAACGCGACGCACGCACCGATCCGGTCGTCGAACGCCGCCGCCCGCGGGGCGTAGTAGCCGCCGAAGCTGGCGCCGACGAGGGCGATCCGGTCCGCGTCGAGGTCGTCGTCGCCCTCGACGGTGTCGAGCACCGGTCCGACGACGTGCTCCCAGTCGGGCCGGGCGGTCAGCCCCTCGTAGCGCAGCGGGGCGCCCTGGCCCGGACCCTCGAAGGTCACGACCCCGTAGCCCCGGGCCAGCGCCTCGGGCACCCCGCAGAGGAAGTACAGCTCCTCGGCGAGCGAGTCGAAGCCGCCCAGCAGGACGACCGTCGGATGGGGCGCATCACCGGGGCTGCCGTCGCCCGGCAGGAAGCGGTAGCCGGGAAGCGCGGTGTCCTCGTACGAGATTTCGAGCTGCTCGACGGGCGTCTCGAGCAGCGCCAGCCCGTCCCGGAACGCCCCGCGGCTGCGCTCGTACGTCGGGAGCCGCCGCCCGTCGTCGGCCGGCAGGAAGAACTCGGCGGTCCGGAAGTAGGTGTGCGCCCGGAACGAGGCCGCCCGGGCGGTGCGCCGGTGGCCGGCCGCCCGGGCGTCGGCGGCCTGTCCCGCGACGAGTCCGGCGGTCGACCGCCACTCCCGGTACCACGACTCGGCGTCCCCGTCCGCGATGCGCTCGGCGGTCGCCAGCACCTCGCCCGGCTCGGCGCCGCCGAAGGTCGTGTACGCCATCGCGCGGAGGGTCTGGTAGTCGAACGCCTTCCCCGAGAAGTGGACGCGCATCGCCGGCTACACGACCCCCGGCGGGAAAGAGTCCGACGCTTCCGTCACGACCGGACGGCGACGCCGACGCTCGGGTGATTCTGCAGCGAGGTAGCCGGTGACGGTCGAGCGATCCCCCGACCGCGTCGGGCGCGACCGCCGCCGAGCTCCGCCGTCGCATCGGGTCCCGCCGTCGACGCCTACACGGCGCCGGAGACGAAGAGCATCGAGAGGTAGCCGACGACGGTCGCGACGAGGCCGCCGCCCCCGCCGTAGACGACCAGCCGCCGGAGGTCGCGGGTGACCGACTCGGGCGTTCCGGCCGCGAGCAGCACGTCGTCGTCCCCCGCGCCGATGACGGTGTCGTCGGGGTACTCGCCGGAGAACGACCGCGAGGCCTCGCCGAGAGCGAAGACGGCGTCCCCGGGGGCGACGTGCGACTCGACGAAGCGACGGTCGGTCCCGCCGCCGGCGAGGTCCGGGCGACCCTCGACGAACTCGCGGACTCCCTCCGGGAGCGCCTCGTCCCCGTCCACGGAGACGGTACGCTCCTCGCCGAGCCTGAGGTCGCCGCCGGCCGGGTCGACGCACACGCGGCCGGTCCCGTCGTCGACGAAGAAGGGGACGCCACCGTCGCCGAACTCGACGGTCGTCCACGCGCTCCGCCGGCCGTAGTCCCGGTGCTCCTCGACCCGCCACCGGAAGCACAGCGCCTCGCGGTCGCAGAACGGGGTCCGACGCGTCCGGTCGGCGGGGAGCGCCTCGCCCGCGACCTCGACGGTGCCCGGCTCGACCGCCACGGCGTCGGTCGTCGGGGTCCGCCTGACGAGCCGGAACTCGTCGAGGTTCCCGAGGGCGAGGGCGAGCCCGACGAGGCCGACGACGTAGACGGCGCCGGCGAGCGCGAAGTCGAGGTCACCCCGGCCGGTGGTCTCGCCCCCGAGCGCGAACGTCGACACGAACCCGGAGACGCCGACGATGGCCACCGGCGCCGCGTCCCACCAGCGGACGCCGAGCCGTCGGCCGGCCGCCCGGAGGTCCGACACGAGGACGTCGCCCATCCAGAGCCAGACGATGGCGAGGGGAACCAGGAGGACGGCGGCCATAGCGACGTACAGCCAGAGGTCGAGGGGGAGGGCCATGCCGACGCCGACAATCAGGGGACGCTGGAATAAGCCTTCGGGCGCCCGGGAGGGCTCTTACGTCTCCTCGACGTGGCGCACGTCGACCGCCACGCCCCGGCGGCTGGCAGCCATCTCCGGGCCGCTCATCTCGGCCCGGCCGACGGCGAACGCCTCCGGGCCCTCGACGACGACCTCGTCGCCGACGCGGACGTCGGCGGTGGCGTCCACCACGCCCGGCGCGAGGACGCTGCCGTGCGGGACGAAGTCGTCGATCTCGACCCGGCGGACGGGAACGGCCGAGTCGACCCACCGGCGTCCGCCGGCAAGCGTCAGCGCCAGCAGGCCGTACTCGGGCACCAGCGCCGCCAGCTGTTCTTCACTGTCGTGGACGCGGTGCTTGGGCCACCGGGCCCGGACCTCGACGTCGTCGAACAGGGCGTCGCCGGCGCCCTCGCCGAACTGGAAGTCGGCGACCGCGCGGACCGTGTTCAGCTCGCGCTCCCGCTTCGAGTAGCGCGGCTCCCCGTCGAGCGCGGCCGACAGCGCGGCCAGCGAGTCGTCGTCCGTCGGGTGGTCGGCGACGGTGTACTCTACGTCGAGGTCGCGGCCCGCCGCCGCGCGCTCGACCACCGCCCGGTAGCCCTCGGCCGGGACGTGGGCGACGACCCGGTCGTAGTCGGTCCGGTCGAGGTACCGGCCGAGCACCCGGGCGACGAAGTCGACCTCGGTCGACGACCACCGTCCCGTCACCGTCGCGTCGTAGTGCTGGGCCGGATAGGTCAGCTCGAGCTCCTGCGGGACGACCCCGATGGGCGAGGTCATCGAGACCTTGTGGCCGCGGTAGCCGATGGCGTCGTGGAACCGGCCGTGACTCCTCGACTCGCCGTAGGGCTTGCTCGCCGAACAGGGCACGAGCACCAGCGGACCGGAGAAGCGGTCGCGGTACCGGCCCGTCACGCGGTCGGCGAACCGCCGGACCTCGACCCGGCGCATGGCATCGTCGGTCGTCGCGGCGAAGGTGGCCCGGCGGTGCACCGGCGTGCG
>CAZVOR010000094.1:0-8051 GCA_964628745.1 uncultured Halobacteriales archaeon
GCTCGAGCGCGCGGCCGACCGGCTGGCCGGGGAGGTGGCGGGATATGCGTGAGCCCGGCCGGGGATGGCGGGTCGCGGCGCCGGCGGACCGCCGCGGACCGGTGGGCGTCGAACCCGCCCGACGCGGCCCGGGGCCGCCGCCCCCGCGAGGGGGACCCGCCACACCATCATATCATTCGGCTTGGAGGAAACCGGGGTCGGGCAGCGGCGCCCACGGTTTGTTTCACGTCAGTTGGTTTAGAAATATTTATGGTCGCGAGTCCACAAGCGGCGACCAGGATGACGGACACGGCAGAATGCATCGAGTGCGGGGCCGAGGTGGCCCTCGCCGACGACGCGGAGGTCGGAGAGATAGTCGACTGCGACACGTGCGGGACGGAGCTCGAGGTGATCGACGTCTCCCCGCCAGTCCTCGACCGGGCCCCGGAGCTCGAAGAGGACTGGGGGGAGTGAGCGTGGAGCCGGTCGGCGCAACCAGTTCGACCGCGGACCAGGGCATCGTCATGACGACCACCACTCCCGGGGGGGCCGACGCGTGAACGTCGGCGTCCTCTACTCGCGCATCCGCAAGGACGAGAAGCTCCTGCTGACGGAGCTTCGCGACCGCGGCCACGAGGTGACGAAGGTCGACGTCCGCAGGGAGCACTTCAGCATCTCGCGGGCGCCCGCCGTCTTCGGGGACGTCGACCTCGTCCTCGACCGCTGCCTGGCGACCAGCCGGAGCCTCTACGCGACGCGGTTCGTCGAGGCCTACGGCCTGCCGGTCGTCAACACCCCCGAGACCGCGGAGCTGTGCGCGGACAAGGTCAAGAACAGCCTCGCGCTGGCGGGCGCCGGCATCCCGACGCCCGCCACCGAGGTGGCGTTCACCAAGGAGAGCGCCCTCGAGGTCATCGAGCGCTTCGGCTACCCGTGCGTCCTCAAGCCGGTCATCGGCTCGTGGGGCCGGCTGATGGCGAAGATCGACTCGCGGACCGCCGCCGAGGCCATCCTCGAGCACAAGGAGACGCTCGGCCACTACGAGCACAAGGTGTTCTACATCCAGGAGTACGTCGAGAAGCCCGGCCGGGACATCCGCGTCGTCGCCGCCGACGGCGAGCCCGTCGCGGCGATGGCCCGCAGCTCGGACCACTGGCTGACCAACGCCGCGAAGGGCGCGTCCGTGGAGGCGTTCGCCGTCGACGACGAGGTCGCGGACCTGGTCGAGCGCGCGGCCGCGGCCGTCGGCGGCGGCCTGCTCGGGGTCGACCTGATGGAGACCGGCGTGACGAACGGCGGGCCCTCGGGCTACACCGTCCACGAGGTCAACCACACGGTCGAGTTCAAGGCGCTCAACGACGCCGTCGACGTCGACGTGCCCGCGCGCATCGTCGACTGGCTCGAGGCGACGGTCGCGGACGAGGTCGGGGTGGAGGCGTGAGCCTCGCCGCCGGGGTCGTCGGCGGCAGCGGCTTCGCCGGCGGCGAGCTGCTCCGGCTGCTCGCCGACCACCCGGCGTTCGAACCGGCGTTCGCCACCAGCCGGCGGTACGACGGGCGGGCGGTGGGCTACGTCCACCCGAACCTGCGCGACCTCGACCTGCGATTCTCCGACCCGGCCGAGCTCGAGGCGGTCGACGTGCTGTTCGCCGCGACGCCCCACGGCGTCTCGATGGAGCGCATCGACGACTTCCGCGACGCCGCCGACGTGGTGGTCGACCTCAGCGCGGACTTCCGGCTCGCCGACCCGGCGGCCTACGACGAGTACTACGACGGCCACGACCGGCCCGAGCTGCTCGGCGAGGCCGTCTACGGCCTGCCCGAGCTGTCCCGGGACGACCTGCCGGGCGCCGACCTCGTCGCCGCCGGGGGCTGCAACGCGACGGTGTCCATCCTCGGGCTCTACCCGCTGGTCGAGGCGGGCCTCCTCGCGCCGGACGACCGCGCGGTCGTCGACGTGAAGGTCGGCTCCTCGGAGGGCGGCGCCGGCGGCGGCCGGGCCTCGTCGCACGCGGAGCGCTCGGGCGTCGTCCGGCCGTACGCCCCGACGGGCCACCGCCACCAGGCGGAGATCGAGCAGGCGCTCGGCCTCGACCCGGCCTTCACGGTCCACGCCGTGGACATGGTCCGCGGCGCGGCGGCGACGAGCCACCTGTTCCCGGCGGCGCCGGTCGAGAAGCCGGCCCTCTGGCGGGCCTACCGCGAGGCCTACGGCGACGAGCCGTTCGTGCGGCTGCTCGGCGGCTCGGGCGGCGTCTACCGCTACCCGGAGCCGAAGGCCGTCGCCGGGACGAACCTCGTCGAGCTCGCCTTCGAGGTCGACGAGGCACACGGCCGGCTGGTCGTGTTCTCGGCCATCGACAACGTGATGAAGGGCGCCGCCGGCCAGGCGGTGCACGCCGCGAACCTCGCGTGCGGCCTCGAGGAGACGGCCGGGCTCGGCTTCCGCGGGCTGCACCCCGTCGGCGCGCCCTGACCACCCCCAGCGAACCATGACCGTAGTCGTGAAGATCGGCGGCGCCCGGGCGGTCGAGCCGGCCGGCGCCCTCGCGGACGTGGCGTCGCTCGTCGAGCGCGGAGAGCGCCTCGTCGTCGTCCACGGCGGCTCGACGGCGGTCGACGAGGCTCTGGAGCGGATGGGCATGGAACCCGAGTACGTCGAGACCCCGGACGGCGTCGTCGGCCGGTTCACCGACGCGGAGACGATGGAGGTCTTCGAGATGGCGTTCGGCCGGGTGAACACCGACCTGGTGACCGGGCTGCAGAACGCCGGCGTGGACGCCGTCGGGCTCGCCGGCGTCGACGGCCGGCTGCTCGCCGGCCGGCGCAAGTCCGCCGTCCGCGTCGTCGAGGGCGGCAAGCGGAAGATCCGCCGGGGCGACCACTCGGGGACCATCGAGACGGTCAACGCCGACCTGCTCGAGACGCTGCTCGACGCGGGACACGTGCCCGTCGTCGGGCCGCCGATGCTGGCGGACGAGGGCGACGACGCCGACGGCGGCCGCTTCACGGCGGTCAACACCGACGCCGACCGGGCGGCCGCGGCCGTCGCCGCCGCGCTCGGCGCGACGCTCGTCGTGCTCACGGACGTCCCGGGCGTCCTCGCGGACCCCGACGACCCGGCCACGGTCATCGAGCGCGTGGCGACGCCGGACGACCGCGCGGCGCTCGAGGACGCCGCCGCCGGCTTCATGACCCGGAAGGTGATGGCGGCGGTCGAGGCGCTCTCCGGCGGCGCGACCGAGGTGGTCGTCGCCGACGCGAACGCCGACGCGCCCGTCACGGCGGCGCTCGAGGGCGGCGGCACGCACGTGCTCCCGGGGGCGGTGGCGGAGCAGGAGGGCGAGGCGTGACGGGCGGCTTCGTCTTCACCGAGAAGCCCGTCCGCATCGACCGGGGCGAGGGCGCCCGCCTGCACGGCGACGACGGCACCGAGTACCTCGACTTCGGGGCGTCCTACGCCTGCGTGCCCGCCGGCCACGGCCACCCCGCGGTCGTCGGGGCCGTCGTCGAGCAGCTCGAGCGGCTGACCTACGTGCAGGGCTCCTACCCGACCGACGCCCGGGACGCGGCCTACGCGGCGCTGGCCGACGCCGCGCCGGCCGGCCTCGGGAACGTCTGGCTCGCCAACTCCGGGACGGAGGCCAACGAGGCCGCGCTGAAGTTCGCCCGCCACGCGACCGGCCGCGAGCGCATCGTCTCGACGATGCAGGCGTTCCACGGCCGGACGATGGGCGCGCTCGCCGCCACGTGGAAGCGGCAATACAAGGCCGGCTTCGGCCCGCTGGCCGGCGGCGTGGAGTTCGTGCCGTACGGCGACGCCGACGCGGTGGCCGAGGCCGTCGACGACGAGACCGCCGCGGTCATCGTCGAGCCCGTCCAGGGCGAGGGCGGCGTCAACCCCGCGCCCGCGGGCTACCTCGAGGCGGTCCGCGAGGCCACCGCCGACGCGGGCGCCGCGATGGTCGTCGACGAGATACAGACGGGGCTGGGCCGGACGGGGGCGCTGTGGGCCTGCGAGGCCGCGGGCGTCACGCCGGACGTCCTGACGACGGCGAAGGGGCTGGCCAACGGCCTGCCCGTCGGCGCGACGCTCTGCGCCGACTGGGTCGCCGCGGACGCCGGCGACCACGGCTCGACGGTCAGCGGGGGCCCCGCCGTCTGCGCCGCCGTCGCCGCGACGCTCGGCGTCATCGCCGAGGAGGAGCTGGCCGCCAACGCGGCCGACGTCGGCGGCTACCTCGCCGGGGCGCTCGCAGAGCGCCTCGGCGACGCGGTCCGGGACGTCCGGGGCGCGGGCCTCATGCTCGGCGTCGAGGTCCGGCGGGGGGCGAACGCCGCGCTGCGCGACCTGGCGCTCGAGCACCGGGTGCTCGCGCTGCCCGCCGGCCGGACCGTCGTCCGCCTGCTCCCGCCGCTGACCGTGGACCGCGACGACGCCGACGCGGTCGTCGAGGCGCTGGCGGCCGTGCTCGACGCGGAGGGAACGTGATGGGTGCCGCCGGCAGGGGGTCGGCCGCGTGACGGCCGCCGTCGACGCCGGGGCGGCCCGCGGGCTGCTGCGGGAGCTCGTCGAGACCCCCTCGGTGAGCGGCGACGAGGCCGCCGCCGCGGCCCGGCTCGCCGAGTTCCTCGAGGCCCACGGCCGGGAGGCGTTCGTCGACGACGTCGGCAACGTCCGGGCGCCGGGCGACGACGGCGTCCTGCTCACCTCGCACGTCGACACCGTCCCGGGCGAGATCCCGGTGCGCGTCGAGGACGGCGAGCTCTGGGGCCGGGGGAGCGTCGACGCGAAGGGCTCGCTGGCCGCGCTGGCCGTCGCGGCCGTGGAGACGGACGCGTCCTTCGCCGGCGTCGTCGGCGAGGAGGCCGGCTCCCGCGGCGCCCGGCACCTCGTCGCCGAGCGGGAGCCGCCCGGCGCCGTCGTCAACGGCGAGCCGAGCGGCTGGGACGCCGTGACGCTAGGTTACCGGGGGATGCTCGCGGGCACCTACGTGGCGACCAGCGAGTCCGGGCACAGCTCGCGGCCGGAGCCCAACGCCATCGAGGACGCGATGGCCTGGTGGGCGCGCGTGGGGGCGGCCTTCGAGGGCGACGAGTGGACGCCCGTCTTCGAGCGGGTGACGACCAAGCCAGTCGCCGTCGAGGGCGGCCCCAGCGACGACGGCCTCTCGGTCGAGGCGACGATGGACGTGCAGCTCCGCGTGCCGCCGGACGAGGGCGTCGACGCCGTCCGCGAGGTGGCCGACGGCGCGCTCGAGGCCGGGACGGTCCGGTGGACCGACGCCATCCCGCCGGTGATGCAGAGCCCCCGCACCGAGCCCGCCCGCGGGTTCCGGGCCGCCATCCGCGCCCGCGGCGGCGAGCCCAGACAGCTCCGGAAGACCGGCACCAGCGACATGAACCTCTACGCGGCCGCGTGGGACTGCCCCATGGTCAGCTACGGGCCGGGCGACTCGTCGCTCGACCACGCGCCGACCGAGCGGCTCCCGCTCGCGGCGTTCGACCGGAGCATCGACGTCCTGACCGAGGTCGCCCGGGGGCTGGTGGACGGATGAGCGCCACCGACGCGGTGGTGGTCGGTGGATGACCGACGGCGACGGCCACGCCGTCCGGCACCTCCTCGACGTCGACGACCTGCCGGCGGTCGAGCCCGTGCTCGACCTCGCGGCCGACCTGAAGGCGGCCCACCGCGCCGGCGAGCCGTACCGCCGGCTGCCGGACCGCACGCTCGCGATGCTCTTCGAGCAGCCGAGCACCCGCACCCGGGTCTCCTTCGAGGTGGGCATGGCGCGGCTCGGCGGCCACGCGCTCGTGCTCTCGGCCCGCGACATGCAGCTGGGCCGGGGCGAGCCGGTCGCCGACACCGGGCGGGTGCTCTCGCGGTACGTGGACGCCGTGATGGTCCGCACCGCCGAGCACGCGACGGTCGAGGAGCTGGCCGCCCACTCGACGGTCCCGGTCGTCAACGGGCTGACGGACCGCGCCCACCCCTGCCAGACGCTCGCCGACCTGCTGACGCTCCGCGAGGCGTTCGGCGGCTTCGAGGGCGTCTCCGTGGCGTGGGTCGGCGACGGGAACAACGTCGCGCGGTCGTTCGTCGTCGGCGCGGCGATGGTCGGCCTCGACGTGACCGTCGCCACGCCCGAGGGGTACGGCGTCGGGACGTCCGTGCTCGAGCGGGCCGGCGCGCACCCCGGCACGGTCGAGACCACGGCCGACCCGGCGGCCGCCGTCGAAGGCGCCGACGCCGTCTACACCGACGTCTGGGTCAGCATGAGCCACGACGACGAGCGCGAGCGGCGCCTCGCCGACTTCGAGGGGTTCCAGGTGGACGCGGCGCTGCTCGACCGCGCCGGGCCGGACGCGAGGGTGCTGCACTGCCTGCCGGCTCACCGCGGCGAGGAGATCACCGAGGCGGTGCTGCTGTCCGACGCCTGCCTCGCCTGGGAGCAGGCCGAGAACCGGCTGCACGCCCAGAACGGGCTGCTCGTCCACCTGCTCGGCGAGGGCGCGTAGCCGCACCGGGCAGCCCGCACGGCGACCAGCGGGCTACGCCGCGGCCGCCTCCTCGGCCGCCGCGCCGGAGCTCCCGCCGCCCTCCAGGGCGAGCAGCTGGACGTAGGTGCGCGCGACGGTCGCGGTCACGAACACGCTCACGAGCGCGGAGCCGACCTGGGCGACGACGAAGGCGATAGAGCGGGGGAGCACCGGAGCGGGGAGGCCGAACACGGCGCTGACGACCGCGGCGATGAGCCCCACCACGATTCCGAGGGCGAGCAGCCGCCAGCGGTGGCCGCGGGTCAGCGCCCAGCTTCGCTGCATCCCGTCGACGAAGTTCCGGTCCTCCACGACCACGTAGACGTTCCAGAAGAACAGGCTCACGAGCAGGAACACGCCGGGCACGACCAGCAGCACGAACCCGATCGCCACGACGACGGCGAAGACGATGCCGCCCACGATCAGGTTCACGGCCGCCAGCACGACGTTGCGGGTGAAGTACCCGGCCGGGATCCGCTCGGTCTCGTCGCTCACGAACGTCCGGAGCGCGCCGATCGTCACCACGAGCGACGCGACCGTCAGGACGAGCGACAGCAACCCGGCGACCGCGGGCGACAGCCCGAGCGAGGGCGCGGGCGGCATCGTCCCGGCCGACCAGGGCGCCCCCTGCTGGGCCATCCCGCGCCAGAGGCTGCTCGCGGACAGGCCGTTTACGATCCCGATGGCGAACAGGATCCCGGCGAACACCAGCCCGTTCCGCGCCGCGGTGCGCTCCGCCCCTTCGCGCAGCGCGCCCTCGATGTCGACCGGCATACCGTGACGTGTCGAACGAGGGATATATAACCCTGTTCGAACGGGAACGCGGCGTGGCCGGCGAGCGATGGCGATTGGGGGAGACGGCGAACCGGGGGAATCGACCGACCGCGCCCGCTGACTACCGGCCGCCGTCGGCGGGCGGTCGCCGGTAAGGCGTCGTTACCGTCAGCCCGACCGGGCCCAGAGCAGCGCCGCCGACAGCACGGTGATCATCACGAACGCCGCGCCGAACCCGAGGTAGCCCGACGACCGACCGCCATCCTCCGTCGAGCCGAGCCCCAGGTCGACCGTGGCCCGGGAGTCGATGGCCACCGCGTCGCGCTGCGACGGTGACCCGGAGGCCGTCCCCCCGGCCGTCGGCGCGGGGGACGCGGACTCGGTCACCGACGCGGGCGTCGGGCTCACCGTCGCCGCCTCCACGACCACGGGCGACGGCGACCCGGCGGTCGGCGTGGCGGACGCCGTCGGGGCAGGGGAGTCCGGCGGCGGTGGCCGGGGTGGCGGTGGTGGGGGCGGAGCCGGCGACGCCGTCGCCGTCGGCGACGGGGTGGCGGTCGGCGTCGCGTTCGGCGTCGGCGATGGTGTCGGCGTCGGGGCCGGAGTGGGGGTCGGTGTCGCGTTGGGTGCCGGCGACGGCGTGGGCGTCGGCGTGGCGGTCGGGATGGCCGTCGGCGTCGGGAGCGACGTCGGCGTCGGTATCGGCGTCAGGGTCGGTACGGCGGTCGACGTCGGGGTCGGTACCGCCGTCGACGTCGG
>CAZVOR010000095.1:0-7803 GCA_964628745.1 uncultured Halobacteriales archaeon
AGGTCACCCACATCAGGGCCAGGAAGAGGTAGGTCGCGTTCCCGCGGACGTAGGCCAGGGGCCCGCCGGCGCCGGTGGCGGCGTCGAGGACGGAGGACCCGCGACTGCCGCGGTTGCGGACGGAGTCGTCGAAGCCGCTGTCGAAGACGCCCGACGGGTCGTCCCAGTTCTCGAGCCCCGGGCAGTCGTGGTTCTCCGGGAGGCGGTGCTCGGCGCAGTGCGAACCGCCGCAGTAGTGGCAGTTGTACGGCATGTCCTCCTGCCGCCCACACACGTCGCACGTCGCCATCGCCTCGCGGTTGGCGACCCGCGAGCAAAGGGGTTTGGGTAACGAGTCGAGGCGGCGTCGAGAGCCCGCGACGGCGGCCACCGTCGCACCTTTTATCGCGCGCCCTCCTACGGGGGGCCGTGAAGGGGTACGAGCGCAAGCGGCTCCTCGAACGGATCGACCGCGAGGGCTCGACCGTCGGCTCGCGCATCCCGGAGCGAATCGAGGTCGGGGGCGACCCCCTCGACCTCCGCGAGTTCGTCTTCGAGATCAAGCGGCTGGACGCCGTTCCGCCGGGCGAACGCGATCGGGTCGAGCGCGCCAAGCGGTCGCTGCGGCGCGAGCGGCTGGCCCGCCGGCAGGCCATCGAGGCCGGAGAGGTCAGCTACGAGGAGGGCGAGCGGCTCGCGGAGAGCGTCCTCGGCATCGACCGCGCCCTGAACGCGCTCGCCTCGCTCGAGCCGACGACCCTCGAGGCCGAGGCGGACGCCAGGGAGGCGGCGGACCGGAAGCGGTGGGTGTCCTTCCTCAAGCAGGCGCTCGGGCGGGAGGACGGGAGGCGGCCGCGGTCGTGAGCCGGAACCGCGAAATCGCCGCGCTGTTCGAGGAGCTGGCCGACCGGCTGGAGGCCCAGGACGACCCCTACCGGCCGCGGGCCTACCGGCGGGCCGCCGAGAACATCCGCGCGCACCCGGAGCCCATCGAGGCCGTCGCCGCGGAGGGGGCGGACGCGCTTTCGGCCATCGAGGGCGTCGGCGACGCCATCGCGAGCAAGATCCGGGAGTACCTCTCGACCGGCGAGATCGAGGCCCTCGAGGCGGCGCGGCGCGAGCTCCCCGTCGACATCGCGGCGCTCACGCGCGTCGAGGGCGTCGGCCCCAAGACCGTCGGCGACCTCTACGAGGCCCTCGGCGTCGCCGACCTGGACGAGCTCGAAGCCGCCGCGAGGGCGGGGAAGATCCGCGAGCTGGACGGCTACGGCTCGAAGACCGAACAGAACATCCTCGAGAACCTCCAGTTCGCCAGGCAGTCCCGCGAGCGCGCCCTGCTCGCCGACGCGCTGCCGGTCGCCGAGGCGCTGCTCGACCACCTGCGTGGGAGCGAGGCCGTCGGGCGCTGCGAGTCGGCCGGCTCGCTGCGGCGGTGGCGGGAGACCATCGGCGACGTCGACCTGCTCGCCGCCGGCGCCGACCACGATGCCGTCGTCGACCGGCTGCTCGACTGGTCCGAGGTCGACGACGTCATCGAGGCCGGGTCGGACAAGGTCAGCGTCCGGGCGCGAGGGCTCCGCGTCGACCTCCGCATCGTGGACCCCGACGAGTTCGGCAGCGCGCTACAGTACTTCACCGGCTCGCGGGACCACAACGTCGCGTTCCGGACGCTGGCCATCCGGCGGGGCCTGAAGGTCAACGAGTACGGCGTCTTCGACGTCTCGGAGGTGGACGACCCCGACGCGGGGCAGCGGGTCGGCACGCGCGTGGCCGGGGAGACCGAGGAGTCGGTCTACGCCGCGGTCGGCCTGCCGTGGATGGCGCCGGAGCTGCGCGAGGACGGCGGGGAGCTGGCGGCCGCGGCCGACGGGACGCTCCCCGATCTGCTCGAGCTGGCGGACCTCCGCGGGGACCTGCACGTCCACACCGTCTGGTCGGACGGCGACGCGACCGTCGAGGAGATGGCCGAGGGAGCGGCCGCCTACGGCCACGAGTACCTCGGCATCGCGGACCACGCCACCGGGCCGGGGATGGTCGGCGGCGTCGGCGTCGAGGACGACGAGCTGCTCGAGCTCGCCGACGCGGTCCGCGCGGTCGACGGCGAGAGCGACGTCGCCCTGTTCGCGGGCGTCGAGGCGAACATCGACGCCGACGGCGGCCTCTCGGTGCGCGACGACGTCCTCGAGGCGCTCGACCTCGTCGTCGCCTCGCCGCACGTCGCCCTCGACGGGGACGGGACCGAGCGGCTGGTCGCAGCGATGGAGCACCCCGAGGTCGACGTCCTCGGCCACCCCACGGGCCGGCTGCTGAACCGGCGGTCCGGCCTCGCGCTCGACGTCGACGCCGTCGCCGAGGCGGCGGCCTCCAACGGCGTCGCCCTCGAGGTCAACGCGAATCCGCACCGGCTGGACCTGCAGGGGGAGGCCGTCCGCCGGGCCGTCGAGGCCGGGGCGACCATCGCCATCGACACGGACGCCCACCGGCCGGCCGAGTTCGAGTACCTGCGCTACGGGGTGCACACGTCGCGCCGGGGCTGGGCGGAGGCGGCGGACGTGCTCAACGCGAGGGAGGTCGACGGGTTCCGGGAGTTCCTGGACTGAGTCGCAGCCCAACCCCGCCACCGTGCGGACTCGGTCGGGAACCCGTCCCGACCACCGCGCGTCAGTGGAACGCGTTCGGCGTCCACTCGTCGCACGGCGCCATGTCGTCCATCAGCTCGTCGTTGAAGCCGCAGTACGGCTGGATGCCGCCCTCGCCGTGGACGTAGTCGAAGTGCTCGCAGTTGCCGCAGTACCGGTCGGGGTTCGACGCGTGGGCCGTGGCGCGGTCGCCGACCCCGGGCGTTCGAGGCCGTTCGGCCTGCGTGCCGCCGTCGCTGGCGGGCGTCGTGGGGCTCCCGCCGCGGCGGAGTTCCCGCCGGGCCGGACGGTCGGACCGGCCGGTCGAGTCGGCCGACCGACCGTCGGCCCGCTCGACCACCGCGTCCTCGCCCCCGGGCCGCTCGTCCCCGGACAAAACCGTCCCGCGGTCGACGTCGCCGACGACGCCCACGCCGCCGAGCCCGCCGAGCTCGCCGACGTCCCGGCCCTGCAGCTCGGAGACGGGGACCTCCACGAGCTGGGTCTCGCCGGCCACCGTGCGCTTGAGCGTCACCGTGCCGCCCGGGTCGTTCCGGGTCTTGAAGTTGGTCACGGCGGTGAACAGCGACCAGAACGTGGTGATGACGCCGGCGAAGTAGACGGCGGTGACCGGCAGCGTGAGGTGGTTCTGGGCGGCGCCGATCCACTGCTCGGGGTAGGTCGACCAGAACAGCACGACGCCGAGGACGGCGACGGAGCCCCCGACGGCGGCGATGGCGCGCTCGCGGTCGCTCGCGGGCAGGACGGTGAAGACGCCGACGAAGACGGCCGGGATGCCGAGCCCGGCGAGCACGCCGGCGAGCTCGCGGGCGGCGTACATCCCGAGCCCGAGCGGCCCCAGCACGTCCGTCGAGGCGATGACGATGGCCACGACGCTCAACAGCGCGCCGGCGGCGAACAGCCCGGTCCCGAGGTAGAGTCGCCGGAGGCTCTCGTTCCGGGCCCCCTGGTAGACCTCCGCGAGACTGGTCATGCGGCCGGGTTCGGAGCGGCGCACCAAAAGGATACTGTCGGCGTCAGACGGTCGGGCGACGGCGGGCTGACGGGACCCGGAACCCGACGCGGCGGCGACCCTCCTACCCCCCTCCGCTGGTTCGATCCGTCGCCGTACGTGCGAACAGCCCGACCCGGGGCCACCGGACGAACCGCCGAACGAAGCACTTAATCGACGGACGAGCCAACCGCCTGCCATGGCCGAGGACGCCGACGACGAGGGCGACGAGAAAGCGGAACCCGCGGTCGAACTCGGCGACGCAACCCCCGTCGAGGGCGCGCCGGTGGCCCGCGTCGCCTCGCGACTGACCTGGCCGATAGAGGCGAGCGAGGTCGAGCGCAAGGAGGGGGCGACGACCATCAGGACGCCGGACGGTGCCCGGGAGCTGGCCGACGTCCTCGCCGACGTCGAGACGACCTACTTCGCGACCCGCCGGGAGTTCGTCGGGGCAATCCGCGAGGCCGTCGGCGTCGGACCCGTCCCCACGGAGTAGCGGTGGGCCACGGCGCGGTCCGACGGCGGGAGCCACCCAGGCTGTCCTGGGTGCAGCTGTCGCTGCTCGTGGGCGTCGCCCTCACCGTCGTCTGGACGGCCTGGGGCAGCGAGGGAATCGACGCCCGCGTCGTCCGCGACGGCGTCACGTTCCTGCTGGTACCCGGCGCGCTGGCCGCGGCCTTCGGCCGCGACCTGGGCTGGCGGGTCGACCGCCGAGCCGCCCGGAACGCCGCGCTGCTCGCGCTGTTCGTGCTGCCGTTCTACGTCGTCGGCTCCTCGCTCCCGTCCATCCGCGCCTTCTACCCGATGTGGGGGCTCGACTCCGCGGCGCCGGCGGCGTTCGGGCCGCACGCGCTCAAGCAGTTCGTGGTGGTCCTGGCCGCCGAGACCTACTATCGGGGGCTGCTCTGCGTGGGCGTCCGCGAGGTCGGCTTCAAGGCGGTGTTCATCAGCCCGGTGGCCTACGCGCTGGCCCACGCGGCCAAACCGCCGATCGAGCTCGTCCTGTCGGGACCGACGGACGTGCTCTTCGGCGCCGTCGACTACCGGAGCCGCTCCATCTTCCCGTCGGTCGTCGCCCACGGCGCCGGGCTCGCCCTGCTGGACTGGCTCGTCCTCCACCCGCCGCTCGTCGCGCCGTCGCGGGTGCTCCGCTGGCTGTCCTGGCTGCCCGTGCCGCTCTGACGCCGGGCCGGCACGGCTCGCACCGGACTCTACGCTTTTGAGGCAGGAGGTCGTGGTGGCGCCCATGAACCTTCCCATCGATCCGACGCGGCTCCGCGCGGAGGACATAGGCGAGAGGCGCGCCACGCTGGAGATGGCACACGAGGACGCCGTCGAGCACGTCCGCGAGGCGTTCACGGCCGCCGGGTTCGGCGTCGCCACGGAGTTCTCCCCCTCCGAGCTGCTCAACGAGAAGGTCGACGCGGGACGCGCCCCCTACTACGCGCTGGGAGCGTGCAACCCGGCGATGGCCGACCGGGCGCTCGACGCCTCGGACAACCGGATCGGCGGCCTGTTCCCGTGTAACGTCATCGTCTGGGAGGACGAGCCGGGCGTCCAGCAGGTCTACCACGTCTCCATCATGAAGGTCGCCAGGCTCGTCGGGATGGCCCCGGACGACGGGACCTGGGCCGGCATCGTCGAGGAGACGGGGGAGATGGTCGAGGAGGCCTGGTCGAACCTGAACGCGGCGTAGGCCGCGTCAGGGGACCAGCCCGGCGGCCGCGGGGTCGACGCTCGAGTACCGGAGCCCGAGGTAGAGCAGCACCACGAGCGTCGAGTTGTACAGCCCGTGGACCAGCGCGGGGACCACGAGGTTCCCCGTCCGCTCGTAGGCCGCGCCGAGCACCAGGCTCGGGAGGAAGAGAACGGCGACGGACGTCAGCCTGGGACCCACCCCCCCGGTCAAGGCCACGTAGTGCACGCCCGCGAAGATGGCGCTGGCCAGCACGACGGCCCCGACCGGGCCGTACGCCCGGCGCAAGGTCCCCTGTACGACGCCCCGGAACAGCAGCTCCTCGCCCGGCCCGATGAGCAGGAGGCTGGCCGGCACGAGCAAAAGCAGCAGCGACGGGTGCTCAAGCCCCAGCTCGCTGAGCTGGTTCGGGGCGGCCTCCGCGCCGACCAGCCCGATGACGACCGAGGCGACGATCACCGACAGCATCGCGAGCAGGTAACCGCCGCCGATCCACGCGAGGTCGGGGACCGTGGGCACCCGGGCAGCGAGAAACGACCAGTCGTGCCCCCTCCAGGCCACGTAGGCCAGCGAAACGCCGCCGAACCCGACGCCGGCCGTTAGCACGAGGGTCAGCACGACCGAGGGGATGACCCCGAGGTCGAGTCCGAGCGCGGCGATCACCGATGCCGCGACGAGGGTGAGCGCGATGGCGGCCACGATGCCAGCGCCGGCGGCACCGAGGGCGACCAGGAGCGCGCGCGAACGGGCAACGATGTCGTCGCGGTCCATGACGGCTTCAGGACGGGCGCCGGGAAAAGCGCATTGAAGACCCCGGCCTGCCGAGACGTCCGGCGCTCAGGCGAAGTCTGCGAGGTCGGCCTGGAGCCCCGCGACGAGGTGAGACTTGCGGGCCAGCTCGGCGTACGACACCGGGAGCTGCTCGGCGACGGTCCTGACGGCGCCGTGGAACGTCTCGGCCTCGCCGAAGCGGCCGTCGAAGGCGTTCCGGACGCTCTCGCGGATCTGCCAGACCCCGACCGGCGCCCAGTACTCGTCGGAGACCTCCCGGAGCACGAGACACTTCGCCTGCCGTCCCTCGTCGTGCAGGTGCTCGAGGACGCCCAGTCGCGAGGCGTAGTAGGCCCCCGCGGTCTCCTCGACGTAGCCCGTCCGGCCCTCGAACCCCTCGTGGGCGCTGCCCATCCAGACCTCGCCGGCCGGGTCCTGGTTCCAGACGCTCCCCGGCGCTTTCATCTCGACGAGCTCGAACTCCCACTGCCCCGGTGCGAGCACGACCCAGTACCGGTTGCCGACGTACTCGTTCATCCAGACCTGGACCTCGTCGACGCCCGGATTGTTCCTGATGCGGCCCCGGAGGTACTGGCCGACGACGTCGTCCACGGCGGTGATGGACCACCGGGTCGGCACCAGCCGACGCTGGTCGTCTCTGCCGAGCGCGCCGGCCGAGAGGATGGTGTTGATGTCGTAGACGTCGAACCCCCGCCGGTAGAGGTAGGTCATCGCACCCTGTGCCTGCCAGTCGTCGTCCTCGAGCGTCTTCTGGACGGCCCGCGGCACGTGCGGGTTCTCCGTCAGCGTCGCGGATTCCGCCCTGGCACGGGGACCGGTCGGCGTGGTGACGTCGTCGACGTCGAGGTCGAGGTCGAGCGTGTCGGAAAGGCCGATCTCGACGTCGACGGGCCGGTCGGCGATGGCGACCTCGCGCTGGACGCCCACGAACCCGTCCCAGACGTCGTGGACGTCGACGTTCGCGGACCGGTTCGAGTTCAGTAGCCCGGTGCGATACTGGAGGACGTGCTCGATGTCCAGCCCCCTGCGGTACCACCGGCCGCTCGTGGCGAACTCCTCGGCCGGGGCCTCCGCGTCGACGGGAGCGAGGATGCCCGTCGAGACGGCGGGGTAACCGGACCGGCCGACGAAGATGGACGGGGCCGTGCTGCCGAACAGGGAGCCGCTCTGCTTGACGGATTCGAGCCGGCGCTTGACGTCGTCGAGGTGGTCGATAATCGCGTAGGACTTCTCGCGGGCCAGTCGCCGGCGCTCGTCGGCCTCGTCCGGCGCGAACCCCTCGATGTAGTCCTCGAGCCGCATCCGTCGTCCGATAGCGGCCTCGCGGGCTTGAATCTAACCCGGATGGCGGACAGGCGGCACGCTCGATTCCGGGCCGTCCGTGCCGCGCTGTCGCCGACCGGCCCGGACCGGGGTCAGGTCACGTCGCCGATTGGTCGCGTTCCCGTATTTCAACCCTCGCCGAGCGGGAGGGTATGGGCGGCACGGGCGCGGCTACGGCCGGAGGCGGACGAGCGCACGCGGGGCGACGGGCCGCAGGGCGCATCGGGTGGAACCGGCTGGGTGGGCGCGACCGGGTGGGAAACGGCTTAACGGCGGCCCGCTGACGTGCGGACCGGGCTTCCCTGCCTACCCGTGGATGCCCATCGCCTCGATCTGCTCCTGGTACCGGTTCCGGATGGTGACCTCGGTGACCTGGGCGACCT
>CAZVOR010000096.1:0-7742 GCA_964628745.1 uncultured Halobacteriales archaeon
CCGTCCTCGACGGCGCGACCGTCATCCAGGTCGACCCCCACGCCAACAAGACGACCCGGTCGTTCCAGATCGACGAGACCGACCGCCACATGCACCTCCAGCCCAACCCGGGGACCGACATCCCGCTTTTGAACGTCGTCATCAAGACGGTCCTCGACAACGGCTGGATCGACGAGACGTTCATCGAGGAGCGCACCGAGGGCTTCGACCACCTCGTCGAGACGCTCGAGGACTTCGACGCGGAGGCGGCCGCCGAGGAGTGCGGCGTCCCGCTCGAGGACATCGAGCTCGCGGCCGAGAAGTACGCCACGGCCGACAACGCCACCATCTTCACCGGGATGGGGATGAGCCAGCACGCCTGCGGGGTCGACAACGTCCAGAACGAGATCAACCTGGCGTTGATCACGGGGAACGTCGGCCGCCCAGGGACGGGCGTGAACCCGCTGCGAGGCCAGAACAACGTCCAGGGCACCTGCGACGTCGGCGCGATGCCGAACGTCCTGCCGGGCTACCAGCTGGTCGACGACGACGAGGCCCGCCGGTCGGTCGAGGAGGTCTGGGGCTTCGAGGTCCCGCCCGAACCGGGCCTCACCAACGTCGAGATCTCCCACGAGGCCGGCAAGTCGGTCCACGGCCTGTACATCATGGGCGAGAACCCCGTGATGAGCGAGCCCGACGGCAACCGCGTCGAGGAGCGGCTCCGGCAGCTCGAGTTCATGGTCGTCCAGGACATCTTCATGACGGAGACGGCCCGGTTCGCCGACGTCGTCCTCCCGGCGACCACCTGGGCCGAGCGCGGCGGCACCGTCACCAACACCGACCGCCACGTCCAGCTCATGCGGCCGGTCCAGAAGGTCCACGAGAGCACCAAGCACGACTTCGAGATCCTCTGTGAGGTGGGCACGCGCCTCTTCGGCGAGGGGCTCTTCGACTTCGACGGCCCCGAGGACGTCTTCGAGGAGATGCGCCAGGTCATGCCGAGCTACCACGGGATGACCTACGACCTGCTCGGCGAGGAGGGCATCCACTGGCCCTGCCTGGAGCCGGGTGACGAGGGCGACCCGTTCCTCTACGAGGACGAGTTCGGCACCGAGAGCGGCCTCGGCCACATCGAGGGCGTGCGCCACCAGCCGCCGAAGGAGGTCCCGGACGAGGAGTACCCGCTCATCCTCACCACCGCCCGGCTCGAGGAGCACTACAACACCGGCACCATGAGCCGGCGCTCGCCGACGCTGAACCGCCAGCACCCGGAGAACTTCGTCGACGTCCACCCGAACGACGCCGAGCGCTACGGCATCGAGGACGGCGACTACGTGAAGATCACGTCGCGACGCGGCGAGATCACGGTCAAGGCCCAGGTCACCGAGGACATCAAGGAGGGCTCCATCTGGACGACGCCGCACTTCGCGGCCGCCTCGGCCAACCGGCTGACGAACGACGTCCTCGACGACCGGGCGAAGATCCCCGAGTACAAGGCCGCCGCCGCGGAGATCGCGGTCGGCGTCGAGCCCACCGACGGGCCGGTCTCGGCCGACGACTGACCCGCGAGCGCGGCCAGCGCTGCCCCGGTCGACCGAACGCGAACCACGCCCGCTTTCTCCCTGCGGTCGGAACGCTCCGGTACCGATGGATCTCGTCGAAGCGCTCGGCGCCGACCGCGGGACGACCTGCGTCGTCGGCGCCGGCGGGAAGAAGTCCACCATCTTCGCGCTGGCCGAGCGCCTCGGCCGGACGGTCGTCACCGCGACCGTCCGGATTCCCATCTTCGACGAGCGCGTGGCCGACGTCGTCGTGACCGACGACCCCGTCGCTGCGGTGCGCGGCGCCGTCGACTGGCCGGTCGGGGTCGTCCCCGGGCGGAACGGCGACCGCTACGAGGGCTACGAGCCGGCCGTCGTCGACGAGCTCGCGGCGGCCGACCTCGCCGACGCGGTCCTCGTGAAGGCGGACGGGGCTCGCACGCGGTGGCTGAAGGCGCCGAACGAGCGCGAGCCGCGGCTCCCGGCATCGGCGGACACCGTGGTGCCAGTCGCGAGCGTCCGCGCCGTCGGCGAGCCGCTCGACGAGCGACGCGTCCACCGGCCCGAACGCGTCGCCGAGATAACCGGACTCGAACCAGGCGACCGTATCGGCGCGGAGGACGTGGCGGCGGTCCTGGCCAGCGAGCGGGGCGGTCACAAGGACGTCCCGCCGGGTGCCGGCGTCGTCCCGCTGCTCAACATGGTCGACGACCCGTCGCTTGCGGCGGTCGGTCGGACCGTCGCCGAGGGCGTGCTCGAACGGTCGCCGGCGTCCAGGGTCGTGCTCGCCCGGATGATCGCCGACGACCCCCTCGTGTCCGTCGTCGAGTGACCGCGGCGGACGGGCGAACGCGGTGCCGGCCGCGTCGACTACCCCTCCGAGAGCCGCGCCGCGGCGGCCTCGAGCTCCGCCCGAGTATTGACGTTCTCGAAGGTCCGGAGGTCCGCGTGCTCGCGAACGGCGGCCTCCCCGACGACCACGTAGTCGAGCTCGAACAGGGCGTCGACGACGCGCCCGTCGCCACGGTCGAGGGCGCGGTCGCAGGCGTCGGCCATCGCCCCGGTCCGATAGACGGCCTGGGTCGTCTGGAACCACCCGTCGTCCAGCCGCGGGACGGCGGCGTCGTGCCCCTCGGCGACGGAGCGGAGGTGCCGGGCGAGGGCGGGGTCGACGAACGGCATGTCGCAGGCGACGACGAACGCGTACCCGTCGGGCGCGGCCCGCAGGCCGTTGCGGATGCCCGCGACCGGCCCGAGGTCGCGCTCCGGGTCCACGGCGAAGGCCGGGTCGAACCCGCAGCCCTCGAGGGCCTCGCCGACGGGCTCGACCTGCTCCGCCCGGCAGTTGACGACGAGGCCGTCGACGACGGGGGCGATCCGGTCCGCGACGCGACGGACCATGGCGGTCCCGGCGAGGTCGGCGACCGCCTTGTCCGCGGCGCCGAACCGCGTGGACCGCCCCCCCGCGATGATGACCCCCGTGCCCATGCGTCGAGCCTCGGCCGCGTGCCCGAAATCCCTGTCGCCTCGAGGGGTGGTACGGGCGTCCGCCCGCGAGCCATCGAGCGGGGGTAGCCCCGACGTAACCCGCTCCGGCCGAGCGCGGCCAGCCGCCCGCCGGGTCCCCACCGAACTGGTAACCAGGCGATGGCTATCCCGGGGTTCTCGGGGTCCACGTCGCGGCAACCGGCGCGTATGTCGCGACAAGCTACTTTTGGTAGACCGGCGTTTCCGCCGTCGGGGTCGACTCCGACGCTGGCGCGCGAATTCGTCCCCCGGAACGGAGCAACGGTCCCCCGACCACGACGGCCCCTCCCGGACACCGGCGAGGAGCGACGGCGCCGGCGACCGTCCCCTGTCGCTGGACCGTCCGTCGCTCGTGGTCCCCCGCGGGCGGTCCTCCCTCGACCGCGACGCGGGCGACGGTAGCCGGCTCCTACGGCCCCGCAGCACCCTCGACCGCCCCTCCCGCCCACGACCCCGCTGACCCGGCCCTCCGCCCTCCCTTCGACCTCCTTCCATCCTCCCTTCGCTCCGTCCCTCCGGCCTCCTTCGGCCGTCCCTCCACCCGCCCACGTCGGCCTTTCCCTACCCAACCCTTATCCTCGCGCCGGGCCGAGGTTTCGGCGATGGCGGGCCACCCGTCCGGCGGGCTGCTCCGGGTCGACCTCGGTGCCGGGAGCGTCTCCAGCGAGCCGCTCCCCGAGGCCTGGCGCCGGCGGTTCGTCGGCGGCAAGGGCCTGGCGGCCCGGCTGCTCTACGACGAGGTCGGCCCCGGCGTGGCGCCGCTCTCCCCGGGGAACGCGCTGGTGTTCGCCGTCGGGCCCCTCACCGGGCTGCTCCCCGGCGAACCGCGGTACGCCGTGGTGACGAAGTCCCCGCAGACGGGGGGCTTTCTCGACTCCTACGGCGGCGGCTCGTTCCCGGGCCGGCTGGCCGGCGCGCTCGGCGACCACGGGCTCCTGCTCGTGACCGGGGCCGCCGAGCGGCCCTCGCGGGTCGTCGTCTCGGACGGCGAGGCACGGGTCGAGTCGGCCGAGGAGTGGTGGGGCCTCGACGCGGCCGCGACGGCGGACCGGGTCGACGACGGGACCGCGGCGTGCGTCGGACCGGCCGGCGAACACCGCGTCGCCTACGCGACCGTCGCCTCCGACGGCGGCGACCACCACGCCGGCCGGGGCGGGGCGGGCGCCGTCATGGGGGCCAAGCGGCTGAAGGCCGTCGTCGCCCGCGGCGACCCGCCGGCGGTCCCCCCGTCGGTCGAGCGCCTCCGCGAGGCGGCCGCCGCCCGGTTCGAGGACTCCGCGGCGGGCCGCTGGCAGCGGGCCGGGGGAACGGCGGAGTCGGTGGACTTCGCCGACGCGGTCGGTGCGCTCGCGACTCGCGGCTGGCGCGCAGGCCGGTTCGATGGCGCCGACGAGGTGGGCGTCGAGGCGATTCGAGAGCGGTCGGTCGGCCGCGAGCGGGACGACGAGGGCGTCCCGGGCGACTTCCGCGTCGACTCCGAGGCCGGCCCGGGGGTCGTCCGGGGCGCCGCCGGGATGACGCTCGGGGCGGGCCTCGGCATCGACGACGCCGGCGCCGTCGCGACCCTCTCGACCACCTGCGACCGGCTGGGACTCGACCTCGTGAGCGCCGGCAACGTCCTCGCCTGGGTGGTCCGCGCCGACGAGGCGGGCCACCTCGACGCCCCGCTCAGCTTCGGCGACCCGGCGGGCGCCCGGTCGCTGCTGGAGGCCATCGCGCGGCGGGCGACCCCGCTAGCCGACGTCCTCGCCGACGGCCTCGACCGCGCCGTCGAGCGGTACGGCGGGGACGGGCTCGTGCCGTCGGTCAAGGGCCTCGAGCTGCCGAACTACGACCCGCGGGCCGCGCCGAGCATGGCGCTGGCGTACGCGACCAGCGACCGCGGGGGCTGCCACCGGCGGGCCCGGCCCGTCGAGCGCGAGCCGTTCGACGGCGAGTGGACGCCGGACCGGGCCGCCCGCGCCGTCGTCGCCGAGCAGGACGAGCGGGCGGCCCGCTGGTGCCTCATCGCGGACGACTTCGTCGGCGAGAGCCTCGCGGACGTCGGCGCCGAGTGGCTGACGGCGCTCGGGCACCCGGCCGGCGCGGCCGACCTCGCCGACCTCGGCGAGCGGGTGTGGACCCTCACACGGCTGTTCAACGTCCGCGAGGGGTGGACCCGGGCGGACGACTCGCTCCCGGCGGCGCTGGCGGCCCCGCCGGCCGACGACGCCGATGGGGACGCCGTCGACCCGGACCGGTTCGACGCGATGCTCGACGCGTACTACGCCCGCCGCGGCTGGGGGCCGGACGGACGGCCGACCCGCGAGCTCGTCGACCGGCTCGGCCTCGCCGGGCTGGTGGACGACGACGCCCTGCTGGCCGGCGGATGCGACGTTCAGCCGCGGTAGCCGACCAGCCCCTCGAGCACGCCGTCGAGGTCGTCGAGCGCCGCCGCGAGCGCCTCGACGCCCGGCTTGCCGGTCCGGTCGGGGTTCGCGCGGACCCCGACGCGCTCCTCGCCGAGGGGGACGAAGCCCAGCCCGAGCGACGCGGCGGTCGCCCGCAGTCCCAGCCCGACGTCGGCCCTGCCGGCCAGCACCATCCGCGCCGGGCTCTCGTGGGCCCGCACCGCCAGCCCGTAGCCGTCGATGGCCTCGGTCACGGCCGCGCGGTCGGTCCCCCGGCCCTCGGCGAGCGCCGCCAGGCGGTCGTCGAAGGTGGCCCGCAGGCCCGAGGTGGTGGCCCGGTTGACCAGGCGGAGGTCGCGGTCGACCAGGTCGGCGGTGCCGGCGACCGCCTCCGGGTTCCCGTCGGGCACGAGCAGCCCCCACTCGCGCGTCCACCCGCCGAGGTCGACCGCCTCGACCTCGCGGCGGGCCGGTCCCGAGACGACGGCGACGTCGGGGACGCCGTCGCGGAGCCGGCGCCGGCCCTCGCGGCTGCCGACCGGGAGGTAGCGCGGCCGGTCGAGCCGGTCGAGCAGCCGCGAGAGCGCGGGGTCGTCCTCGCCGACGCCGAGCAGCCCCGGCGGCCGGACGTCCGGGGAGAACAGCGCGACCTCGACCGGCTCGCCGGCGGCCAGGTACTCGACGTCGGCCGGCACCTCGACGACGCCGTCGGCCTCGACGAGGCTCGTCGTCGCACCGCTGCCCTTGTCCACGGGGTAGGCCAGCAGCGACCCGTCGGCGGCCTCGACCAGGCCCGTCGGCATGAAGCGGTGCCGGCCGGCCGGCGAGCGCTCGCGGACGGCCATCGCGGCCGACGCCGTCGCCGAGGCCGGCTCCGGCAGGCCGGCCGCCGACCGGAGGGCCGGCGCGACGAACGTCCGGAAGATGGTGAGCGCCGAGACGGGGTAGCCCGGCAGGCCGACGTAGCCGGCGCCGCCGAGCCGACCGACCAGCATCGGCTTGCCGGGCTTGACCGCCACGCCGTGGAGCAGGAGCTCGCCCCGCTCCTCGACGACGCGGTAGATGACGTCGACCGCGCTCGCGCTCGTCGACCCCGACGAGAGCACGAGGTCGCACTCGTCGGCGGCCCGCAGGAGGACGCGCTCGAGCGCCTCGAGGTCGTCGCCCGCGTGGGGGTAGCGGACGGGCTCGCCGCCGGCCTCCTGGACGCCCGCCCCCAGCGTGTCGCTGTTCACGTCGTAGACCTGGCCGCGGTCGTCGTCGAGGGGCTCGCCGGGCGGGACGAGCTCGTCGCCGGTGGAGACGATGCCGACGCGGGGCCGGCCCCGGACCGGCACGGTCTCCGCGCCCAGCGCGGCGAGCAGGCCGATCTCCCGGGGCGTGACGCGGGTGCCCGGACCGAGCGCCCGGGCGCCGGCCGCGACGTCCGCGCCCGCCAGCATCACGCTGTCGCCGGGGGCGACGGGCTTGCGCACCAGGACCCCGTCGCCGGCCTCGTCCGTCTGCTCGACCACGACGACGGCGTCGGCGCCCGGCGGCAGGACCGCGCCGGTGGATATCTCGACGAGCGTGCCGGGCTCGACGGTCACCGCGGGCGCCTCGCCCGCGTGGACCGCCCCGACCAGCTCGAGCGAGACCGGGTCCGCCTCGTCCGCCCCGAACGTGTCCCGGGCCCGGACCGCGTAGCCGTCCATGCTCGCGCGGTCGAACCCCGGCACGTCGCGGTCCGCCTCGACCCGCTCGGCCAGCACGCGGCCCCGCGACTCCGCGAGGGGGACTCGCTCGGGGTCCGGTGCCAGGTCGAGGCCTTCGATGGCTGCCCTGGCCTCCTCGTACGTCGCCAGCTCGTGGAACTGTCGCCGGCTCACGCGGACCACTCCCACAGCTCGACGTCGACGACCGTCCCGGCGTCGAGGCCGTCGCGAGCCTCGGGGACGACGACCCAGCCGTCGGCGAGCGCGACGCTCGAGAGCACGCCCGCGCCGCTGGCCCGGGTGGGGTCGGCCGTCCAGCCCGGCCCGCCCCCGTCTCGGTCGCTCCCGTCCCCCGGTTCGAGCCGCACCCGGGCGAACGTCCGGGTCCCGGGCTCGCTGGCGATCTTGCGGGCCAGGCGGGCCCGGCGGGTCGGGTGCGGACGGTGGGGGAGCCCACCGAGCCGCTCGACGACCGGCCGGAGGAACTGCACGGCGTTGACGATGCAGGCGACCGGGTAGCCGGGGAGCATCAGGACGGGCGTGTCCTCGACGACCCCGAGCGCGACGGGGTGGCCCGGCTTCAGCGCGACGCCGTGGACCAGCACCTCGCC
>CAZVOR010000097.1:0-7737 GCA_964628745.1 uncultured Halobacteriales archaeon
CGCGGCGCTCGACCTCGCCGGTGACGTCCTCGCGCTTGGGCGCGATGGAGTCGAGCTCGTCGATGAAGATGATGGCCGGCGACTCGTCGGCGGCGTCCTCGAATATCTCCCGGAGCTGCTGTTCGGACTCGCCGTAGTACTTCGAGATGATCTCCGGGCCGGCGATGGAGAAGAAGCTCGCCGAGGTCTCGTTGGCGACGGCCTTCGCCAGCAGCGTCTTGCCGGTGCCCGGCGGGCCGTGCAGCAGCACGCCCTGCGGCGGCTCGATGCCGAGCTTCTGGAAGATCTGCGGGTGCTTCATCGGGAGCTCGACCATCTCCCGGACCCGCTGGATCTCGTCCTGCAGCCCCCCGATGTCCTCGTAGGTGATGCCCCCGCCGGTCTTCTCGAAGCCGGAGATGGGCTCCTCGCGGAGCTCGACGTCGGTGTCCTCGGTGACGAGGACGATGCCCGCCGGCTCGGTCTCGACGGCGATCAGCGGGATGGCCTGGCCCGGCGAGCGCATGAACGGGTGGTTCGTCGAGGACATCACGGGGACGATGTCCGACTCGACGACGGGCCGTTTTAAGATCTGGCGCTTGACCATCCCCGCGGCGTCGGAGCCGAACTGGACGCTGGCCTCCTCGGGCGGGGCGAGCACGAGCGTCTCGGCCTTCGTCGCCTCGGCCTTGCGGATGGTGACGCGCTCGCCGATGCCGACGTCGGCGTTCTGTCGGGTGAACCCGTCGATACGGACGGTGTCGGTGTTCCAGTCCTGGCGGTCGGCCCGCCAGACCTTCGCGGCGGTCTGCTCGCCGCCCTCGATCTCGATGATATCGCCGGGGCTCAGCTTCAGGTGGAGTAACGTGTCCGGGTCGAGCCGGGCGATGCCGCGCCCGGAGTCGTTCGGATACGCCTTTGAGACCTCCAGTTGGACCTCGTTCATGGTTCGTGCGGGGGCGTTATAGCCAGGACTCGGCGGTCAGGCGGGATAGTTCTTGTGCTGGCGGATTCGTCGCCGACCTCTCGGCCGGCCGACGGGCGACCGCCGGGCGTCGGACGCCCGGTCGACGACCGGGGCGCTTTTCGCCCGGGCGCTCCCGCGCTAGCGCATGCGGACGCTCGCCTTCGACGGCCGGACCGGCGCCAGCGGCGACATGCTGCTGGGGGCGCTGCTGGCCGCCGGCGCCGACGCCGACGTCCTCGAGCGGGTCGAGGCGGCACTGGGCGTCGAGTACCTGACCGAGCAGGTCCGGACGGCCGGCGTGACGGCCACGTCGGTCGCGGTCCGGCTCCCGGGCGGCGCGCCGGCCGAGGGCGCCGGCGACCACCGGTCGTACCCCGAGGTCGTCGAACTCGTCGAGTCGATGGAGCTGTCCGACCCCGTCGGGGCCGACGCCCTCGGCGCCTTCGAGCGGCTCGGCCGCGCCGAGGCCGCCGTCCACGGCACCCCCCTCGAATCGACCCACTTCCACGAGGTCGGCGCGGACGACGCCGTCGCCGACGTGGTCGGCGTCGCGCTGCTGTGCGCGGACCTCGACGTCGAGCGCGTGGTCACGACGCCCGTCTCGGCCGGCGGCGGCGAGGTCGAGACGGCCCACGGCACCTACCCCGTCCCCCCGCCGGCGGTCGTCGAGATCGCGGCGGACGCCGGCTGGGAGCTCCGCGGCGGCCCCGTCGACGTCGAGCTGCTCACGCCGACGGGCGCGGCGCTGCTGGCAGAGCTCGCCGAGGGCGCCCCCGCGCTGCCGCCGATGGCCGTCGAGGCAGCCGGCTGCGGCGCCGGCGACCGCGACCTCGATGGACGGCCGAACGTCCTCCGGGCCGTGGTCGGCGAGGCGTCGGGCGGCCTCGTCCCCGACGACGTCGCCGTGCTCGAGACGAACCTCGACGACGCGACGCCGGAGGTGCTCGGCGGCCTGCACGAGTCGCTCGCCGGGGCCGGCGCGCTCGACGTCTCGGTGCTCCCGGCGACGATGAAGAAGTCCCGGCCCGGTCACCTGGTCAAGGTGGTCACGAAGCCCGAAGACGCCTCGCGCGTGGCCCGCCGGCTGGCCGAGGATACCGGCACGCTCGGGGTCCGCCAGGTCGGCGCGGCTCACCGGTGGATCGCCGACCGGCGCGTCGAGACCGTCACCGTCGAGGTCGACGGCGACGCACACGAGGTCGGCGTGAAGGTCGGCAGCGACGCAGACGGGGCCGTCTACGACGTCAGCGCCGAGTTCGACGACGCCGAGCGGGTGGCCCGGGAGACCGGCCGGCCCGTTCGCGAGGTGCTCCGGCTGGCCGAGAACGCCTGGCGGACCCGCTGAGCGCCGGCGGACTGGGCGAGTTATACGGCGGCGCGACGAGCGGTCGCCATGGAGCGTACCACCATCTCCTCGGGCACCGAGTGGGAGTCGCGCGTCGGCTACTCGCGGGCGGTCCGTGTCGGCCCGTACGTCCGGGTCTCCGGGACGACCGCGACGGACGACGAGGGCGAGCTCGTCGGCGAGGGCGACGCCTACGTCCAGGCCGACCGGGCGCTCTCGAACGCCGCGGCCGCGCTCGAGCGCGCCGGCGCGTCCCTCGACGACGTCGTCCGCACGCGACTGTTCGTGACGGTCGTCGATGAGTGGGCGGCCGTCAGACGGGCGCACGCCGAGCACCTCGGCGACGTGCGGCCGGCCTCGACGATGGTCGAGGTGTCGGGACTGGTCGACCCGCGGATGCTCGTCGAGGTCGAGGCCGACGCGGTCGTCGCCGCGGACGACGGGTAGCCGCGCCGTCGTCTCGGGAGGCGGGTGTTACCACCGGTATGGTTCGCCTTACTAAGCCCCATCGCGGACGTAACGCTCCCATGAAGCGGTGGCCGGACCGAGCCGCGCTGGTCGTCCCGCTCGTCGCCGCGGTCTCCCTCCTTTTCGCCGTCGCGCTCGCGATGAGCGGGCCCGGGCCGACGGTGGCCGCGGCACAACCGACCCCGGTCGACAGGTGCACGTCCATCCACGAGCCGGGCGAGTACGAGCTCGTCACCGACATCGTCGACGACTGGACCACCCGCCTCTCCCAGGCTTGCATCAGGATCACGGCCGACGACGTCGTCTTCGACGGCGGGGGCCACCTCGTCGACGGCAAGGGCATCAGCGACACGACCGGCGTGCGCGTCCGGGACGCGAGCAACGTCGTCGTGCGGGACGTCCGGGTCACCAACTGGAACCGGGGCGTCCACTACGACGGGGTCACCGGTGGCGCCATCGTCGGCGCGAACGCCACCTCGAACGCCCGCGGGCTCGACCTCGACCGGTCGCAGGACGTCACCGTCGAGGGCGGGACGTACACCGCCAACCTCATCGGCGTCGACCTCACCCGCGAGAACCGTGACGTCGCGGTCCCCGACGCCGTCGCGGCGGGCAACCACGTCGTCGACGTCTACCGGTCGACCGAGAACGAGACGAGCGACGGCCCCGGCACCCCGACGCCCCGGACGCCCGAGAACGAGGCCGAGCGGTAGGTCCGGGGCCGGCCCCGCCCGGTCCGCGGGTCGAGCGACGGCCTACTCCCGGTACTGGCGCTTGACCTCGATGAACCACTCGGGCCACTCCGCGCGCTCCTCGATGTCGGCCGAGTCGTCGCCCGACATGGCCTTGATGGCGCGGGCGTCGTCGAGGCTCCAGACCGCCCCGTCCTCGTGGAACAGGCCCGTAATGACCCCCTCCTCGCGCTGGAACCGCGTGTAGGCCGGCTGGACCATCAGCGTCCAGAAGAAGTTGCCGACGCCGTGCTCGGCGATGGTCGGCGCCAGCGACGCGTACTTGGGCTGCCACTCGTCGCCGGTGACGTCGCTCGCGAAGCCCTGGCCCGTGCGGATGCGCTGCCACTCGGTGAGCCAGACGGGCCGGGGCGTGGCCGCCTGCAGCTCGACGGCCTGGCGCATCAGGTCGCGGTAGATGGACAGGTCGTGGGCGAAGTTGTAGTGGAACTGGATGATCTCGTTGCCCCACGTCATGTAGTCGGCGTTGTTAGCGAGGCTGGTCGACCCGACCGTCAGCGGGACGCTGCCCCGGTGGCGTACGAGCGTCTCGAACATGCCGCGGGCGAACTGCCGCTGGACGTTCCAGCCCGGCTCGTTCATGACCTCGATGCCGAGCAGGCGGTCGTCGTCCCGGTAGCGGTCCATGAACCACCGGACGTACTCCCGGGGCCGGTCCCACCGGAAGGGGACCCGCACCACGTCCATCTTCGGCTCGAAGACGCCCACGGCCGTCAGGGGGTCCTCGTTCGTGAGGTTCTTGCGCGAGGGTTCCTGGCCGACCCCCTCGAACAGGCCCAGCAGGACCCCGATTCCCCGCTCGGCCGCGGCCTCGAGGAAGTGCTCGACGGACTCGCCGATCTCCTCGGGGTCCTCCTTCCAGAACTCGTAGCTCAGCCACGTCCGCACCGCGTTGAGGTTCACGCCGGCGGCGTAGCCGAGGTCGCGCTCGGTCACCCTGGGGTCGTAGTCGCGCCAGAACTGGTAGACGTTGAACGCCCGCGCGGGGAGGTAGATGGTCCCCCGGATGCCGACGGGCGCCGACGGATCCACCGACACCGGCGCCGTGGCGGGTCGGGCCGTCACCTCGGCCTGCGGGGTGTCCGTGACGGTCCGAGCCTCCACCGGATCCGGTCGACGCGTCGCCGACGGCGTCCGGTCCGGAACTGTCGGCGCGGCACAGCCGGCCAGCCCGATGCCGGCCGCAGCACAGGCGGCCAGGAACCGCCGGCGCGTATCGTCCATGCCCTCGCATACGAAGGCCAGACCCATAGCGAGTATGGTTCGAGACCCTCGGTCGACGACCCCGGGCGGGCGCCGCTGCACCCGCCTCGCCCGCCCCCGGGGTCGGGTCACCGGACCGTGGCGCAGTCGTCACGAGATGGTGTTGTTGGCGATGGTGTTTCCCCGTCGACCGGACGACGACGCCGCGGGCGTTAGCCGACCCGTGGTCGTCGACGACCACGTCATCGTCGCTCGAGATGAGGAGGATGGCGGTGTCGCGGCTCTCGCGGACCGCGTTGGCCGCGACGGTGTCGGCGTCGGCCGACCGGAGGCGGACGCCGACCGTGATCGCGATGGCGAGCAGGCCGACCGCCAGGCGGCGGGATGTGGCGTCCGGCAGGTGACGTCCCGCCGGCCCTCAGCCGTCCCGGTGCTCGGCCAGCGCGTCGTCGAGCGACAGCTCGCCCGTCGCGACCCGGCGGGCCAGCGACGCCGATATCTCCCGGTTGTCGGGCGAGCGCTCGCGCGAGGCGGCCTTGATGACCGTCAGCTCGCCGGCCGTCGGCTCGACGGCGCGCGAGGTCACCGGCTCGCCCTCGCGCCGGGCGATGTTGACCGCGGCGAGCACGTCGCCCATCCCGCGGGCGCCGGCGCCCAGGTGCGGCGTCGAGGCCGTCTCGTCGACCAGCTCCACGCGGACGCCGTCGAGCGCCTCGATGATCCGCGAGCCGCGCAGCCGCGCGCCGTCCCCGATGCGGACGACGGGGTCGACGGCACCCTCGACCTCCCGGGCGACGACCGACGCGACGTCGGCCAGCGGCACCTGGAACGCCGCGACAACGTCGTCGCCCTCCAGCACAGCGACGCCGGGGCGCTCGCCCGGGTCGACGCCGACGACGCGCCGCGCTGGGCCGCCCCGGCCGGCCGAGAGCGCCGCCTCGACCGCCCGCCGGGGCTCGTCCGGGTCGGCGACGACGACCTCGACGTCGTCGCCGTCGAGGACCTCGTCGTCCGGGGGCGCGTCCGAGGGGGCGGTCACGACGACCGACGCGTCGTCTGGCAGCGGATCGCCGGGCTCGACGGTCGTGAAGTCGGTGTCCCGCTCGCGCAGCGCGGTCACCACGCCGTGGTACACCTCGAAGTCGGCCGTCGCGACGACGATCACTGCCCGCCGGTTGACCGCTGTCGGCCAAAAGCCATTCGGTGGGGTTAACACGGCACCCGGCGTACGACGGCCAGTGACCGACGGCGTCCCGACGGGCTGCGACGCGCTCGACGAACTGCTCGGCGACGGGCTCGACCGGGGGACCATCACGCAGCTGTACGGGCCGCCCGCCTCGGGCAAGACCAACGTCGCGCTCGCCGCCGCCGTCGAGGTCGCCGCCGCGGGGGGGACGGCGGTCTACATCGACACGGAGGGGCTCTCGCTCTCGCGGTTCGGGCAGCTGGCCGACGCGAAGGGGGACGCCGACGACCTCGCCGCGAACATCGTCATCTCGAAGGCCCACGACTTCGGCGAGCAGGCCGAGGCCGTCCAGGACGCGGCCGAGTTCGCGCCGCGCGCGGAGCTCATCGTCCTCGACAGCGCCACGGGCTTCTACCGGCTGGAGCGCACGGGCGAGGAGGACGGCGAGGCGCTGCGCGCCGTCGCCCGGCAGCTGACGTCGCTGCTCTCGCTGGCCCGGCGCCACGACCTCGCCGTCCTCGTGACGAACCAGGTGTACACGGACCCCGAGAGCGACCAGGCGCGGCCGCTGGGCGGCTACACCCTCGCCCACTGGACGGGCGTCATCGTCCGGCTGGAGCGCTTCCGCGCCGAGCACCGCCGGGCGACGCTCGAGAAGCACAAGTCCCAGCCGACCGGGGAGAGCGTCCGCTTCCGGATAACGGGCACCGGCCTCGCGTCGGTCGAGGCCAAGCGGTGACGCGCGGGCGGTCACGCCGGACGGTCGCGCGCCGGCGAGACGCGGCGCCGCCGCCTCGTGCCGGCCGGACACCGCGCCGCGGCCCTACGGCTCGTTGTCGACCGCGAGCGTCGACCGGATCCACGCGTCCTCGTTGTCGCGGTCGACGATGGTCGCCACGGTGACCCCGCGGACGGTCTTCTCGGAGTAGCGCTCGCGGTACCGGCGCTCGTCGTCGAAGCCGGAGCCGGGGTACCGGCGACCGTAGTCCGCAAAGCGGCGGAGCCGGTCGGGGTCGGGGTCGTCGCGGGGCATGGTGGGCGGCCGACGGGGCGTCCGTCGTCGTGGTCGCACCCTTCCCCCGTCGGGCCCTTATAGCTGCCGTCGGACGCGGGTCCGACGAGGCCCGCCTCGCGCGCACTCGGCACGCTGCCGTCGGACGCGGGTCCGACGGGCGGCCGACGGTCGACGTGCTGGGGTCGCGCCGGGTGGCTGTCCCGCTCCGGCACCATCGGGACCGGTCGCCGGTCAGAGCTCGCCGAGCTTCCGCAGCAGCTGGCCGCGGTACTCCTCGTCGTGGTTCAGCCCCTTCAGCTCGAGGACGTTCCGCTCGAGCTTGTCGAGCGCGACGTGGAACGCGTGGTCCGCGCCGTAGCCCTCCCCGGAGCCCGCGACCTGGCCGTGGTCGGTCCGCAGGCGTATCTTGCACTGGATGAGCGGGGTGCCCCGGAGCTTCTCCTTGTGCTTCTGCAGCCGGACGTGGGCGTGCCTGACCTGCATCTCCGCGTACTTGTCGACGACGGCCTCGATGCTCTCGCGGATGGCCTGGCGCGAGATGCTGTCGAGCAGCGCGATGTTCGTTATCTGCACGTCGAGGTGGTCCTCCTCGCGGATGGACAGCGCCCGGAGCACGTCGGTCTTCGTCAGGATGCCGGCGACCAGCCGGTCGTCGTCCTCCGGGGTGACGACGAGCCCGGCGTAGTCGTGCTCGAGCATCACCGCGACGGCCTCGTCGAGCGGGGTCTCGGGGGTCGTCGTCTCGACGGGGCTCGACATCAGGTCGTAGACCGGCAGGTCGAGCATCCGGTCGGAGTCGCCGGCGCGGTCGCCGGTCGTCGC
>CAZVOR010000098.1:0-7628 GCA_964628745.1 uncultured Halobacteriales archaeon
TCCGCGAGCCGGGCGGTCGCGCCGTTCGCGCCGACGCGCCGGCCGTCCGGACCGACGGCGGCGCGCCGGGCCGCGCCGGCCTGGACCCGGCCACGCTCCGTCGGGGGCTCGCCGGGGGTCGGCGCCAGTGCGGCCAGGTGCCGGCGCACCTGCACGTAGTGCCGGCGGTCGGCCTCGGCGCCGAACTGTCCGGTGAGCGCCCCCTCGCCGACCGTGACGCACGACAGCGGGTCGTCGAACGCCCGGGCGCTCGCGACGAACGCGAGCGCCACCTCGCGGAGGTAGTCGAGCTTGGTCTCGCCGGGCGGCCCGTCGCCCAGCGACGCGCGGCCGTCGACGACGAGCGCCAGCCGGCGGTCGGCCTCGACCTCGAACTCCCGGACGTAGGCCCCGGCCAGCCGCGCGGTCGCCTTCCAGTCGATGCGGCCGGCGGCGTCTCCGGGGACGTACTCGCGGAGCTCGGCCGGGTCCAGGCCGGCGCCGCGCCGCCCCGCCCGATGCTCGCCGTACGCCGCGGCGACCGGCTCGCCGCCGGCGCCGACGTGGACGTCCCGGGGCGCCCGGGGCGTCACCGTCACGGCCGGCGTCGGCCCGGCCGCGACCGTCGCCTCGAAGGCGCCGAGGGCGTCCGTCAGGGTGACGGCCGGGGCGTCGAACGCCGCGGTGCCCGCGTGGGGCCAGGCGGCACGGTAGCTCGTCGCGGCCTCGCGGTCGCCCGGGGCCAGCTCGAGGCGCGAAGCGCCCGGCTCGCGGACGCTCGTCGAGGCCGGCGGGCGGCTCTCGACGGTCAGCGAGAGCGGCGAGGGGGCGGCGAGCGTGGCCGTCAGCGTCACGTCGAGCTCGCGCCCGGCGACCACCCGGTCCCGCGCCGGTCGCTGTTCGACGGCGAGGGCGTCGACGGTCCGGTCCGCCCCCCGGACGAACCGGTACTGCCACGCGAGCCACCACGCGCCGACGGCGGCCCCGCCGGCGAGGAGCACGGGCCGGGCGGCCAGGAGGCCGAGCCCGAGCAGGAGCAGGCCCGCTGCGGCCATCGCCCACCCCCGGCGCGTGACGCGCATGGTCCATCCGGCGGCGGGAGCGGTGTTGAACCTACTGGTCCTCGGGGACGAGGAGGACGATACCGCCGCGGGGAGCCCCGCGGGAAAGACGTTTGGCGCTCCCGCCCGACCTCCGTCCGTGCACCCGCCCGCGTCGCTCTCCCGGGGGCTCGTCGTGCTGTTCGTGGCGAGCCTCGCCGCCGCCGCGCCGATGGTCGGGCTCGTCGTCGCGACGCCGGCGGCACCACCGCTACAGGTCGACGAGCCGACGCCCGTCAACGACACGACGCGACACGAGGACCCAGGCGCCGCCGGCGGGGACGGCGACCTGGCCGCGGTTCGCGGCTGGCTCGGCGGGCGGATGGCCGTCCGGCTCGAGTCGTGCGTCGTCGACGTCGGGACCGGCGCCACCGACGTCTGCGCGCTCGAGGACGAGTATCCCGAGTGGCTCGGCAAGTACGTCGACGTCGCCGACGACACCCGCGAGGAGACCGACGACCGGATGGGGGAGTCCTTCGGGTCGGCGTCCGATGACGCCGAGACCTACGCCGAGACCGTGGCGTCGTTCCGCGAGACGCACCGCGAGTACCGCGACGCCCGCGAGGCCGGCGACGAGGCGCGCGCCCGCGAGCTCGCCCGGCAGCTGCAGCGCGACGGCGCGGCGGTCGTCCGGACGAGCGACGACCTCCGCGGACAGTTCCGGACGCTCGAGGACGTCGGGGGCGTCGATCTCGCCGACGGCCGGGAGAGCCTGAACGCGACGGAGGCGAACGTCACGGCCACGGTCGAGGAGGTCGAGCGCGAGCAGTTCGTCCCGACGGCCCTGGCGGCCGAGCTCCGACCGCGGACCGTCTCGTTCCTCGAGCCGGGGACGGTGACCGGGCGGCTGACGGCCGAGAACGGCTCGCCCGTCGCGGACCGGCGCATCGAGCTGCGCGTCGGCGAGCGGGTCCTCTCGACGCGGACCGACGGGTCCGGCGCGTTCTCGCTGGCCTACCGCCCGACGACGATACCCGCTTCGACCGAGTCCCTGACGGTCCGCTACCGGCCACGGAACGCGTCGGCGTACCTGGCCAGCGAGACGACCGTGCCGGTGGCGGTCACGCCGGTCGCGCCCGACGTGACGGTCGAAGCGCGGCCGTCGACCGTCGGGTTCGGCGATGCCGTGACGGTCTCCGGGCGGGTGGCCGCGGGCGGCGTCGGCGCGCCCGGGGTGCCGGTCGTCGTCGCGCTCGACGGCCGGCGGCTCGGCGAGGTCCGCACCGACGCGTCGGGGGCCTTCGAGCTGACGGGGGCGGTCGGGGCGACCGACGGCCCCGGCTCGGTCGCGGTCGGCGCGACGATGCCGCTCTCCGGGCGAGCGCTCGCGTCGACCGACGGGGCGGCGACCGTCACCGTCGAGACGACGGCGACGGCGCTCGGGGTCGACGCCGCGGCCGACGGTCCGGCGTCCGTCGCCGTCGAAGGCGCGCTGCGGACGGCGGACGGGCGGGCCGTCCCGGACCAGCCCGTCGCGGTCCGGGTCGAGGGGACGACGGTCGAGACGCTGCGGACGGGCGGCGACGGCGCCTTCCGGGGGACGGCGACGGTCCCGTCGTCGCTGCACTCGGGGGAGTCGCCGACCGTGCGCGTCGTCGCCGCCTACGGGGGCGGCGGGACGAACCTCGGGCCGTCGAACGCGAGCGCCGTCGTGACGCTCCCGGCCGGCGGGGCCGGCGCGTCGGGCGGCGACGGCGGCGGCGTCCTCTCCCGGCCGGTCGGGTGGGTGCCCGGGGAGCCGGCCGTCTGGCAGCTGCTGGGGCTCGTCGGCCTCGCGGCGCTGCTGGCCCTGGGGTGGGTGCTCCGGCAGCGCGGGTTCCGCCCCGGCGGCGTAGGCGCTCCGGCAGGACGACCGGATGACGACGAGTCGGCGCCGACCCCCGACCCGTCGCCGTCGGCGGGCGAGCAGCCGACGCCGCTCGAGGCGGCTCGGGAGCGCCTGGCGGGCGACCCCGACGGCGCGGTGCTGCTCGCGTACGCGGCCGTGCGACGAGCGCTGGCCGGCGCCGGCGCGCCGGGGCGCTCTCGCGCCGACACGCACTGGGAGTTCCTGGCCGCCGGCGCCGACGACGGCCTCGACGCGGCCGCGGTCGACGGGCTGACGCGGCTGACCGAGGCGTACGAGCGCGCGGCGTACGCGCCGTCGTCCGTCTCGGCCGACGCCGCGGCGTCGGCGCTCGAGGCGGCCGACGGGCTGGTCTGAGTCGGTTGTACCGCAGTTTGGAGGCGGGAGCGCTCCAACTGTCGCCGCCTCCGTCGCCCCGCCTTCGGTCAACGACGACGCCAGAGCAGCCCGCCGACCGTCGCCGCGAGGAGGAGCGCCACGACGACCGCCCCGTCAGCGTTTCCAGCCACCGGCGTCGGGACGCCCGTCGCGGGGGTGACGACGGTCGGCGCGGGCGTGATGACGTCGTCCGTGGGCCCACTTGGTGACTCGTCGGTTCCGCCCGCCGTCGTTTGGGTCGTCACCGGTCCGTCGTCGGTCGCGGACGTCGGCTGGCCCGTCGGCGACGACGGGGTGGGCGGCGTCGCGTTCGTCATGGTCACCGTCGCCGTGGGCGAGGAGCCGCCCGAACCGGAGCCGCCCGAGCCGCCGTCGGTCGGCGTCGCGTCGGTCAACTCGACGGCCGCCGGCGTGCTCATGCCGAGCACCTCCTGGTGGCCGAACGCCTGCTCGTCGCCCTGGGCGACGGCCCAGACGGTGTACGTGCCGGCGTCGAGGTCGGCCGTCGAGACGGTCGCGGCGTAGCGTCCGTCCGACTGTAGCTCGGCCGTCTCCCGGACCGACGTCGCCTCGTCGGCGAGGACCACCGTGACGGCCGCGGGTGGCCCGTCGGCGAGCGTCGGCGTGACGTCGACCGTCACCTCGACGGGGTCGCCGGGCTCGGCGGTCCCCGGCGCGTCGTGGCTGACGTCGTAGCCGCTGACGACGACGGGGAAGACGTCCTCGATGTCGCCGTCGTGGCTGATGGCGAGCGCGTAGGAGCCGTTCGCGTACCCAGCGAAATCGAACGTGAACGTCTCCGGGCCGTCCCCCCGCTGCTGTTCCTCGACCTGCCCGTCGCTGTTGTAGACGTAGACGCGGTAGACCTCGTCGGGCGCGGTCACCTCGACGGCGTGGGAGACGCCGGGGTCCGTCCGGAGCGTCCCGTCGACGGTGAAGGTCTGGTCCTGGACGGTGACCGTGCGGGGCGGCAGGTCGAGCGCGTCGGGGACGGCGATGTCGAAGTGTCCGTCGGCGACCGCCGGCGGCCCGGCCGCCAGCCCGACGAGGAGCACGACGGCGACCGCGAGCGCCGCCCGGAGCCGTCCGTCCATGGAATCGAACTACGATTCGGCCCGCCATTAATACGGCGGCCGGTGCCGCGCGGCCCGCGGGAGGACGTAGAATTATAACATCCCCCTGAATATACAGGCCGAAGCGCCCGTGGACAGGTCAACGAACTGAGGGATACGAGGACGAACCAATGGACGACCGACTCGCCGTTCTGGCGGTGCTGGGGCTGGTAGCAGGGCTGACCGTGGGCGCGGTGCCGGGGGCGGTCATCGCCGACCACACGGACCCGCCGCCGTCGGACGAGACGTTCACGGCGGCCGAGGGGATCGACGTCTGGGAGCGCGCCTTCCTGCCGCTGCGCGCGGACACGGAGAACGCCTCGGTTTCAGTCCCCAACGCGGACTGGCGGGTCAGGGACGCCGACGACGACGAGACGTCACTGAACCGAGACCCCGTCGGCGTCTACGATGAGGACCAGACGGTCACGCTCACGTTCGACCCGTCCGACGCCAGTTTCAGCTCATCTAGCTTCGACGGCACCGACGTCGAGCTCATCGCCGCTCACGTCGAGGAGTCCGGGGACGCCTCGGTGCCGAGCAACGTCTCCGAGGCGCTCGACCTGCTGACGCTCGAGAACGCCAACGAGAACGCCTCCTTCACGGAAGTGACCACGAAGACCCTCGGCAGCGGGTCCGAGGCGTTCTCGTTCAACCCGGATGACTCCGGCGTCTACGTGTTCTTCCTCGCGGTTCCGGAGTCGGGGGAGGATGGATTCGTCATCGACGGCAGCGGGAACATCAGCTCCGTCGACGGCAACGTCTCGATTATCGGCGTCGAGGCTGTCGCCGTTCGTAAGGGCGAGCCGAATGTCGACGCGCCGAGCTCCGTCGTCCGCGGCGATTCGGCGGACTTCACCGTCAACGATCCCGCGGTGGCTGGCGAGCCTCTCCACCACCTGGTGGTGCTCTACCACGAGTCGACGTTCGAGAACGGTGACTTCGTGCTGAACCTCACGGACGATCCGAACCGGGACTTCGACGTCGAGAACAACAGCACGATACTGACGTCCATCGACGAGGTCAACGGCGTCGCGACGCTCGAGGAGCCAGTCGGCGCGTTCGGCGTCGAGGTCGACGACGGCTCGTTCAGCGGCTCCGCCTCGACGGCGTCCATCGTCGAGTTCGTCGCCGAGTCGGCGGGCACCGACCAGCCGGGAGTCGAGGACTTCGATCCTAATTCTGATGTCATCCTCCACGGATCCGCCGTAGGCGCGAACCGATCAGCGACCACGACGCTGACCGTCGAGACGTTCGGCAACTGGACGGCCGGAGAGTATCGCTGGGTGTACATCGTGGTCTGCGACGAGAGCCGGGAATCCGCCGCGCTCACGGGAACTCTCTCGGTTGAGGAGGAGTCCACTGATGGGGGTGATGATGGCGGCACCACTGGCGGGACGTCCGGCGGCACCACCACCACCGGCGGCGGAACCACGAGTGGCGGTACCACCGGCGGCGCGGCCGGCGGCGGCCAGCCGCCGCCCCCGCCGCCCGATGACGACGATGGCGTGCCACCCGAGTTCGTCGTCAACGTCACGCCGTTGGTCGAGAACGTCGACATCGACATCCTGAACGCGACGGGCGACCGCCGCGTTCCGGTGGACGTCCCGGGACTCGAGGTGGCGGAGGAGACGGGCGCGAATCTCAGCCACGTCAACTTCACCCTGGTGCCGCCGGGCGACTTCGACATGACCATCGTCCCCGACCGGACGCCTCCCGCGGACAAGCCGCCGCTCGATGAGGAGCGCCCGGCCACCGCGCTCAGCTACATCGAGATCACCCACACGTTCGGCGAGGCGGACGCCGACGACGTCTCGATGCGGTTCCGCGTGCGCAAAGCCGCCCTCGAGGAGCGCGGCCAGCGCGCCGACAACGTTGCGCTCTACCGGCACCAGAATGGGGCGTGGGCGCGCATCGACGCCGAGGTCGTCGACGAGACCGACGAGGCGTACTTCTACGAGGCAGAGCCGCCCGGGCTGTCGACGTTCGCCATCGGGGTCGGCGAGCCCGCGTTCGCGGTCGCCGGGACGTCGCTCTCCACGAACACGGTCGACCCCGGCGAGACCGTCGAGGTCGCCGGCTCCATCCAGAACGCGGGCGAGGGCACCGGCACGTACACCGCGGAGCTCGCCGTCGACGGCGAGGTCGTCGACAGCCGGACAGTCGAGGTCGCGCCCGGCGACACCGCGGTCGTGCGGTTCGAGCGGACGTTCGACGAGCCGGGCCGCTACGCCGTCTCGGTGGGCGGCGAGGCGGCCGGCACGGTCGAGGTCCGGCAGCCGGCGACGGCGTCGCCGCTGCCGCCGACGGCGACCCCGGCCGACGAGTTCGACCTCGGGCTCGTCACCACCGTGGTGCTGGCGACGGTCCTGGTCGTCATCGTGGTGCTGTCGTCGCTGTTCCTCTACCACCGCCGGTACGAGTGACCGCGACGGTCGGTCCTCGCCGGCGGCCACGGGGCGCGCTCCTCGACCGGCCGCCCAGCCCCCGGCGGCGACCGCTTCTCGCCCGCCCGCGCGGGGCGAACCATAGCTTTTTGCCGGCCGGCGCGGTGCCTCCCGGCCGAGCGGCCGTCCCGCCGACGCCGGTCCCCGCGAGCCCGACATGAGCCACCCCGCCGCCGACGCGGCCGACGACCCCGTCGTCAGCTGCCGGGCCGTCACCAGGACGTACGGCCGCGGCTCGCGGGGATGGTTCCGCGGCCGCGACGGGCCCTCGGTGACTGCCCTCGACGAGGTCTCGCTGGCCGTCGGCGCCGGGGAGTTCGTCGGGCTAACCGGCCCGAGCGGCAGCGGCAAGTCGACGCTGCTGCACCTGCTGGCCGGTCTGGACACGCCGACGTCGGGGGAGGTCGAGCTCTGCGGCCGGCCGCTGTCGGCCGCCGGCGAGCGCGAGCGCACGCGGCTGCGGCTCGAGCACGTCGGCATCGTCTTCCAGCGCTTCCACCTGCTGCCGGCGCTGTCCGCGCGGGCGAACGTCGCCCTCCCGCTGGTCGAGCTCGGGCTCGGCCGCCGCGAGCGCCGCGAGCGCGCCGAGGCGGCGCTCGAGCGCGTCGGGCTGGCCGACCGCGCGGGCCACCGCCCGGGCGAGCTGAGCGGCGGCGAGGCCCAGCGCGTCGCGGTCGCGCGGGCGCTGGTCGCCGACCCCGACCTCGTGCTGGCCGACGAGCCCACCGGCGAGCTCGGCGGGGCGGCGGGGGCGCGCGTCGTCGAGCTG
>CAZVOR010000099.1:0-7626 GCA_964628745.1 uncultured Halobacteriales archaeon
TCGCGGCGGCTTCAGAACCCCGCGGGCGCCCCGGAGCGGTCGCGGGCCCGATCGAGCAGGCCGGCCACGGGCTCCCGGTAGGTGTACCCCGGGATGACGCCCTCGAGGTAGGTCCCCTCGACGTAGCCGACCAGCGCCGCGGCGTCGTCGGCGCCGTGGTCCGGGCGGGCCGACTCGTACGCCGACCGCACGACGACGGTCCGCCCGGCCGCGTCGCGCTCGACGGTCGGCGCCGACGCGTCGGCCCGCAGCGCGCCGTCGAGGTCCGCCAGGCGGCGCTCGAACGTCTCGAACCAGCCCTCCTCGACGACCGGGGCGACGCGCTCGTCGGCGACGACCGCGTCGAGCGTCGGCAGCGCCAGCTCGGCCTCGTAGCGCACGGCGGCGTCCGCGGCGTCCAGCCGGACCGTCGCCTCGAACGGCGTGGCCGTCGCGACGAACGCGTCGCCGTCGCGCTCGAACCCCGCGTGCGTCGCGAGGGCCCGCTCGGCCGCCGCGAGGAGGTCGGACATCGAGCGCGGGTACGCTCCGGCCGGCCAAAAGCGCCTCGACTCCCCCGGCGCGACGGTCCATCGGTCGCCCGGGGGCCGGCGGCCGCGGCGCTTGCCGGTAGGCCGGACAGCCGGGTCGTCCGGCCGGTAGCCCGGGGGCTTAAGCAGCCGCCGGCCCGAGGAGGGGCCATGCCCGAGGCGGAGTGGTACCTCGAGAACGAGCGGTTCCGGTCGTTCGTCGACACCGTCTACGAGGCGGCCGAGGCGAACGAGGACGTCCGGTCGCTGCTCGACGACCTGCACGAGCCGTTCGAGTCCCTGCTGACCGACGACGACTGGCTGCCCGAGCCTTACGACGGGCTCGTGCCGGACGGGTACGACGACCACGGCGAGATGGGCGGCGACATCGCCCAGTGGCTGCTGTACCGCGAGCCCGAGAAGCTCGTCGTCTTCACGCTGGTGCTCCCGCCCGGCGTCGAGACGCCCGTCCACGACCACCTGGCGTGGGGCCTGGTCGGGCTGTACGCCGGCACCCAGCGCGAGGAGTTCTACGAGCGCGTCGACGACGCCGACAACCACATCGGCCACGCCGAGCTCCAGCACGTCCGGACCGAGGACGTCGGCCGCGGCGACTTCTACGAGCTCGTGCCGCCGGACGGCGACATCCACAAGGTGCAGACGACGTCGGACGAGCCGAGCGTCAGCGTCCACGTCCTCGGCGCCGACGTCGGCTGCGTCCAGCGGCACCTGTTCGACGTCGACGAGTCGTTCGTCGAGCTGTTCCAGTCCCACTACACGAACGTCCGGTGCGAGGTGGCCCGGTCGCCGCCGGACGTCGACCACGGCCACGGGCACGGCGACTGAGGGTCGCGGCCCCGGCGACCGGGGTCACGGGCACGGCGACGGCGCGCCGGCCGACGCTCGCGAGCTACCCGTCCGACGCCGACGGCGACCAGCCGACGAACGTGTCGCCGGGCTCGAGCTCGACCCCGCAGGCGTCGATGACGCGGGCCAGCCCGAGGTAGCCGGCGGCGACGGCCGCCGCGCCGACGACCGTCGAGTCGTCGCCGAGGGCCGCCCGGACCGCGTCGTGGAGCTCGTCGTCGACCGTGCCCTCCGCGACGGCCGTGGCGTACTCGAGCAGGGTCGCGTCGGCGTCGTCGAACGCGTCGAACTCGCCGGCGCCGATGGCGTCGATCTCCTCGATGGTCGCGTGGTCGTCGCGGGCGATGCGGGTGTGCTGGTGCCACTCGTACTCCGAGCCGGCGGCCCGGGCGGTCGCGAGGATGACGAGCTCGCGCTGGCGCTCGGTCAGCCCCGTGTCGGCCCACAGCGAGCCGAGGAACGCCCGCAGGCCGACGAGGACGTCGGGGTTGTTCGCGACGGCGCGGTAGACGTGCATCGGCCGGCCCTGCAGCTTCGAGACCACGAGGTCGCGGACGTCCTCGGGGAGCTCCTCGGCCTCGACGTACGGAACGCGTGCCATGCGAGTTCGCCGCACGCCGGGCGGAAAAAGCCGCCGGATGGTGGCAAGCCCTCGGGAGCCGGCCGGGAGCAGGGGGGGGTGACGGCCGCCGGGCCGCACGCGGTCGTGGCCCGGGCCCGAGCGTCGCCCTACCGCTCGGTCAGGACCTCGCGCAGCGCGGCCGTGACCTCGTCGAACCGCCGGGTGGTCAGGCCGTCGGAGGTCAGGAAGATGCCGTCGTGGTCGGTGGTGAACCGGACGAGGTAACCGTTCTCGAAGGCGCGGATGGTGTACTTGTACTCGCCGAGCTCGGAGTCCTTGTACGACTCCTCGGTGGTCGTAAAGCCGTACCACTCGTTGCCGATGAACGCCATCAGGTCGGCGTTCTGTTCCAGGTCGTCGCGGAGGTACAGCTGCTCGTAGTCGTCGCGGGTGAAGTAGGTGGCCGAGCGGAGGTGGTCGCCGACGGTCGTCCGGCAGAGCCGGACGATGGTCTCGGCGGTCCCGTCGTCGAGGAGCTGGCTCGCCATCACCGTCACCCGGACGGCGGACCCCCATAAGTCCGCCGGGGGGACCGGCAGGTCGCGCCGGCGTCGGTCCCTTCTTGTCCGCCCGGGGCGTCGTCCCGGCCATGAGCGACGCCAGCGACCCAGCCGTGACCGCCGAGCGCCCCGACAGCCCCGTCGCGGTCGAGGGAACCGACCACATCACCGTCACCGGCAGCAACGTCGAGGACACCGTCCAGTTCTACCGCGACCTGCTCGGCATGCCGCTGGTGCTCCGGCAGCCGAACCTCGACCAGCCGGAGCTGACCCACCTGTTCTTCGACACGGGCGACGGCCGCATCATCACCTTCTTCGTCGACGAGTCCCGCCCCTCGCGGTCGTCGCCGCCCAGGCCCGACGTCGGCCACGTCCACCACCTGGCGTTCAAGGTCGCCGCCGAGCGGCTGGCCGACGTCAAGGCCGGCCTCGAGGAGGCCGGCTACCGGTACAGCGAGTTCGACCGCGGGGCGTTCCACTCGGTGTACACCCGCGACAACAACGGGCTGACCATCGAGCTGGTGGCCGACAAGTGGCCGGTCCCGGACGAGCGCCGCGGCGAGGTGCTCGCGCTGGCCCACGGCTACCGCGTCGAGGCCGGCGACGAGTTCGTCGACGACGAGCACATGCAGGCCGCCGTCGACGAGCTCGGGCTCGACGTCGAGCGCAAGGAGGTCCCGGAGGCGCCCGCCGGGACGGGCGTGGACCGGTGAGCGAGCTCGCGCTGGGGTACTCCATCACCTCGGCGTTCCCGTCGGGCGTCGACCCGGAGGCCGCCGCGGCGGCCGTCCTCGAGCGGGCCGCGGTCGCGGCCGACGCGGGCTACGACGCCGTCGAGGCCGGCGACCACCACGCCGTCGCCGGCGGGAACTACCTCCAGAACGTCCCGACGGCGGCCCGGCTGACCGAGCACTTCGACCGGGTCGCCGCGATGTTCCTGCTGCCGCTCTATCACCCGGTGCTCGTCGCCGAGCAGGTCGGGACGCTCGACGCCCTGGCCGACGAGGTCGACTTCTGGTGTGCGGTCGGCTACGGCGAGGCGGCGTTCTCGGCGTTCGGGGTCCCGCTGTCCGAGCGCGCGGCCCGGTTCGAGGAGGGCCTGGAGCTGTGCCGGCGGCTGTGGGCCGGGGACGACGTCACCTTCGACGGCGAGTTCCACGCGGTCGAGGGCACCTCCGTCAACCCCAAGGCCGACCCGCGGGTCTGCATCGGTGGCACCGCCGAGCCGGCGGTCCGCCGGGCCGGCCGCCTGGGCGACGCCTGGGTCGCCAACGCCGACGTGTCGCTGGCCGACGTCGAGGAGCGCGTCCGCTGGCTCGAGGCGGAGTCCGACGGCGACGTCGACCTGCTCATCCGCCGGGACGCGCTGGCGCTCGAGGACGGGGCGGCCGCCGAGGCCGCGGCCCGCGAGCGGCTCGAGCGCGGTTACCGCGGCTGGGGCCCCGACGCCGACTGGGTGCTCGCCGGCGACGCCGAGGCGGTCGCCGCCGACCTTGAGCGGCTGCGAGTGGCCGGCGCCGACGAGGTCGTCGTCCGTCCGATGGCCGACGAGCACGCCGAGGAGACGCTGCGCGAGGTCGCCCGGGCCCGCGACTCGCTGTAGCGGGCGGGCGCGGGCCGTCGACCGGTCGGACCTCGCGGGCCGCCGGTCGACCGGCGCGGGTCGGCGCTGGCGGCGTCGCTCCGACCGAGCTGGCGGCAACCATCGCCGCCGCCTCCGAGCCCTCGGGGCCGGCCGCCGCCGGCGCTGCACGGTCGACGGCCGGCCTCCGGCCCGCAGACGCCTCCGTTTCCCACCCGGGCGCGTCGCCGCTCTCGGTCGGAACCACCTCGGCCCGTCGGGCTAAGGCCCGGCCCGACGCAGCGGGGGCACGGATGCCTCCGGACGCCGCGGTCCGACCCTGGACCATCACCCGGCCGTACGACAGCTACGACGCCGCCCGGGCGGGCTTTGCGTGGGACCTGCCCGACGACTACCACCCGGCAGACGACCTCCTGCGCAAGCACGACCCCGACGCCGTCGCGCTGCACCAGGCGTACCCCGACGGCCGCCGCGAGACGTACACGTTCGGCGACCTCGAGGCCCGCACCGACCGGCTGGCCGACGGCCTCCGCGGGCTCGGCGTCGGTCCGGGCGACCGGGTGGGGGTCGTCGTCCCGCAGAAGCCCGCGACGCCGCTCACGCACCTCGCGGCCTGGAAGCTCGGGGCGGTGACGCTCCCGCTCTCGGTGCTGTTCGGCGAGGAGGCGCTGCGGTACCGCCTGGCGGACGCCGGCGCGGCGGCCGTCGTCTACGACGCCGCGGTCCGCGAGACCGTCGAGGCCGTGCGGGCCGACCTCCCCGACCTCGAGGTGGCCATCGAGGCCGACGGTCCGGGGACCGGCGACGCGCTCGCGTTCGACGACGTCATCGCCGCCGGCGAGCCGGGCGTCCGGGTCGAACGCCGCGGCCCGGACGTCCCGGCGGTCGTCATGTACACCAGCGGCTCGACCGGCCCGCCGAAGGGCGTCCACCACTCGTACGCCGTCTGGCTCGGGCGGGCCGCGGCCGCCGGGGCCTACTTCGAGGGCGACCTGTTCGGCGAGGCCACGACGTGGACGCCGTCGGACTGGGCCTGGGGCGCCGCGCTCGGCGGCCTGCTGTTCGCCTCGTGGCACTACGGCCGGCCGGTCGTCGGCTACCCCCGCGGGTCGTTCGACCCGGAGGCCGCCTTCGCGCTGTGCGAGGAGTTCGGCGTGACGGATGCGTTCGTCCCGCCGACGGCGCTGCGGATGCTGATGACCGTCGAGGACCCGGCCGAGCGGTACGACCTCGACCTCCGCGTCGTCTCGGCCGTCGGCGAGCCACTCACCCCGGAGATCCGCGAGTGGGCCGACGAGGCGTTCGCTGCCCTCTCGGTCAACGAGTTCTACGGCCAGACCGAGCTGAACCTCGTCGTCGCGACGAACGGCCGGTGGTTCGACCACCGGCCGGGCAGCATGGGCAAGCCGCTTCCCGGCTACGACGTCGCCGTCCTGGACCGGGAGACCCGCGAGCCGCTGCCCGACGGCGAGGTCGGCGAGCTGGCCTTCCGCCCGCACGACGACTCGGTGTTCTTCACCGAGTACTGGAACCAGCCGGCGAAGACCGCCGCCAAGCGCCACGGCGAGTGGTACCTCACCGGCGACCTCGGCCGGCGCGACGAGGAGGGCTACCTCTACTTCGAGGCCCGCGCCGACGACGTCATCATCACCAGCGGCTACCGGGTCGGTCCCGGCGAGGTCGAGGCGGTCCTGCTGGACCACCCCGACGTCGAGCAGGCCGGCGTCGTCGGCGTCCCCGACGAGGTCCGGGGCGAGCGCATCAAGGCGTTCGTCCAGCCCGCGCCGGGCGCGACCGCCGACGACGCGCTCCGGGAGGCGCTCCGCGACCTCGTCCGCGAGCAGCTCGCCGCGTACGAGTACCCCCGGGAGATCGAGTTCGCCGACGAGCTCCCCCAGACGACCACCGGGAAGATCCGCCGGACCGAGCTGCGGGACTGGTAGCCCGCCCGGGAGACTGGTAGCCTTAAGGCTCCGCCCGCCGGAGCCCGACGGGATGGAGCCCGCGCGCCGCGACCGGGTCCTGCTCGCGGCGGTCGTCCTCGCCGTCCTCTTCGCCCAGGTGCTGCTCTACCCGGGCGTCCCCGACCTGGTCGCGGCGCTCGGGGCGACGACCGCGCTCGACGCGAGCATGTGGTTCCTCGCGGCCGAGTTCGCGGCGTTCGTCGCGTTCGCGAGCGTCTGGGGGGCCGCGAGCGACGCCGCCGGCCGGCGCGTCCCGTTCATCGTCGCGGGGGCCGTCGGCGGGGCGGCGGGCTACGCCGCGCTCGCCGCGCTCCCGTCGGCGGGCGACCCGTCGTTCGCGCTCGTGCTCGCGCTCCGGGCGGCCCAGGGCGCCGCCACCATCGGCGCGTTCTCGCTGGCGATGACGATGCTGATGGACCTGCCGGGCGGCCACGGCCGGAACATGGGCGCGGCGGGCATCGCCATCGGGCTCGGCACGGCGACCGGCGCGCCGGTCGGCGGGCGCCTGTCGACGGTCGACCCGCTGTTACCGCTGGCCGTCGCCGCGGCGGTGCTGCTCGCCGCCGCCGCGCTCGTGCTCGCGGTCCGCGACCGCGCGCCCGCGGCCGACCGGGGCGGCGCGGCCGACGTGCTCCGCGGCCTGTCGCGCCGCCCCGCGCTCGGCCTCCCGTACGCCTTCGGGTTCATCGACCGGCTCTCGGCGGGCTTCTTCGCGCTGGTCGGCACGTTCTACTTCCGGACGGCCTTCGGCCTCGACGCCGCGGCGACCGGGCTCGTGCTCGCGCTGTTCTTCGCGCCGTTCGCGCTGCTGCAGTACCCGCTCGGCGTGCTCTCCGACCGGGTCGGCCGGACCGGACCGGTGGTCGTCGGCTCGGGGCTGTACGGCCTCGCCGTCGTGGCCGTCGGGCTCGCGCCGGCGCTCGCCGTGGCCGGGGGGCTGATGGTCCTGGTCGGCGTGCTCGGGGCGCTGATGGCCCCGGCGACGATGGCGCTCGTGACGGACCTCGCCGACCCGGCCGAGCGCGGTGCGGCGATGGGCGGGTTCAACGTCTTCGGGTCGGTCGGCTTCCTCGCCGGCATCGTCGTCGGCGGGACGGTCGCCGGCCGCTATGGCTACCTCGCGGCCTTCGCGGCCGTCGGCGCGCTCGAGGTCGGCCTCGCGCTGGTGGCGCTGCCGCTGCTGCTCCGGCTCGAGGTGGAGCCGACGGCCACGTTCGCGCGGTGACGGCGTCGGGTACCGGGGTGGCGACGTCGGGTGCCGGTGGTGACGACGCCGGGGGGGGGGGATAGCGAGGCCGTCGACGCGCGGCCGCCGGGCAAAGGTATAATCGGCCCCCGACGAACGATGTGGACATGGGCCAGCGACACGACGCCGTCGGTTCGACCGCGGGCAGCGAGCGACTCCACGAGGCGGGCCGGTCGGTCTTCCCGGGCGGCGTGAGCCACAACGTCAGGGCAGCCGACCCGTACCCGCTGTACATCGCGGACAGCGAGGGCCAGCACCTCGTCGACGTCGACGGCAACCGGTACGTCGACTTCTGGAACGACCACGGCGCGAGCCTGCTCGGCCACGCCCACCCGG
>CAZVOR010000100.1:0-7612 GCA_964628745.1 uncultured Halobacteriales archaeon
ACCTCGCTGAAGCTCCGGTCGCCCTTCTCCCGTTTCAGTTTCCGGTACACCTCGTCGGAGATGGCGATGTTCTTGCTCATGTTTGCGTATGGGTACCCATACATAATAACGGTGTTGGCCGGCCGAGGACGTCCGGTGGCTGCCGTCGCCACGCGGGCCGGCCCCCCTCGGCCGCAGCGGAATGGGTGACGGTTTTAATCCTCCGAGGGGATAGCCCACCCATGCACGTGCCCGCGGCCACGGCCGGAGGACAGCCGCCGTGACCGCGCCCCCGTCGCTCCGGGACGCCGACCGCCTCGCGGCCGAGCCGGGGCTGGCGCGCGATGGCTGACGGGCCCGGAGGCGACGGCGACGCCGGAGACAACCCCCACCGCACCGCCGCCGACAACCCCGGCGCCGGCCACGCGTCCGAGCCACGGCGCGCCCGCGCCACGACGGGCTCGGCGCGCGACTGGCTGGCCGTCTACGCCAAGGGCGTCGCCATGGGCGCCGCGGACACCGTCCCCGGCGTCTCCGGGGGCACCATCGCGCTCATCACCGGCATCTACGAGCGGCTCGTCTCGGCCATCGCCGCGCTCGACGCCGGCCTCGCCCGCGACGCGTTGGGGGTCGCCGACGCTCGCGGCCGCCAGCGGCTCCGCGAGGCCCTCGCGCGCGCCGACGTCGCCTTCCTCGCCGTGCTCGGGCTCGGCATCCTGACCGCCGTCCTCACCGTCTCGCGGGGCGTCGGGTTCGCGCTCGAGGCCTACCGCGCGCCGACCAACGCCTTCTTCTTCGGCCTCATCGCCGCCTCGGCGGTCGTGCTCTACGGCGAGGTGGCCCTCGACACGCCGCGCCGGTGGGCCGCGGCCGCGCTCGCGGCGGGCTTCGCCTTCTGGCTGACCGGCTCGACGGCGGGCGGCGACGTCTCGCACGCCTGGCCCGTCATCGTCGGCGCCGGCGCCGTGACCAGCTCGGCGATGCTGCTGCCCGGCATCTCCGGCGCCGCGCTGCTGTACGTCCTCGGGCAGTACGAGTACCTCATCGACGCGCTGCACGGCTTCGTCGGCGCCCTGGCCGACCTGCTCGCCGGGGGCGACCCCGCCGCGGCGCTCGCGACGGGCACCGTCGTCGCGACGTTCCTCGCCGGCGTCGCCGTCGGGCTGGTCACCGTCGCCCACGCGGTGCGCTACGCGCTCCGCCGCGACCGCGGCACGACGCTGACGGTGCTCGTCAGCCTGATGGTGGGCGCGCTCCGGCTGCCGGCCGCGGAGGTGCTGGCGAACACGCCGCGGTGGACGCCTGCGGCGGCCGCCGCCGTCGCCGTCGCCGCGCTGGCCGGCGCGGGCATCGTGCTCGCGCTCGACCGGTACACCGACGACCTCGAGTACGGGGTCGAATGAGGGGGCGACGGAGGTAGGACTGCCCCGTGCGGCCGAAGGCTCGGTGGTCGGACACCCCCGTTCAGAGCCACTCGGTGCCGACGTGCTCAATCCCGGCGAGCTGGTCGATCGGATATCGCTCGGAGACAGCGTGCACGATAGCCGCGACCGTCCCGGCGGACAGCGTGGCGTCTCCGATGGAGAGGACCGCCCGGAACGCCGATCCGGCCATCTCGAGCACGAAGTCGTCGTCGTGCGTGACGATGACGCGTTCCGTTTCTCGTGAATACCGTGCGACGTGCTCGTCGTCGACGCCCTTACCGAGCCCCGTGACGAAATCGACGTGCTCGACGTCGTGCCCGAGACGTTCGAGCCGTTCGCTCACCTCGTGCTCTACGTTCTCGTCGAGAAGCAACCGGTACGCCATCCGCCGGACTACCCGGGCGGTTCGATGGACGACCGTCGTTTCGCCTCGGTGACAGCCCGTTCGTGGCGCTCCTCGACCGCGCCCATCAGTTCGGAGTTCTTGTGATAGTAGGCGAGCGCCTCGTACACGTCGGCGATATCGAGACCGTATTGTGCGGCAACCCGCTTCGGCGAAACCCCACCCTCCTCGACGCGGTCGTGAACGAACCGGACCGTGACCCGACTCCCCGCGATGTGGGGCTCATCGTGGATATCCGACTCGTCGCCGGACACGATCCGATACTCCTGGGTCGCCATCCTACGACCCATTGATGCGCCATGAGCTTTAAACATCGGTCGCCATCGCCGGCGATCGCCCTCGACCGATACACCGACGACCTCGAGCACGGGAGAGGCGGACACGGGCGTGCGGCCGTCGCCCCGCACGGGCGCGGGATCACTTCTCGGAGAGCCACCACACGAACCGCTTGCTCACGTCCTTCTGCTGGATCCGCCCCGCCTGGTGCAGCTGCTTCAAGCGCCGCCTGGCCGTCTGGAGGTGGTAGCCGAAGTGGTCGGCGACCTCCTTCGTCGTGACCACCTCCTCCCGTTCGATGTACGCCACCAGCTCCTCGTCGGAGTGCTGCTTCTCGAACGGGCCGCGCCGGTCGTCGTCGGACATGTAGGTCCCACGTGGCATTGCTCCCCCCGTCACATATGCTGATTTTCTGCTTCCAGGGTTGTCGGTTGGAACGAATGAGTTCGGACGCACATTTTTTACCGTAGAAGCGAAAATGGATGCGGTGTAGGTAACCCGTGCCCTTCGAAACCGGGTTCGACCCGTCAGAGGAGGCGGCGAGCGCGGCGGTGGTCCGGGCGCTGGCCGCGGTCGAGGGCCGGCCGCCGCTCGACGTCCACCCGACGCTCGCCGAGAGCGTCGACCCCGACGCGCTCGACGCGCTCCTCGAGCACGGGCGGGGAACGGTCACGCGGGTCGCGTTCACCCACGCGGGCTACGCGGTCGAGGTCGCGGCCGACGGCCGCGTCGTCATCAGCGAGCCGGACGCGACGCCCCCACCCTGAGCGGTCGGGCGGGGACGGCCGACCGGGGCGTCGACTGTCGAGGGCCCAGCTACGACCCGACGACCGACCCGGCCGATGATCGTCCGCCGACCGGACGCCGTTGTCCAGCAGTCCGGCTCGAACCCCTCCAGAGCGTGTCGGCCCGACCGAGGAGGAGAGCTACGAGAAACGACGCCTCGAGGCAGACCATCAGTCGTACAGCCGCTCCAGCCTCTCCTCGGACTGCTCGCGGCCATCGGCGACCGCGTCCTGCGCTCGCTGCGCGGTATCCTCGCTCCAGGCCCCCCAGAACCCGGAGAGCGGCCGGCCCCGGAGGAGCCGGTCGATGACGTCGCCGAAGCTCTCGCCCTCGCGCTTTTCCTCCGCGAGCTTCCGGTAGATGTCCTCGGGCAGCGAGATGGATTTTCTGGTCATAAGCAAGGCTACGTGGTGTTCGTGCAAAGTCGTTAGGCCGTCTCTCGAGAGGCGATGACTAGCTCCGTACGACGCCGACCCGACAGCCTCATCCCGCCGGGCCGTGCACTGCCATCGATGCCCCCGCCCATCGTCGTCGACATCGACGGGACGCTGTCGCGGGCCGACCGCTCCATCGAGGGACGGGTCGTCGACGCCGTGCGCGAGTGGCCCGAGCCGGTCGTCGTCGCCACGGGCAAGGCGTTCCCCTACCCCGTCGCGCTTTGCGACTTCGTCGGCATCCCGCCGCGCGTCATCGCCGAGACCGGCGGGGTCGTCTACGCCGACGACCGCGTCCGGTTCGAGGGCGACCCCGCGGCCTGCGAGCGGTTCGTCGACCGGCTGGCCGAGGCCGGCTTCGACCTCGGCTGGGGCGAGGTCGACGTCCTCAACCGGTGGCGCGAGACCGAGATCGCCATCAACCGCGGCGTGCCCCGCGCCGTCGTCGACGAGCACGCCGCCGCGGAGGGGCTGCAGGTGGTCGACAGCGGCTACGCCTACCACGTCACGGCGCCCGAGGTCAGCAAGGGCCGGGCGCTGCGGACGCTCTGCTCGATGGTCGACCTCGACCCGGCCGACCTCGTCGCCGTCGGCGACTCCGAGAACGACGTCTCGACCTTCGCGGTCGTCGGCGAGTCGTACGCCGTCGCGAACGCCGACGACCGGGCGCTCGACGCCGCCGACCACGTGACCGACGGCACCTACGGCGACGGCCTGCTCGAGGCGCTCGACGCCATCGGCGGGTAGCCGGGCGGAGGGGCGGCGACAGATACAACCCGCGGACCGCCGAGGGGCCGGTCGAGGCCCACGATGTCCGACGACGCCGACCCGCCGTGGCTGTTCGACCTGCACGACGACGAGGGCGGCGTCCCCCGCACGCTCGCCGACGGGCTCTCGACCCGCGTCTTCGCCGGCGAGCGGTCGATGCTGTCGGTGGTCCGCGTCGAGCCGCACTCGGCCGGCGAACCGCACAGCCACCCCGAGGAGCAGTGGGGGGTCCTGCTCGAGGGCGAGTGCGTCCGCGTCCAGGGCGGCGAGGCGGCCCACGTCACGGCCGGCGCCTTCTGGCACACGCCGGGCGGCGTCGAGCACGCCGTCCGGACGGGGGAGACGGGCGCGCTCGTCCTGGACATCTTCAGCCCGCCGCGGCCGGCCTACCGGGAGGCGGGCGAGGGGTTCGGCGGCCGATAGCGAACGGGGCGACACGGGGTCCGATTCGCCCGGTTCGTCCCCGGTAGGCCGGACCGCCGGGCGCGGCGTTCGGTCGGTCCGCCGGCCACATGTAGCGCAACATGTAAAGCGCCGAGGCGTGTAGGGCCGGCCATGGCGACCGAGGAAACCCCGGAGGAGACGACGGTGAGCGACCGCGGGATGGTCACCGTTCCGGCGAGCCTGCGCCGCCGGCTCGATATCGAGCCCGGCGACAAGCTCCGGTGGGACGTCACCGACGGTGGGGAGCTGACGGTGACGGTCGTCCGGCAGCGTCACGGGACGTTCGCCGACGATACGATGAAAGCCGACCTCGGCGGCGACGGGCTCGAGACCCACGACCTGGCCGGGCGCGAGCCGCCGGCGCCGAAGGAACCCTGATGCCGGCCGCGGTCGTCGACACGACCGTCCTCATCGACTACAAGGACACCGGGTCCCGCGACCGCCACGAACGCGCGACCGCCATCGTCGAGGGCATCGACGCGGGCGAACTGCCGACGGGACACGTGACGAACTACGTGCTGCTCGAGACCCTCAACTGGATCCACACCCGGCAGCGACACGACATCGCGGTGGACCTGCGTCGACGGCTCGCCGAGTCGGCGGGGTTCGAGCTACGGCACGCCGCACGGACCGACTACCACCGGGCCGTCGAGCTGTTCGAGACCCACGGAAACCTCTCCTTCGGAGACGCGACCATCGCGGCGTACATGGAACGCGAGGACATCGACGTGCTATACAGCTTCGACGGCGATTTCGACGCCGTCGGGGACGTCACGCGCCTCGATACGGCCGACGACCCCACCCGCTGACGCGCGCATCGGTTGGAGTCCGGCCCGGCCGAACGCCGCGGCGCGCGTCGAGGGGCGACCGCTCCGACGGGGCTATCTCGGCGTCTCGGTCCCCCACGTATCCAGCGCCGCCGCCAGCTCGGGCAGGTTCTCGGCCGCCCGCTCGAGCGGCAGCCCGTCGAGCGCGGCGTGGGTGGCCTGCCGCAGCGCCCGCGCGCCGTCGTGGGTCCCGCCGGGGTGGCCGTGGACGCCGCCGCCGGCCTGCACGATGACGCTCGTGCCGACTGCCTCGAGCAGCGGCGGCACCAGCCCGGGGTGCAGCCCGCCTGAGGCGACCGGGAGCACGTCGCGCAGGCCGTGCAGGTCCGAGCGGAGCCACTCGTTGATGCCGACGGTGTCCTCGTTCGCGAGCTTGCCGAGCCCGGCCGTGCCCGTGTGGAGGTGGTCGACGCCGGCCAGCCGGGCGAACTGCGCGAGACAGCGCATCGAGACGCCGTGGTCGGGCACGCGGTCGAACGCCGCGTGCATCGCGCGGTGGGCGTGGATGGCCAGGCCGTGGTGCTCGGCACGCTCGCGGACGGTCGCGAGCGCCGACCAGCCCGCGGTCACGACGTCGACCATGACGAACCGGCCGCCCCGCTCGGCGACGGCGTCGACCCGGTCGAGCATCTCGGTCGTCTCCGCGGTGACGTTGACGAGGTAGCCCTTGCGCTGGCCCGTCTGCGCCTCGGCCTCGTCGCGGCGGGCGAGGCTCGCCTCGAGGCGCTCGGCGAACGGGTTGAACGGCTGGTCGGTGAGGTTCTCGTCGTCCTTCAGCAGGTCGACGCCGCCGGTCCAGGCCTCGTAGCCCACCTCGGCGTGGCGTTCGGCCGACAGCCCCACCTTCGGCTTCGGGACGGTCGCCAGCGCCGGGCGGTCGGCCGCGTCGAGCAGCTCCGTGCGGACCGCCGAGCCGAACTGCGGGCCGGGGAACGACGTCGCCAGTCCCGTGGGCCACTCGCAGTCCTCGAGCCTGATGCGGTCGACCGCCTTCATCCCCATGATGTTCCCCGCGATGCACGAGAGCATCTGCGGGAGGTTCCCGCCCTCGAACAGCGCCTCGGGGTAGGCCACCATCGCGCGGTCGCCCTCGACGTCGAACGCCCGTGCCGAGACGTCGGTGAACTCGCCCTCGCCGACGTCGAGCGCCGCCCACGTGCCGTTGGAGCTCTCCGAGGCGACGCGGCTGGCGGCCGCGTCCACGCTCATGTCGGCGGCGGGGGACAGCCGGAACTCGCAGACGAGGTCGGTGTCGGCGGGCTCGTAGCCCGGGTCCAGGAAGTCGTCGTACTCGATACCGGTCATGCCGGAGGCAACGGCGCCGGCGCACAAAAAGCCGGCCTCGGGGGCGAACGGCGACGCGTCGACGGCCGTTCCCCTCGGCATCGCCGACCGGCGCCGCGTCCCGCGTTCGCCAGCGTGCCCCGGGCGGCGCGCGATTCTCGACGGCGAGTTCCCGGGCCATCCCGAAGTTGACTTAACACCCCCCGCCGCACCGCCTGGACGTGGCATGCAAGTGGATCCTGAACGGGTGAGAGGGGAGCTCGAATCGCGCTCCGAGATCCCCCTCGGATTCTGGAAGGGACTCGCTAACGAGGCGGAGCGGTCCGGCGACGAGGGGCTGAAGCTCGTCCTCATGGAGAAGCTCGACAACGACCTCTGGGCCTACCTGCGGGAGGACTGGAGCTGGTTCAGGCGGTACGAGTGGGCCCTGGAGTGAGCGCGACGTCGGCCGCATCGCCCGCCGGACGCCCGTCCACCAGCGGCTCCGGCTGACTCCGGCTAGCAAACGAGCCTATGCAGCTGCGCGGTTGTGGACGGGCGGTCAACAGAAGCGGGCACGACGATCCGAAGCGGGCGTGACGAACGGAAGCGGGCGTGACGGGAGTGAGCGAACGCGCAGCGTTCGCGAACGTCGTCACGCCCGCGAGGTCGAGCGAAGCGAGACCGTAGCGGGCGTGACGGGATTTGAACCCGCGATCGAGTGGTTAGGAACCACTCGCCCTGTCCGCTAGGCCACACGCCCCGGGCGGACGTACGCGCGCCGGGCTACTTTGTCTCTTCGTCGGCGTCCTCGTCGGCCGACGCGCCGGCCGGCTCCCCGGCCGTGTCGCCCGCGCTCGACGAGGAGGACGTGGAGGGCGTGGAGGTGGGCTCGCCCACCGTCTCGCTCTTCAGCTCCTCGATCTCCTGGTCGATCTCCTCGCGGCCGCGCCGGAACTCGCCCATCGCCTGGCCGGTCGACCGGGCCAGCTTGGGGATCTTGTTCGC
>CAZVOR010000101.1:0-7545 GCA_964628745.1 uncultured Halobacteriales archaeon
CTCGCGCGGGCCCATCGGGTCGTAGTACGGCCCGCGGATCTCCGTGATGCCCCGCGAGCGGGGCTTCTCCTCGCGCTCGTTGTGGTGCAGGAACTCGAAGGTGCGGTCGACCATGGTGCGTGTACCTAGACGGTCGAGAGCCACTTAGCGGGTGGGTCCGGTGGACCGGCGCGGGCCTCGCGGCCGTCACGTCGACCCGGCGGTCCGGCCGACCCGGCCGGGGTCAGGCCAGCAGCGACGTCAGGTCGGCGACGTCGCGGGCGGGCAGGTCCCGGACCGCCTCGACGACGTCCGCCCGGTGCGACTCGTCCCACCGGTCGCCGGTCATCGCCTCGAACTTCGCCTCGAGCTGCGACCAGTCCATGGGGTTCGTCGGGTGCCCCTCGAAGCCGTCCTTCTCGGCGACGTGGGACGTGCCGTCCTCGAGTTCGACCTCGACGCGGGCGGGCATCTCGCCGGCCTCGAACCGCTCGGTGAACGCGGGGTCCGCCTCGACCTCGACGGTCCGGAGCAGCCGCTGGACGTCGTCGGCCCGGATGCGGTCGGCGTCGTACTGCGCGTTCAGCAGCTGGCGGTCGAGCAGCGCGACGGCGAGCATGTACGGCAGCGAGTGGTCGGCCTGCGCCCGCGTCTCGACCTCGTAGCGCGAGCCCTCGCCCCCGCCGATGATGAGCTTCGCGCCGGCGAAGGTGTCCAGGTGGATGCCGGCGACCTCGTCGCCGTCGAGGTCGTGGGTCTCCGCGAGCTCGATGACGCCCTCGACGGCCGACTGGGCGTAGGTCTCCGCGACGTACTTCTTGGTCATCACCTCGTGGACGCTGGTGCAGCCGGGGTCGAGGTCCACCTCGAAGTCCCCCGAGACGACCTGCTTCCAGCCCTTCTGCCCCTCGAAGAGGTTCTTCGGCCCCTCCACCCCCTCGTCGGCGAGCAGCGCCGCGTAGGTCGCGTTCCGGGCGGCGTTGGCCGACGCGAGGCCCTTCCACTCGTTGATGCCGCCGGTGCGGGTGACCCGGAGGGCGTTGTGCGCGGTGCCGGCGATGCCGATGGCGTCCCGGGTGGCCTCGACGTCCAGGCCGAGCAGTTTCGCGACGCCGCAGGCCGCCGAGATGACGGTGTGGGTGACGTGGTCGAAGCCCCGGTCGCGGACGGGAGCGTTCCAGGCGAGCGCGGCCTGGACCTCGTAGGCGACGCCGACGGCCTCGAGCAGCGCCGGCCCGGCGGCGTCCACCGACTCGGCCGCGGCGACGGCCGCGCCGACGTTGTCGCTCGGGTGGGGGGTCTCGCCGGGCGCCAGGAAGGAGTCCATGAAGTCGAGGTAGCGGGTCAGCGCGGTGTTGTGCATCGCGGCGCCGACGGGCGAGGCCGACTCGCCCCGGCCCCAGAGCGTGGCCCCGGTGCCCCCGTTAGCCCGGTTGACGGTCCCGCGGACCGCCTCGACCGGCGCCTCGCCGAGCGCGCCGATGCCGATGCCGACGGAGTCGAGCAGCCGTTTCTCGAGCTCGTCGCGGGTGTCGGCGGAGAGGTCGTCGAACGAGACCGCCCGGACGAACGCCGCGAGCTCCTCGGTCGTGGTCATGGGCGACAGTACGGGCAGCGGCCGTATACCGCTTGGCCCGGGGCACCCAAGCGATCCCGGACCGGGCCGGGGCAGCCCCCCGGCCCGGCTTCCGCCGAGCGGGCCGCACGAACGCTCGCAGCGAACGCGCGTCGCCTTATACCCGGCCGACGTACCGTGGTCGATGGTCGACACCGACCGCGACCCGCGGATCGTCGACGCCGACGGGCCCGACTGGTCGGGCACCGACGAGGACGGCAGCCGGTGGAAGCGCCTCGGCCGGCTGGCGGGCGGGTCGCGGCTCGGGTGCACCCTCGAGGAAGTCCAGCCCGGCGGCCGCCCGGCCAGCTACCACTACCACCTCGCGAACGAGGAGGCGATGTACGTGGTCGAGGGCCGCGGCACGCTCAGGACGCCAGCGGGTGAGCAGCCGATCGAGTCGGGCGATTACGTCGCGTTCCCCGCGGGTGAATCGGGGGCGCACGCCGTCGAGAACACGTCGGACGAGGTGCTCAGGTGCCTGTTCGTCTCCACGATGCGCGAGCCCGACGTGGTCGCCTATCCGGACGAGGGAACGCTCCACGTGATAGCCGGCGCAGCGCCCGGGCGGCCTCGCGAGGACCGAACGTTCGAAGCGGCGTTCCCGTTCGACGGCGACCACGAGGGTTCCGACGCGTAGCGGCCGTCGCGGGGACCGGCGTCCGTCCTGCGCGACGATGCGTCGGACGGACTGTCCGACGGCGTGACCCGTCTCCGGCCCGCAGCCCGGCGACTATCCCGTCGTCTGCGAGTACCGCTCGACCCACTCGTCGAGCGTCAGGCCCATCGTCGCCTGCGTGATGGCGTTCGAGCTCGCGGCGTTGGCGCTCTTGACCAGCTCCGCCTCGAGCGTCCGGCGGGGGACCTCCCCGAGGAAGTGGGGGATGGCCCGCTGGACCGAGAGCGGCAGCCCGACCTCGTGGGCGAGGGCGTAGCCCGACAGCGAGTGCGGGATGGTCTCGCCGCCGTAGCGCGGGTCGGGGTCGACCAGCTCGTCGTCGACGTGGTCGGTGTACTCGTAGCACTTGCCGACGTCGTGCAGCAGGCACGCGGCGCGCACGACGTCGAGGTCGGGCTCGGCGCCGTGGAGGTCGCGCTGCACCGCCGCCGCGGCCGCCGCGATCTGCGTGACGCCCCGGACGTGCTCGACGTTGGAGACCTCGTGGATGTTCCAGGCGTACGGGACGTCCTCGACGTCCCGCCACCCGCCGCGCTCGAGGCCGAGCACCCAGGCCGCGACGACCCGCTCGCGGAGGTCGTCGTCCTCGATGGCGGCCAGCTCCGGGAACGCCTCGCGGACCTGCGCGGCGTGATCGGGCTCGCTCACGGCCGACCCCCGGTCGCGTCCTTCTGGACCGTCTCCCGGCCCACGAACCTCGGAGTGTCCTCGACGGCGACGAGCTCCTCGAGACGCTCCCGCGCCGCCCTCGCGGCCTGGTCGTCGGGGTCGTGGTCCCCGGCCCCCTCGCCGCCGAGCGCGGCCCGGAGCGCCCCGAGCTCCTCGAAGTACAGCTCGGCGACCCCGTCGAACTCCGCCGCGACCGGGTCCGTCGGTTCCACCCTCGCGTGGCGCACCACGCCGGGGACGTCGCGGGCGAGCGGGGCGTGGTCGTTCGCCCAGCGGTCGCGGAACTCCTCGTGGGAGAGCCCGTCCCGCCGCACGAGGAACGCCGAGTGCTTGTACAGGTCCGTCGTCTCGCCGCCGGTCTCGTCGAACTCGAGGCGCTCCTCGCCGATGAGCCGCGGCCGTCGCTCGACGGCGAGGAAGTTGTCCACGTCCCGTCGAGCCTCCCGGGCCTTTCCCCGCTCCGGGTCGTAGTCCCGGGAGCCCTCGCCGCCGAGCGCGTCGTGGAGCGCCTCGAGCTCCGCGAAGACCAGCTCGGCGATGCCGTCGAACGCCGACGCCTCCGGGTCGACCGGGAGCACGGTGGTGTACCGCACGACGCCCTCGATCTCGCGGGCGATGGGGGTGTGCGTCGACTGCCAGTAGTCGACGAACGCCTCGTGGGACAGCCCCGGCTTGCGGACGAGGAGGGCAACGTGCTTGTACATCCCACCGGGAGGTGGGCGCTGACGGGCATAAAACCCGGCCGTCGCCGACGGTCGCCACCCCGGAAGCCGTGCCGGGACTCAAATAGGAAGCCGCGGCAGGCCGGTCCGTGACCTGACCCCGGTCCCGGGACGGTTCGCGGCCGCGCGGCTCGTCGTCCCGGGATGCCGCCCGAGCCGCCAGTCCGCCACCGACCGCGGCCCGCGAGCCGGTCGCGCCGCCCGTCGACCCCACCATTGATGGGTCCGCTCGGGGAACCTCCGCCATGCACGAGCCCGGCTTCATGGAGGGGACCCGCGGGACGATGGCCGTCGACTGGGAGGAGCGCATCGACGTCCGGCGGCTGCGCGAGGAGCGCAAGGCACGGGCCCTCGAGCGGCTGCGCGACGCCGGGCTCGGGAGCGTGCTCCTGCTCGACGACCCGAACGTCCGCTACGTCACGGGCCTGGCGATGACCGGCGGCAGCGGTGCCGACCACTACACCATCCTGTGCGAGGACGGCTCCGTCGTCCACTGGGACACCGCGGACCACGCCTCGAACCAGCGGTTCAACTGCCCGTGGCTCGACGACGTCCGGTACGCCTGCCCCGGCCTGGGCAACGTCCCGAGGGCGTCCGGCTCCGACACCGCCCGCTCGTTCCTGCTCGGGACGATGGCCGACACCGTCGTCGAGGCGCTCGAGGAGTACGGCTTCGCCGACGAACCGCTGGGCCTCGACATCCCGAACCCCCGGCTCGCCGGGGCGTTCGAGGAGAGCGGCGTCGACGTCCGGCCGGGAGCGGCAGCCGGGATGATGGCGGACGCCCGGAAGGTCAAGACGCGGGACGAGGTCGAGTGCCTCCGCCTGGTCGCGGCCATCTGCGAGGCCGGCTTCCAGCGGATCGCCGAGTCCACCAAGCCGGGCGCCCGCGAGTCCGAAGTCTGGGGCGAGGCCGTCCGGGAGCTGTGGCGACACGGGGCGACGGTCCACGGCGGCTACCTCACCTCGGGGCCGAACACCTGGCCGAAGCACCAGGCCAACACCACCGACCGCGTCGTCCGGCCGGGGGACCTCGTCTACGCGGACTTCTACAACGTCGCGTACCTCGGCTACCGGTCGTGCTACTACCGGACGTTCAGCGTCGGCGAGCCGACCGCCGCCCAGCGCGAGGCCTACGCGACCGCCCGCGACAACCTCTACGCCGTCCTCGAGCGCATCGAGCCGGGCGCCACCACCGACGAGATAGCCGAGGCGTTCCCCGACATGGCCGGCGAGCACGCCGACTGGTACGGCGCCGACGAGCACTGGCAGCTGACCACGAACCACTGGGCCCACGGGCTGGGGCTGCAGCTCTACGAGGTCCCGCTCGTCTGGCGCGGCGTCTCCCCGGACCACCCCATCGAGATCGAGGAGGGGATGACGATGGCCGTCGAGACCCAGGAGCCCGCCGACCGACAGGGCGTCCGCGTCGAGGAGATGGTCGTCGTCCGCGAGGACGGCGTCGAGGTGCTGAGCCGGTGGCCGGTCGAGCAGATCACCGTCGTCGATTACTAGCTACCGTCCCAGGACGTAGCGGTACTCCTCGTAACGCTCGCCTGCGATCTCGGTCTCGTCGCTCTCGTCCTCGCGTTCGAAGCCGTGCGACCGGTAGAAGGCCTGGCCGGGCTCGTTCTCCGCCAGCACCATGGCCCGGACGTGGACGGCGCCGTGTTCGAACATCGTGGCGACGGCCGCCTCCAGCAGCGCCGACCCGACGGCCTCTCCGCGGTGGTCGGGGTCGACGTAGACGCGGAGAACGTCCCCCTCGTCTCCGGCCAGGACGGCGTGGACGAACCCCGCGACCGCCCCGTTCCGCTCCGCGACGAGCAGGTGCGAGTCCGACTTCGCGAGTTCGTCGCCGAGTCGCCCGTCGGAGTACCACTCGTGGACCCCCTCGACCAGCGTCTCGCGACTGAGGATGCCGGGATAGTCGTGCTCCCAGGAGCGCTCGGCGACCCGCTGGATGGAGGGGACGTCGTCGTCCGTCGCCTCGCGTACGTTCATGGTAACGCTTGGCACGGTGACCCGATTAGCGTTCGGGTCCTCTAATCCGGGGCTTCTAAGCTCCGTCCGGCCGACTGACTGGCCATGCAGCTGGGAACCGGCCTCTTCACGTGTCAGCGCCGGCCGGACGACGAGCGGTCGATGACCGCCATCTACGCCGAGCTGCTCGAGCTGGGCCGGGCCGTCGACCGGGCCGGGCTGGCCAGCGCGTGGGTCTCCGAGCACCACTTCGCCGACGACGGCTACCTCCCCGGCACGATGCCGACGCTGGGCGCGCTCGCCGCGGCCACCGACGACGTCGAGCTCGGCACCGGCATCGCGCTCGCGCCGCTTTACGACCCGGTTCGACTGGCCGAGGACGCGGCCACGGTGTCGCTGCTGTCCGGCGGACGGTTCACCCTCGGGCTGGCGGTCGGCTACCGCGACGCGGAGTTCGCGGGGTTCGGCGTCCCGAAGTCCGAGCGCGCCGCCCGGACGGAGGACGCCGTCGCCGTCCTCGAGGGCGCCTGGAGCGACGGGCCGCTGGGGTTCGACCCCGAGTTCCACCCGGCAGGCCCCGACGTCGACGTCGCGCCGAAGCCCGACGAGCCCCCGCGGGTGGTGCTCGGCGGGGCCGCCCGGCCCGCCGTGCGGCGGGCGGCCCGCCTGGGCGACGGCTGGATGGCGCCGTCGTCGCTGTCGGTCGAGGGCGTCCGGAAACGGGTCGACGACATCGAACGTGTCCGCGCGGACGCGGGCCTCGAGGGCGACTTCACCGTGTACGTTCTCAAACACGGCTTCGTCGGCGACAGCCGGGAAGCCGCCTGGGAGCGGATCCGGGACGGCCGCGTCTACCTCGCCCGGACGTACGCGAGCTGGTACGCGGGCGAGCCGGTCGACGAGCTGTCGGCCGAGCGGGAGCGGGAGCTCCGGGAGTCGGCGGTCCTCGGCACGCCGCGGGACGTCGTCGCGGACCTCGAGCCGTACCGGGAGGCCCTCGGCGACGACGTCCACGTCGTCCTCCGGACCTACTACCCGGGCATCGGGACCGAGGCCATGGTCGAGTGCGTCCGGCGGCTCGGCGACGACGTGGTGCCGCACCTCTGAGCCGCCGGTCTTCGGTCGCGTGCTAGCCCATGTGCATACGGATATATCTCCTCCCGAGTCGTACATGATAGTTGGTGTTCGATATGGCAACCAAGCGGACCGTCCCGAGTGAAGAGAACAAGCAGATCGCCCGCCGGTTCCCCGAGGAGATCGCCAGTGAAGGGAATTTCGACCTCATCGACGAGATCTGTGCCGAGGACATGATTGACCACAGCCCCTTCTGGGAGATGCGAGGCCGCGAGGCGGTCAAGGAGCAGAACCGGGCGCTATTCGAGGCGTTCGGGGACTTCTCGGCGACCGTCGAGGACATCGCCGCCGAGGGGGACACGGTCGCCATGCGCGTGACCGTCCGGGGCACACACGAAGGCGAGTTCATGGGTCTTGAGCCCACCGGCCGGTCGTTCGAGATCGGGAACATGGTGTTCACCCGAATCGAGGACGGCCGGATCGCCGAGCGCTGGGTCCAGCCCGACATGCTGGGCCTCCTCCGACAGCTCGGCGTCGAGACGATTCCGGAAGCCCCCGTCGCGTAGGCCATCGTCCCGGCTCACTCTCCCGGCAGACAACGGGTTCCTCGGATCAGTTCGCGTGATCATCATCGATGAGGGATTCATGCGGGTCGGCCATCCTGCGAGCGTCTCGCTGACCGGATGCGGACACCGACGATCGAACCCGTCGCCGGTTCGGCCGTCCATCGCGCGAGGTGTTTGCTCGGGGAACCGTCGAATCCGACTCACCCGAACCGCTCGAACGGCTCCCGGCACTCCCGGCAGACGTAGATGGAACGGCACA
>CAZVOR010000102.1:0-7375 GCA_964628745.1 uncultured Halobacteriales archaeon
GCCTCCTCCCAGGTCGCCTCGCGGAACTCGCCGTCCTCCCTGACGAGGGGGTCGGTGAGCCGGTCCTCGTGGTCGACGACCTCCGTCGCCGCTCCGCCCTTGATGCAGATGCGGCCCTCGTTGACCGGCGCGTCGCCCCAGGGCATGAATCGCATGTCGCCGGGCTCATCGCCGGGCATCACCTGGATCCCGCACCCGACGCCACAGTACGGACAGATCGTCTTGACGGGTTCCCGTTCCTCGGTCGACATCGGTCAATCGAGCTCCATCGTCCGTACGTGCCGTCTCCAAGCGCATGAATCTTTCTGATAGACCCGAAAAACCGCAGGACTGAGCCGGGGTCGCGGGATGCCGGCCCGGGCCGCGTGACGCCGGTCCGCGCCGTCGGACCGGTCCGTCCGTCCCGCCCCCTTCCCGGCGGGACAACGTTCACGACGCCGGCCGCCGAACTGGTCCACGCCGTGGAACTCAGCCGCGCGGTCGTCGAGCGGGAGGCCGACGGGTACCGGACGGAGGCGCCGCTCTACGCCGTCGAACGGGAGCAGGTCGAGACGCTCCCGTCGGCGTTCGAGTCGGGCTCGTACGGCTGGCGGGACGCCGCCTGGGTCGTCCGGTGGTACTACCGGCGACACCTCGGCGCCTACCCCGACGACCGGCGGCGGGCCGCCGAGGCGGCCTTCGGCGAGAACGACTTCGAGGCGATACGGGCGGCCCTGGACGCCGCCGCGTCGTCGCCAGACGTTGCCGGGAAGGTCGAGCGACTGACCGAGCTGGCCGGGGTCGACGTGGGGGTGGCGTCGGCGTTCCTGTTCTTCGGCGACCCCGACGCGTTCGTCGTCGTCGGCGACCGCGAGTGGTCCGCCCTGCGGGACGCCGGGGCGCTCGCCGGGGCGATGCCCGACCCCGTCACGGTCGACGCGTACGAACGCTACCTCGAGGTCTGCCGGGACCTCGGCGAGCGGTTCGGCTGCTCGCTGTGGACGCTCTACCGGGCGCTCTGGCGGCTGTCGGCGGCCGGGAGCGGGGCGGACGGGTAGACCGGTGCCGTCGCCGGCCGTCCCGTCACCCGAGCCGTCGCCGGAGGAGCGCGCCGCCGGCCACCGCGGCGAGCGCCACGCCGACGCCGAAGCCGGGCTGGCCGGGGGCCGTCGGCGGCTCGCTCTCGGCGTAGATGCGGTTGTCGACGAACGCGTCCGGGCCCGTCGCGTGCCACTCGGCGGTGTTCCCGTCGACCTCGTCGGCGTTCGAATCGACGATCTCGCCGGGCATCGTCAGGTAGTAATCGACCGCGAGGCCGGCGGTGACGGCGCCGGACAGGTTCCCCTCGTCGACCATCGACTGCTGGGCGGACTCGTTGACGAACGAGCGGTCCTCGTAGACGATGGTCCCGTCCGTCTCGGTGACGGAGATGCCGCTTCCGTCGTCCGGGTCGTACTCGAGGAGCGTGATGGTCACGGTGACGCGGTCCCCGTCGAACGACTCGTCGTACTCGACGGACTCGGCCCGCGACTCGTCGATCCCGTCGAGGAACGACGCCCGGACCGAGTCGTAACCGTCCTCGGTCGCGGACTGCTCGATGAAGCCGTAGACCGTCCGCGAGGTGTTTATCTGCACCCGGTACTCCTCGATGGTCCCGTCGCCGCCGACGGTCGAGTGGACGCTGAGCTGCGCGCAGCCGGCCAGGAGCACGAGCGCGACCAGCACGCCGACCCGGGCCGTGCGTCTCGGGCTGGGGGGCCGCGGGAGCGGGTTCGTCATCACGCCGAGCGCGACTCGAGGCGAGATAACCCTTCGGGCGGCACGAGTCGACCGTTCCGGCGGCCGGGGATGGCGGTTCGCGCGCGGCCGGGGATGGCCGTTCGGCCGGCTCGCCGTCGGGTGCTACAGGCGGTCGGGCGCCGGTCGCCCGCCCGGAGAACGGGTACCGGCGTTGGCGTGGGGGAGTGGCACTGCCATGGCAACAGGCCCGCGGAGGTGGGGGACAGGCGCGGGGACCAACGCCGGTAGTATCGGTTTGCGGCCCCGGCGGGATAGGTTTTCTGGCCGACGCGTCGAATCGGCGCGGGAGCTGCGGTTCCGGAGGGGATGGAGAACCCCGGCGGGGGAAGTCGCCCCCGCCGGACCACGACGACGCGTCGAGCACCGACCCGGTCACGCGCCGCGCGTTCTACCGGCAGCGGCGTCGGGCCCGACCCGCCGAGGGAGTCCCGTCACTCCGGGTGCACGACGTCCCGGCAGTCGGGGCACTCCGCGTACACGGCGGGTCGGCCGGTCGCCGTCTCGTACTCGATCAGTGCCCGGCCGGCCGGGATGGCCGAACCGCAGTCCGGGCAGTGGCCGAGGACGCGACGGGGGCGGTCGGTGTCCGAGCGCATGGAGGTGGTCGGAGGGAACCGTGGGCGTGTGACACGTGGGGAACGAGTTCCCTCACCAGCTCGATGGGCCGCTTGCGGGATAAACCCCGGCCAAGAACGGTGAAAGTGTAATATCCGGCGTTCGGGCTCGAGACGTCCGGATTCCGGACCCGCAAGCCGCCCGTCCGACGGTCGTCATACCCGCACCGCGGGTGGCTCATGCGCCGCCACGGAGCAGGCTCCAGACGCCCACGCCGACGGCCACGACCGTCGCGACGGCGCCGGCCAGGAACGCCCAGACGATGAGCGGGTAGGGCGGGAGCACGGCGAGCACGGCTACGAGCACCGCGAGCGCCGCGGCGGCGAGCAGCGCCCGCCGCGCGGTCCGCCGGACGTCGCGTCGGTCGGCCACGGCCGGACGTGGACGCCCGGCGTCCTTCACCCTTCGGGAGGCCCCGGTCTCACCCCCCGGTCGACCGCAAACCAGCCCCGTCGTGCAGCTCGGCGACGGCCGCCGGCACCGCGTCGAGCCGGCCCTGTGCCGCCGCGAGCTCGCGCAGCTGGCGGGCCACCGCGTCAGCGAGGTCGACGCCGTCGCGACGCTGGGCCTCGGCCAGCTCGTGCTCCGGCGCGCCCGGAAGCCTCGCCCGGTCGCCCTTGGCCGCGACGCCGGCCGGAACGCTCTCGGGATAGTCGGCCGCGGCGACGTGTGCCGCGAGCGCGGCCACGCGCTCGGCGGCGCGCTCGGCGGTGGTGAACCGCTCCGGGTCGGCCGCGAGGAACAGCGCGTCGTTGTAGCCCGGCGGCGCGTCGTGCTGCCCGGCGACGGGGGCGTCGCCGAACAGGCCGCCGAGCAGCTCGACCATGGCCGCCAGCCCGAAGCCCTTGTAGCCCGACGTCGGGCCGCCGAGGGGCTGGATGGCCCCTGCGCCCGCCTCGAACGCCCGCGCATCCGGGACCGGGGCGCCGTCGGCGTCGACGGTCCACTCGGGCGGGACCGCCTCGCCGGCGGCGGCCGCGTCGCGTATCTTCCCGTGGGCGACCTGGCTGGTCGCCATGTCCAAGACGACGTCGTGGTCGAGCGCCCCGAACGACGGGACGCCGACGCAGACCGGGTTCGTCGAGAGCAGCCGGCCGACGCCGCCGGCCGGCGCCACCATCGGCGAGCGCGACTTCACGAACCCCACGAGGACCAGCCCCGCCCCGGCGGCGCGCTCGGCCCACTCGCCGACCCGCCCCAGGTGGGCCGAGCCCCCGATGCCGACGGCCCCGACGCCGTGCTCGACCGCCAGTTCGGCCAGCAGCTCGACGGCGACGCGGCCGGTGACCTGGCCGAACGCCCCCCGCCCGTCGATGCGGGCCGTCGCCCCCTCGCGACTCGTGACGGCCGGCTCGGCCCCCGGCCGGAGGTTCCCGCCGACGAGGTCGGCGTACAGCGGGACGCGGAGGACGCCGTGGGAGCTGTGGCCGCGGAGGTCGGCGCCAACGAGCGACGACGCGACCTGCCGGGCGTGGTCGGGCGGCGCGCCGGTCCCCTCGAGCAGCGCCGCGGCGAACCCGGCGAGCTCGTCCGGATCGATGCGGACCATGCCCGATGCCTGGCCCGGTGTCTGGTATAGCTGCCGGTACAGCGGGTCGACGACACGGCCCGGAACGACCGTGGATCCCCCTCTGTTTCGCGTGGAGACCGCACGAATGCGCCGGGTCGGTCTCCCTCGTTCGACGGGAAGCGAGGGGCGGAATTGGAACGTTCCAGGCTCGTCCGCCCGTCGGCGCGGCGGCGGGCGCCAGCCGCCAGCCCGGTTAGCGACCGGTTAATCCGGGCCGACCCGCTACCTCGTGCGCCGGCCGGCCCCGTCCGGTCCCGCGACGTCCGAGGAGCGCGCCGGAGCCGCCGATTATCGGGGTGTCGGCGGTCGAACGTCCCGTCCAGCGACGGCCGTTCCCGCGGCCGCCAGATACTCGCCGAGACGGCCCGATGAAACGTGTAGAAGCCGCTCCGTCGGTCTGACGGTGCCGAAAATTGGCGTGAAGGGTCGGGTTACCCGCCGTGAACGGCCGAAATGGGCGGAAACGGCGCGAACGCTCTGGGGTTTATATGGAGCCGGCCGGCGTCAGCGGCGACCGGAGGACCCGACCCCGTGTCAACGATATCAGACCAGCCCTCCGACGACGCCAGCCCGGCGGCCGCCCTCCTGCGCGAACCCCTCTCCACCGTGGCCTTCTGGAGCGCCATCGCCCTCCCGGCGCTCTACGTGCCGCTGCTCGCGGTCGGCCTCGGAACCGTCCAGGACCTCGCCCTGTTCCTGGGCCTGTTCGCCCTCCACCTGGCCGCCCTGCTCGCCGGGCGCTCGTACGGCTCCCCCTGACCGCCACGGCCCCCGCTGACTACCGCCGTCCCTCCCGGACGGCCCGCCACTCCGCGGCCAGTGCCCGTCGCTTGACGAGCGCGAAGCCGGCGAGGATGACCAGGAACCCGGCGACCGCGGGCGGGCCGACCGTCTCGCCGAGCAGGGACCACCCGACGACCGCCGCGAAGACCGGGGCGACGTAGGAGATCACGCTGATTTCCCGGCTCACCGATGAACTCGAACGGTTTAGCGATGATCTCGAAGAAATCGAATAACCCGGCTACAGTCGTTCATCTTCTCGGAGACGGCGGAGGAGGCGATTCCGGGCGGCAGGAGTAGCGAGCCGACGGTTATCCGCAGCGATGCTCGTAGCCTCGCTCTCCGAGCGATCTCCGCCGTCTCCGAACGATCTTGACGCTATTCCGGGGTTTCGGACTAATCAGGAGTCTACCCGCCGAATTGGGACGAGCGGATCCGGACTAACTCGGACCGGAGTGAATCGCGCTTGAGCAAGATGAAGCCGAAGAATATGAGGGCAAATCCGACGAGCGTGGCGATCGTTGGGGTTTCGCTCAGGAACAAATATCCGGTGACAGCGGCTGCAAGGGGCGCTGCATAGGACACTAAATTTATCTCGATCGGTCCGAGGCGGGCGAGCAGATCGAAGTAAATCAGATATCCAACCGCACTTGATACAATTACCAGATACGCCAACGATGCAATCGCTTCAGGGGCCCACTGAACGGCGGTCGGGTCCTCTCCCAATCCCGCGCTGATTCCATGCATTAGTAGCGCACCCCCAAGCATCGACCAGGCCTCCATCGTTTCGATTTGCAATTTAGCCTCGCTACGGCGGAATAGAACGCTTCCCAGGGCAAACGAGGCAGCAGCCATCAATACGAGGAACTTTGAGATGGTATCTTCAGCTAGAAGGGTCGAGAGCCTGGGATTCACCAGAACCACGACGCCCACGAAGCCGATAACCAAGCCGACGAACCCGACGAACGTCAATCGTTCATGGGGCAGGAACGCTCGCGCGAACCCAGTAGTGAGCACTGGACTGAGGCTTACGATAACTGCCGCAGCTGCACTTGTAGTGCCCTGTTCCCCAATGAACAGGAAGGCATGATACCCGGCAATCAAGAAAACCGACCCGACTGCTATGAGCCACCATTCCCCCGCGTTCGATGGACGCCAGCGCTCGGTGACGTAAATCGCATAGGCGAGCATCAGGACGCCCGCGATATCGTAGCGAATGGCCGCAAATAGAACTGGAGGAAAATACAGGAGCCCGGCCTTGATGGCGGTGAATGCCGAACCCCATATGATGGCGAGAACGACGAACAAAACGGCGTTCCGATATCTCATATCGAGACTCGCTGGATTTCGAACCGTGTTTGATTCGGCGGTATCAGCGCGTATAGAAGGTTCATTGCGCTGATTGGACGGACCAGGTCGATCGCGATGGGGCCGAGCCGGTCGAGCAGGTCGAAGTAGACGAGATAGCCGAGCGCGCTCGCGGCCAGCGCCAGGTGGGCCAGCACGGCGGCGATGTCGTACCGGATAGCGGCGAACAACACCGGCGGGAAGTAGGCGAGCCCGGCCTTGATGGCCACGAACGCCGACCCCCAGACGGCGGCGAGAAGGAGGAACAGCGCGAGGTTTCGGTACCGGGCCACGGTGGCCGTCCCCGGCCGCCGTCAAAGCCCGTTTCGGTTCGGGAGCGGGAACGAGCGCGTCGAGCGGGGCGACAGGCACGTCGGAGGCGGAATGGGACGCGAACCAGCACCCGGGCGACCGACCGGGCCGCTCCGCCCAACCGCTTAAGGCGACCGGGCGGCTACCGGCGGCCATGGCCCCCTACGGTCGGCCGCCACTGCGGGACCTGTTCGACGACGCGCCCACCCCCCACATCGCGCACCCACCGCGCACCCACCACCGCGACTTCTACGTCGCGACCGACGGCTCCTTCGTGGCCGGGCGCGCCGGGCTCGGCGTCATCGTCGAGACCGGTGACGGCGAGCGCGTGCTCCGGCTCGCCCGCGTCGACGACGCCCGCGACAACAACGTGGCCGAGTACCGGGCGCTCGGACTCGGCCTCGAGGCGCTCGCCGCCCGCGCCGGCGCCGGCGCCAGCGTCGGCGTGCTGGTCGACCACGACGACCTCGCCGCGAACGTCAACGCCGCGGCGCTCGGCACCGCACACCCCGACTGGCCGACCGGGCCCGTCTCCGTGCCGGCGGACGCCGAGGCCGGCTGGCGCGCCATCCGCGAGCACATCCGGGGCTTCGGCGACCTCCGCGCCGCCGCGGTCCGCTCCGACGACAACCCCGCGCACGGGCTCGCCAACGCCCCGGAGGCCTACCGACACGTCAACCTGGACGGCCGCGTCGCCGACGACGCCGCGACCCCGTCCGGCCCGGCGGCCGGCCGTGACTGGGAGATCCCCCCGCCCTCCCGGGCGGACCGGCACGCGACGGGCGACTGAACCGACGGCCGGCGGGGCGGCGGCCGGTCGAGGGCCGGCCCCGGAGGGCCCGGCCCGCTAGTCGTCGTCCTGTGCCTCGGTGACGGCGACGCCGGCGAGGTTGACGATGTCCTTGACCTCGTCGCCACGCTGGAGCACGTGGACCGGCTCGGCCATCCCCACGAGCATCGGCCCGATGGCCT
>CAZVOR010000103.1:0-7334 GCA_964628745.1 uncultured Halobacteriales archaeon
CGCGCTCCCCCGAGACGGTGTCCGAGACCGTCGCGGTCCGGGTGGCCCGCCCCCAGCCGAGGCCGACGATGCTCATCGTGGCGATGACCACGAAGCTCGCCGGGATGCCGATCCACGAGAGGAAGGTGACGAGCGACGCGCTGACGACCGCGACGATGAGCGCGGCGACCAGCGGCAGCTCCGTGAGGTCGTTGCCCATGGTCTCGAGCGTCCGCCGGGCGATGGTGAACGCCCCAAGCCCGATGGCCGCACCGGCCAGCAGGATGCCGGCGTCCATCGACAGCGCGCCGTTGCCGACCAGCGGCGCGACCGCGTTGGCGATGTTCGAGGCCCCCGCCGAGAACGCCATGTAGCAGCCGATGACGACCACGGAGGCCGTGCCGAGGAACTCCCGCCGGGTGGTGTTCGGCCCGAGCACCGGCCGCGGGAGCCGGCCGGAGCGGTCGAGCGCGAGCAGCGAGCCCTCGGTGCGAGCCACGGCGAACCGCGCGACCAGCTCCGGGTAGAAGTACCGTCCCACGATGCCGCTGGCCCAGAACGCGAGCACCGGCGCGACGAGCCACCACGCGACGATGCGCCCCATCGTCCCCCAGTCGAGCTGTCCCGTCGCCAGCCCGAGGCCGGCGATGGCGCCGACGGCCGTCATGGACGTCGAGGCGGGGACGCCGAAGAGGTTCGAGACCAGCAGCGCCGCGCCGATGAAAAAGAGGACGGCGATGCTCGCCTCGAGCGTGAACAGCCCGGCGGGGACGATGCGGCCCCCGAGCGTCTCGACCACGTTCCGGCCCACGGTCCACCCGCCGAGCAGCGCGAAGACGGTCATCAGGGCCGCCGCGCCGACCTTCGAGACGGCGTGGCTGCCGACCGCCGGGCCGAACGCGACGCCGGTGTTCGAGCCGCCGACGTTGAATCCGACGAAGACGGCGACGACGAGTCCGGCGACGAGGAGCGGGTCGACCATACGACGGTGTCCGGAGTTCGCCCGTCCGGGGTAAAGGCCCCTCGCTTTTCGCCGTGGCGACGGTCGGTCGAGACCCGGAGGGGGAACAGGTATGTCGGGCGACGCCACAGGTCGAGGCACATGACCTGGGACGAAGCCGCGGTCGAGGCCCTCGCGGACCGGGGCGTCGACCTCGCCGTCTACCTGCCGGACTCGGTGCTCGCCTCGCTCGTGGACCGCCTCGAGGGCGACGGGCGGTTCGAGGGGGTCCGCGTGGCCCGGGAGGCCGAGGGCGTCGCCGCCCTCGGGGGCGCGTGGCTCGGCGGCCGACGGGGGACGCTGGTCTGCCAGTCCAGCGGCCTCGCGAACTGCTTCAACGCGCTCGGCTCCCACGCCGTGCCCGCCGGCCTCCCGTTCGTCGGCCTCGTGACCCGCCGGGGCGACCTCGGCGAGCACAACCTCGCGCAGGTGCCGGCCGGCTACGGCCTGCCGCGCCTGCTCGACGACCTCGGCGTCCGCAACCGGTCGGTCGAGGCGGGCGACGACGTCGCCTCGGTCGTCGGGATGGCCGCCGACACGGCCTTTGCGACCCAGCAGCCGTACGTGCTGCTGCTCGAACGCACCCTCACGGGAGGGAAATCGTGAGCGACGACGACCGGGGCGACGCGGCGGACGACGGGCCCCGCGCCGACCAGCGCGCCTGCACCGAGGCCGTCCTCGCCGCCGCGCCGGACGCGGCCGTCGTCGCCAACCTGGGCGTGGCGTCGTGGGTGCTCATGGACGTCGCCGACCGCGACCGGAACCTCTACTGCCGGGGCGGGATGGGCTCGACGACGCCGACCGGGTTCGGGCTGTCGCTTTCGACGGACGACCCCGTCGTCGTCCTGGAGGGCGACGGCTCGCTGCTGATGTCGCTCGGCTGCCTGTCCACCGTCGGCGAGTACGCCCCGCCGACGCTGACCGTCGTCGTCTGGAACAACGGGACGTACGAGACCACGGGCGGGCAGCCCACGGCCGCCGCCGACTTCGCCGCGGCCGCGGAGGCGTGCGGGCTCGCGGGCTTCGCCGCCGACACGGACGACGCGTTCGAGGCGGCGCTCGACGCGGCGCTCGCGGCCGACCGGCCCGCGCTGGTCGACTGCGCGGTCGCCCCGGTCGACGCGGACGCGCCGGCGGGCTACGACTACGGCCACTCCCACCTCACCCACCGGTTCCGGGGCGCCATGCTCGACGGCTGACCGGACGGCGTCCGCGGCCGCGTCCCCGTCCCCACCCCGACGCCTCACGCCACGTTCCGCTCGGGGACGAGGTCGCCGGCCTCGAACCGGCCGGCCCGGAGCGGGGCCACGTCGACGAGCGACGCCTCGCCGTCGCAGACCAGCTCCGCGACGAGCTGCGCGGTCGCCGGCGCGTGCTGGAACCCGTGCCCGGAGAAGCCGATGGCGTTGACGAAGCCGGGCAGGCTCTCCCCGATGACCGGGTGGTGGTCCGGCGTCACGGCGTACAGGCCCGCCCACCCCCGCCGGACTCGCGAGTCGGGGCCGAAGTACGTGGCGCAGTCGGCCGCCCGCTCGAGCGCCTCGGCCGCCCAGTCGAGGTCGTATGAGGCGCGGTAGCCGTCGGGGTCGGCGTCGGGGTCGGCGGTCGAGAAGTGGCCGCCGACGAGCGCGACGCCCTCGCGCTCCGGCCGGAAGTACGCGCCCGTGTCCAGGTCGATGGTCAGCGGGACGTCCTCGGGCACGGGCTCCTCGGGGTCGACGACGAGCACCTGGCGGCGCCGGGGCGCGACGGGGAGCTCCAGGCCAGCCATCGCGGCGACCGCCCGGGCCCACGGCCCGGCGGCGTTGACCACGAACGCCGCGTCGAGGCGCTCGCCGCCGGCCTCGACGCCGACGACCGCGCCGTCGTCGGTCAGCACGTCGGTGACGGGCGTCTTCGTGCGCACGTCGACCCCGGCCGCCGCGGCGGCCTGCGCGTAGCCCTGTAGCGCGAGGTGGGGGTCGGCGAAGCCGTCGGTCGGCGAGTACGTCGCGGCGACGAACCGCCCGGCCCGCAGGCCGGGGCAGCGCTCGCGCGCCGCCCCGGGCGCGAGCAGCTCGCTCGGGACGCCGAGGTCGTTCTGCATGGCGACGTTCTCCTCGAAGGCCGCGGCGGTCGCCGCCTCGCGGGCGCAGAAGAGGTAGCCCGGGCGGCGGTGGGCGATGTCGACGCCGAACGTCTCCTCGAAGCGCTCCCAGGTCTCCATCGCGGCGAGCGAGAGCTCGACGTTGACGCGGGTGGAGAACTGCGCGCGGATGCCGCCGGCAGAGCGCTCGGTGCTCCCGCCGCCCAGCGAGCCCCGCTCGCAGACGACGACCTCGACGCCGCGCTCGGCGAGCGCGTGGGCGCTGGCGAGCCCCACGATGCCGCCCCCGACCACGACGACCCGCATGGTCGACGGTCCGGCGGCCACGGCCCTAAGCGTTCGCCCGCCGGGGGACGACCGCCCGCGCGTCCACCCCGGGGGTTTACCTTCCGTCGACCGAAGGCCGCGCATGGTCCGCATCCTCTCCGACGACGACGTCGCGGGGCTGGTCGACCTCGAGGCGCTCCTGCCGGTCGTCGAGGCAGCCTTCCTGGCGCAGGGCCGCGGCGACGTCGAGCGGCCCGAGCGCCCCCACTTCCCGGTCGGGACGGGGCTGGACCCGGCCGACCCCGACGCGCCCCTCGGGACCGGCCTCGTCATGCCGGCCTACCTCCACGGCGCCGACGCGTTCGCCACCAAGCTGGTGGCCGTCCACGAGGGCAACGCCGACCGGGGGCTCCCGACCGTCCACGCCCAGGTCGCCCTCACCGACGCCGCGACGGGACGGCCGGCCGCGTTCATGGCCGGCACGCGCCTGACCAACGCGCGGACGGGCTGCATCGGCGGGCTCGCGGCGCGCGCGCTGGCCGACGGCCCCGTGGCGCTGGGCCTGCTCGGCGCCGGCGAGCAGGCGCGCTGGCAGGCCCGCGCCGTCGCCGCCGCGACCGGCGTCGCGTCGGTCCGCATCTACTCGCCCAGCGACTCGCGGGAGGCCTGCGCCGCCGACCTCCGCGAGGCGCTCGACGTCCCCGCCGAGGCGGTCGGGACGCCGCGCGAGGCGGTCTCGGGCGCGGACGTCGTCGTCACGGCGACGACCGCGACGGAGCCGGTCTTCCCGGGCGAGGCGCTGGCGCCCGGGACCGTCGTCGTCGCCATCGGCGCCTACACGCCCGAGATGCAGGAGCTCGACGCGACGACGATGCGGCGGGCCGCCCGGGTGTACGCCGACGTCCCCGGGGAGGTCGCGTCCATCGGCGACGTGGCCGACACCGGGTTCGACCCGGCCGACCTGGTGCCGTTCGCCGAGCTGCTCGAGGCGGGTCGGCGGGCGGCCGACGACGAGGTGGTGGTCGTCGACAGCGTCGGGACGGCGGCGCTCGACGCGGCGGCCGCCGAACATCTGCTCGGGAAGGCCGAGCGGGCGGACGCCGGGACCGTGGTCGAGCTGTAGCGGCCCTACCCGCGAAGCTGCGCGCTGGCCTCGCGGAACAGCCCGTCGAGGATCTCCGGGAGCGTCGGGTGGTACGCGCGGTCCGGCAGGTCGCGGACGTCGAGCCCGAGCTCGACGACGACCTGCATCGTCTTGGCCATCGTGTCGGCGTGGTGGTGCAGGCCCTGGTAGCCGAGCACCGTGCCGTCGGCGGCGTCGACGACGAGCGTCGCCCGGCCCCGGTCGACCTGCTTGGTCGCGAACACGCCGTCGTCCGCCGCCTCGCGGCGGGCGACGGCCACGTCCCGGCCGGCGTCCGCGGCCCCCGCCTCGGTGAGCCCGACGCGGGCGTACGGGTAGACGCCGGCGCCGGTGAAGACGACGTGGTGGTGGACGTTGACGTAGGGCTCGAGCGGCTCGCCGGCGGCGTGCGCGAGCAGGTTCTCGGCGGCCCGGTAGCCCTGCTCCTTGGCGACGTGGAGGATGGGCTCGAGGCCGTTGACGTCGCCGACGACGAACGTCCGCTCGTCGTCCCTGGCCTGCATCGTGTCCTCGACCCAGCCCGGCCCCGGCGCGAGCGACGTCGACTCCAGGCCGAGCCCGTCGAGGTTCGGCCGGCGGCCGGCGAACAGGAACAGCGCCTCCGCGTCGACGTGGTCGGCCTCGCCGTCGCGGTCGACGTGCAGCCGGACCCCCTCCGCGGTGGGCTCGACCGACGTCTCCCGGGTCTCCGTGAGGATCTCGACGCCCCACTCCTCGCGGTACATCGCGAGCAGGTCGTCGCCGTAGGCCGGGTCGGCCTCGTCGAGCGGGCGCTCGTCGTGCTCGACGACCGTCAGCTCGGAGACCCCGCACTCCGCGAGGTACGGCACGAGCTCGAGCCCGACGTAGCCGAAGCCCATCACGACGCCGGAGTCCGGCAGGCGCCGGGCGTCGAGGACGTCGTCGCTCGTCCAGTAGTCGACCGCCTCGATGCCGGGGAGGTCGGGGACGAACACCGTCGACCCGGTGGCGAGGACGACGTAGTCGGCCTCGACGACCTCGCCGCCGACGTCGACGACGCCGGCGTCGACCAACCGGGCGGTCTCGTGGCGGAACGTCACGTTCTCGCGCTCGGCGAGGGCGTGGACCGCCGCCCGACGGTGCTCCGCGAAGCCGAGCACCTGCTCGTCCTTGGTGTCGACGACGGCGTCGAGGTCGACGGCCGGCGGCTCGCCGACCAGCCGGCCGTCGTGCCGGGCCTGGTAGCGGTGCGCGGCGGCCGAGAGCACGGACTTCGAAGGCATGCAGCCCCGGAGGATGCACAGCCCGCCGCCGGGCTCGCCGTCGTCGACGAGCGTCAGCCGGACGCCGGCGTCGGCGAGGCCCTCCGCGGCCGCGACGCCGGCGCTGCCGTACGCCCCGATGACGACCACGTGCGGGCGGCCGCTCACCGGTTCCACGGTGCCCCCTCGGGATCGACCAGCCTGCGTTCGACGTCGAGGTCGTCGATGCGCGCCAGCTCGTCGGCGGTGAGCTCGAGGTCGAGCGCGCCGAGGTTCTCGCGGATGTGCGCCTCGCCCGTGGCCTTCGGTATCGGCGCGACGGCCTCCTTCGCCAGCAGCCACGCCAGCGAGACCTGGAACGGCGTGGCGTTGTGGGCGTCGGCGATCTCGACGAGCGCGGGGACGTCGGCGACCTCGCCCCGGGCGACCGGCGAGTAGGCGACCAGCCAGTGGTCGTCCTCGAGGGCGAACTCGTGCAGCGCCCGCTGCTGGAGCAGCGGATGCATCTCGACCTGGTGCGCGAAAAGCGGCGACTCGAGGGCGTCGATGGCCGCCTCCAGCTGGTCGGGTTCGAAGTTCGACAGCCCCACGTGGCGGACGACGCCCTCGTCCCGGAGCCGGTCGAGCGCGGGCAGGGTCTCGCCGGGGTCGTAGGTCCGAAGCGGCCAGTGGACGTACAGCAGGTCGATGGTCTCGACCCCGAGCCGTCGGGCGCTGTCGCGGGCCGTCTCGAGGGCGTCGTCGCGGGCGAGGTTCCGCGTCGACAGCTTCGTGGCCACGAAGACGTCCTCGCGGTCGACGTCGGCGCGGCGCAGCCCCTCGCCGACGGCGTCCTCGTTGCCGTAGCTCTGCGCGGTGTCGACGTGCCGGTAGCCGGCCTCGAGCGCGACGCGGACGCTCTCGGCGCACTGCTCGAAGTCCTCGTTGCGGAACGTCCCCAGCCCGAGCAGGGGCAGGTCGCCTCCGGGCATGGCCGGGCGTTTACGGCCGAGCGGCTAAAGTCCGGGGTTACCGGCCAGTCGGCCGCGCCGTCGCCGGCCGGCTACGCCTCGTCCCGCCGCGTGGCGTGGCCCGGGTAGTCACGCTCGAACCGGTCGGCCAGCTCCCCGGCGCTGACCTCGACAATCGTCGGCCGGCCGTGCGGGCAGGCGTACGGGTTCTCGCAGCCGTCGAGCGCCTCGAGCAGCGCGCGGATGGAGCCGTCGGCCAGCGACGTCCCGCCGGTTATCGCGGGGTGGCACGCGAGGTCCGCCAGCAGCGCGTCGGCCCGCTCGTCCACGCTGGCCGCCTCGCCCGCGTGGACCAGCTCGGGGAGCACGTCGCGGAGCAGCCCGGCGTCGAGCGCCCCCTCGAGCGACGCCGGCACGGCCGCCACCTCGACGGCCCGGTCGTCGACCGCCTCGGCCCGGAACCCGACGGCCTCGAGCGCGCCGGCGGCCGCCGGGAACAGCTCGGCCTCCCGGGCCGTCAGCTCGAGGCGGACCGGCTCGGCGAGGGCCTGTGCCGCCGGGTCGTCGGCCAGCCGGGCGGCCAGCCGCTCGTAGTGCACCCGCTCGTCGGCCGCGTGCTGGTCGACGAGCACGAGCCCGCCGTCGGCCTCGCAGACGACGTACGTCCCGTCGAGCTGGCCGAGCA
>CAZVOR010000104.1:0-4814 GCA_964628745.1 uncultured Halobacteriales archaeon
CTCGCGAATGAGGCTGGTGGTGGACGCGAACGTCGTCATCTCGGCGCTCATCGCGGACTCGACCACCAGGGAGCTCATCGTCACGCTGGAACCCGACCTGCTGACGCCGGGGATCATCCACGACGAAATCGAGGCTCACGAGGGGCTCATCGTCGAGTAGTCGGGAGTGGATAGGGACCGCGTCCACCAGGTCATCGACCTGCTGTTCGAGTCCATCGAGACCGTACCCGAGACCGAGTTCGCGCCACATATCGAACCGGCCGAGACGGCGATTGGTGCTACCGACCCGGACGACGTGCTGTACGTGGCCTGTGCGCTCGGGTGTGAGGCCGGAATCTGGAGCGACGATTCGGATTTCGGCCAGCAAGACCTCGTACCGGTCTTCACGACCCGCGACGTCATCGAATCGTTCGGGGCGGGCTAACCGAGAGCGGTGGGCGATTCCCGTTCGCGCTTCAGGCGACCGGCCCGGAAAATGGCTGGTAGCGGATTCGCGCCGCACCTTCAGTCACCCAGTGTCGTTGGGCGCTCGATCGCCAGCCATCGGCCGATTCGGCTATCGATATCGATGGCTGACCAGAGAGACGATGACCGAATTGCGCGGGAGCCAGCGAACGGCGCCCTCACCGCCCGGTCCCACGACCGGCCGCCTCGTCCCCGGCGCCCTCGCGTCGCTCCCGTGAAGAAGACGGCGGCTCATCGGCGGTCCCTGACGTCCGCCCGTCCAGCACCGCCACCTCGTACTCGCTGGCCCGCACCCGCAGCGGGAACCAGCCCTCGCCGTCGACGCCGAGCAGCGCCTCCGAGTAGCCGTCGTCGTCGTTGCCGGCCTTCGCCGACCGCACCCAGTTGACCTCGCGGTCGGTCAGGCCGAACCACTCGGCGAGCTTGTCGGCCGCCTCGTCGACGCGGTGGATGAGCGTCATCGAGCAGAGGCTGGCGATGGTGCGCGCCTCGGGCGTCAGCGCGAACTCGCCGCCCGTCTGCGTGACGAACTGCAGCGAGAGGTCGTAGTGCCGGCTGTGGCGCACGGCCGTCTCGAGGAACGACAGCGACGTCGCGTCGCCCATCAGGTAGTGCGCCTCGTCGATGACGAACACCACGCGCTTGTCGGTGCCCTTCGCGCGCTCGTAGACCGCGTTGAACAGCACCTGCATCATGAGGCTCGTCTCCGAGCGGCCGCGGGTGCCCTCCTCCTGGTGCAGGTCGAGATAGATGACGTTCGAGTCGAGGTCGAACTCGGTGGGCCGGGCGAGGTTCGCGAGGTCGCCGTCCGCCCTGAACGACGGCCGGAGGTCCTTCAGCAGCGACTGGGCGTCGGCGCGGACGCCCTCGCGCTCGCCGGCGGTCGGGTAGCCAAACTCCTCGGGGGACTCCAGCAGGTCCTCGAGGACCGCGATGACGTCGCGGACCGTGGGCGACTCGCGGCCGTGCGTGCTCGGGTCGCGGGTGATGCCCCGGCGCGCGTACGCCTCCTGGACAGCGCGGCGCAGCGTCTGCTTGCGGTCGCCCAGCGGGTTGTCGGCGACGTGCGCGAAGAACGTCGCGAAGAACGTCAGCACCCAGGCGACCTGCTCGGCCCACGGGTCGAGGTCCGGCGCGTCGGCGAGCACGCGCGCGGGCGTCGGCCGCAGCTCGAGCGGGTTGAACCCGCGCGTGCCGCCGACGGTCACGCGCTCGCCGCCCAGCGCGTCGTTGACGCCGGCGAAGCCCGACAGCGGGTCGAGCATCACGATGACCGTCTCGCCGTCGAACATCGCCCGGCGGACCAGCTGCAGCTTCGTCGAGAACGACTTGCCCGCGCCGAGCTTGCCGATGACCATCGCGCAGTAGCCCGTCTCCCGGTTGAAGCGGTCGAGGATGAGTGGGCTCTCGTTGAGCGCGTAGGTGCCGTACTCGATGCCCGGCTCGGCGAACGCGCCCGCGACGAACGGGAACATCGCGCCGAGCGCGCCGGCGAGCATCGGCGTCCGGGTGTCCATCGACTCGCCCAGTCGCTCGACGGCGACCGGGCTCGCCGAGACGAGCGCGTCGAGCTGCGCCCACCGCGGCGTCACGGGCGTGAGGTTCGCGGGCGCCCGGCGCGCGGTGCTGGCCACCGCGTCGGCGGGCAGCTCCTCGCGGCTCGGCCCGCGGACTGCCAGGTACATCGCGACGTCGAACGCGCGCGTCGGCGAGTTGCGCAGCACGTCGTAGAGCTCGCGGTAGTCCGCGAGGTCCTTGGCGACGCCGCGGGCGCCCGCGCGGCGCTTGTCCTCGAGGTACTCGAGGTCGGCCTCGAGGTCCTCGATCTTGTTCTCCAGCGAGTCGAGCGTCCGGCGCGTGTCCCGCGGGTCGAGGTGCAGGCTGATGTCGGTCGTCCGGGTGTCGGCCGTCGAGTAGAGCGTCTCGAACAGGCCGTCGGTCGGCGCGTCCGGGTAGCCGCCGACCCACAGCGTCCGGACCCACCGCTCGCCGGTCCGGACGGCGTTCGGCGTGCGCTCGATGGCGGACGGCGTGACGACGCGCTGGTGGGCCTCGGGGATGGAACTCAGGTCGTGGGCATCGGGCTCGTACGCGACGGTGACGGCGGGCGGCTCCCCGGCCGCCCGCTCGGTGTCCCCCGGGTCGTCTTCCGCCTCCTCGACCGCCGACTCCGACTCCCCGTCCTCCGTCGCCTCCTCCCCGTCCTCCTCGGCGCCGCGCGAGCGGAGCAGCGACAACCCGAGGAGGCTCATCGCGCACCCCCGACGAGCGGGCGCGTCCGCAGCACCCGCCGCAGGTCGCCGTACTCGAGGGGCTCGCCGGCCCAGAACTCGGCGACCAGCCGCGTCGCCTCCCCGGCCGAGACCCGGTGTGCGGCACAGCCGTCGATCTCGCGCAGGCCGAGCTCGACGCGCCGCAGCCGCTCGTCGAGCGCGTCGAACATCGCCGCGCGCTGCTCGGCGGCGTCCGGCGCCAGCCAGGCAGACAGCAGCGCGCCGAGCAGGGGTAACCGCGCGAGCTTCCGCGTGAGGCTCTCGCGCTCGAACTGGACCTCGGCCGGCGTGACGGGCACGACGACGTAGTGGTCGCGGATGGTCATCCGGCGCTCGGCCAGCTCGCCGGCGTACCAGTCCACGTACCGCTCGATGAGCGCGGCCAGCCGCGGGTTGGCCTCGACGTCCGGGTCGGAAAGCCGCGACTCGTACCGGTCGAGGTACGCCTCGACGGGGAAGCGCTGCGTCGTCGAGTACAGCTGGATCGGGAACTCGACGGCCGTGTTCAGGAAGTCGCGGAAGGCCTCGGCCTTCGCGGCCCACTCGGCGTCGGTGGCCAGCGCCATCGCGGGCGGGTCGACCTGCACGACGCCGAGCAGCGCGCCGTCGGCCCGCTCGATGGCGTCGCGGTCGGGGTGGGCGCGCTCGAGCTGCGTGTACGGCCGGGCCGCCTCGTGGGCCAGCCGCTTCGCGCTGCGGTGGAAGCCGACGAACGTCGCCAGCCAGTCGGCGCTCGTGGTGTAGTCGGGCGTCAGGTAGACGAACAGCGCGCCGAGCGCGATGGCCGCGCCGGCCAGCGGGAGCGTCAGCGTCGCGAGCGGGTAGCCCGCCACCGTCAGGCCGGGCGGCAGGACCACCTGCGTCGCGAGGACGACGAGGACGCCCGGGAGCAGGCCGACGGCCACGTCCGTCAGCGTGTAGCTGCCGAACAGCTTCGCGTCCGTGCCGAGCGACTTCGGGATGCGCTTCGTCGGGTCGCGGTCGTGCATGGTCACTGGTAGTAGGGGATGGGGTCGTCGGTCGAATCGCCCGCGCGTCTCTCGGTGCTCGTCGAGCCGGCCCGCGCGCGGCCCCGGAGGTTCTCGAAGTCCTCGGTGCGCCCGGTGTCGGCGGGTGGCTCGTCGCTCGCCGCCGTGCCGCCTCCACCGTTACCGCCGCCGCCACTGCCGCCACCTCGCCCGCCGCCCCGGCGGGCCAGCCCCCGCAGGCTCGCGCCCGTCGCCCGGACGTGCGAGCCGGCGCGGTGGGCCCGCGAACCGTCAGAGCCCAGCAGCGCCTGGCCGTCGGGTCGGACCGCCGACTCGCCGCGCACGCCGCGGTCGAAGTTCCGACTCGCGTGGGCGGTCGAGGCGCCCCGGGCCCGGACGCCCGTGGCCCGCTCGTGGACGCGCGCCCTCGAGGTGTGCCGGGCCGCGCGGTCGGTCATGAAGAACAGCGCGCCGGCCTGCCAGAACAGCACGAACGGCGAGGCGACCGCGAGGACGGGGATGACCAGCGCGGTCAGCCACGTGCCGAAGCCGCCCATCGAGAGGTCGACGCTCGCGCCGAGCAGCTCGCCGAGCCGGAACAGCAGCGCGACGGGGACGGTCATGAACAGGAACGGGACGTAGAAGTTGGCCATCCGGCGCATGAACCCCGAGACGAGGCTGAACGGGCCGACGCCCGGAATCCAGAACGCGATGAGGATCGGCATCAGCAGCACGAACAGGTACAGCGCCAGCTGGCGGACGAAGTAGATCACCGCGATGAGCACGAACAGGACGAGGTCGGAGGCGAGCGTCAGCACGAGGCCGAGCACGCCGAGCGCCGAGAAGGAGAGCGTCTGGAACAGCGAGATGGTCGAGAGGTTCGGGACGATGAAGCCGGTCAGCGCATCGACGAAGCGCAGCGAGAGGGCCGCCAGCCACCACCACGAGAGGATGCCGAGCAGCCCGGAGAACGAGCGCTTCTTGAGCTTCGAGCGGTGGTAGCTGCCGAACAGGTGGCTGGTCGCCTCGAGGAAGATGACGAGCCCGATGGCCAGCGCCCACAGCAGCAGCGCGAGCGGGACCATCGTCTCCCAGTAGTAGTCGTAGA
>CAZVOR010000104.1:4914-7330 GCA_964628745.1 uncultured Halobacteriales archaeon
CGGTCCCGACGTTCTCGACCGTGACGGCGAGCCGGCCGGCATCCGACGACTGTTCGCCCTCGCGGTACGGCTCGATGGCCGTCACCCGCAGTTCGGGGCGCAGCTCGAGGTCGACCGACTCGGTCCGGTCCTCGAGGTCGGCGACCAGCTCGTGGACGCCCGGCTGGTAGTGCGCGAACCCCGACGCGGGCTGGATCCGGAGGACCGGCAGGCGGACCGTCGTCGCGCCCGTCGGGACGTCCGCCCCGGCGACCGCGCTCCCTCCCGGTCCGATGAGGTTCACGTGGGAGGCGCCGTGGTCCGCGCGCAGCGCGACGACGAGCTCCGACCCGTCGAACGACGTCCCCCGGAAGACGGACGACGCTGCCGTGGGCGTCCCCGTGTCGGTGCCGGCACACCCGGCCACCGCCCCGGCGAGCAGCGCGGCGCCGGCCCGCAGCACGCGACGGCGCGAGGGCTGGCCCGGCGCGCTCACAGCCCCCTCCACGGCGGCCAGACCCGCCAGCCGGTCAGCCGGTCGACGACGAAGGCGGCGAACAGGAACAGCGCGACCGGCACGCCGAGCTCGTAGAGCGTCGCGAGCGCGTGCAGGACCGTCCCGCGGACGTAGACGACGTCCGAGTCGCCGACGTAGCCGGTGTCCGCGAGCCACCATGGCCCCGGCTCGTACCGCGCGGAGACGCCGCCCGACGGCCGCGGCAGCGTCCGCGTCACCGTCCCCGAGCGGTCGGTCTCGACGCGCTCGCCCTGCAGGACGACGTGGCCCTCGCGGGCGAGCGTGTTGATGGGCGCGCCCGTCTCCGCGTCACGGAGCTCGACGCGGACGGTCACCGTCTCCGCCGTCGCCTCGACGAGCGAGAGCGCGAGCTCGCTCTCGTGGATCGGCACCTCGTCGATGGCCGCGTCCGCGGCGTCGACCGTCACGCCGCGGACGAGCCCGTAGGCGGTCACCGCCCGCGGGTCGTAGGCCGTCGACGCCGTCCGCGTGACGATGCCGAAGCTGGCCGTGTACGGCTCGGTCAGCACGTCGAGGTGGACGTTGGCCGGTAGCGTCGGTGGCGCCGTCCGCACGCCGTACGTCTCGAGGATGGTCACCGCGTCGCGCGGCGAGGCCGTCGGCCCGGTATCGATGGGATAGGCGTGGACGTACAGCGGGTGCATGGGCGAGTGCGATTCCGTCGTGCCGCCCGCGGTGCGCGTCACGAGCGTGTCCCAGCGCTCGTCGCGCGCCGAGTAGAACCGCCAGACCCCGCGCACGTCGCCGCCGGGCACCGAGTAGCCCAGCCACGGCCGATTCTTGTAGAGCACCAGCCCGAGGTCGCCGTCCGGGTACCGCGCCCGGGCGCCCGAGACGTCGAGGTCGTACGACTCGACGGTCACGGACTCGCGGACCGTCATCGCGTCGACGCGGTGACGGTACGAGACGTCCCAGTCGACGCATGAGCCGTTGACGTGCCTGTCGCAGGTGCTCACGCGCTGGGTCACCGCGACACGCACGTCGGCCTCCAGCGTGAGCGTGTGCGCCCGGCCGTCGACGCCGCCGAGTGCGTACGGCAGCCGCGGCGTGTGCGTCCCTGGCCCGGTCGAGACGACGCGCCCGTCGACGAGCAGCCGCGTCGCCGTGATGCCGTGGTCCCGGAGGCGCCAGGTGGAGCTCCGGTTGGGCGACCAGTCGTCCGCGGGCACGTGAACGCGGTAGTCGACCGTCCCGAGCAGCTCGCCCGACGGCGCGACGTACAGCGGCCGCTCGCGCGGCGACAGCCACGCGCGCGTCGAGGGCTGCACGGCGAACACCGCGGCGTAGGCGTCCCGGGCGTACGGGCCGTCGCGGCGCGCGGCGCCGGGCGGACCGACGGACCGCCCGCGGTCCGTGGCCGGGAACTCGCGGTGGTCGCCGCGGTTCCACCGCTCGACGGCCGCGGGCGGCTCGTCGAACGGGACGTCCGTCGCCGCGGCCAGCGCGCGCATGTCCGCCGCCGAGCGGTCCGGCTGGTCGCGGAGCGCGTCCGCATCGCCGTCGTCGACGTCGCCCGACCAGAGCGCGTGGTAGGTCTCGGCGTCGACGCCGTGGGCCGGGCTATCGGCTCCGTGGCCGGCCGCCGCGGTCGCGGCCAGCGCGAGGGCGAGCACCGCCGTCGCGAGGACGAGCGGCCACGGGGGGCCGGTCCTCAGAAGCCGCAACTGGCGCCACCCGCGACGACGTAGTTGAGCAGGAACCCGATGATCGCGGTGCCCAGCGGCGCGACGATGACGCCCCAGATGATGGCCTGGTTGCGGGTCTCCTTGAGCTCCTTCTTCAGGTCCGCGCGGCGGACCGACGGGATGGCGACGGTCGCGCCGAGCGCGATGACGCCGCCGACCAGCGGGCCGCCGAACTGGATGAGCGTGAAGATGTTCTTGATGGTCTCGGCCATCT
>CAZVOR010000105.1:0-7284 GCA_964628745.1 uncultured Halobacteriales archaeon
CGGACCACTGCATCGGCGTGCGGGCGTTGTCCCGGCTCCAGTAGTTCACCGCCTCCCGGATCTCCTCGAACGCCTCGATGGACCCGGTCTCGAGCGCCCGCTCGACCCGGTTTATCGTGGCCGGGTCGCGGAACTCCTCGAGGCCATCGAAGGGCACGTTGGTCATCCCGATCTCCTGGCCCTGGTAGACGAAGGGCGTCCCGCGCAGCGTGAACAGGAACGTGGCGAGCATCGTCGCCGACTCGACGCGGTGCTCGCCGTCGTCGCCGAACCGCGAGACGATCCGGGGCTGGTCGTGGTTGCCCAGGTACAGCCCGACCCAGCCGCCGTCGAGCGCCGTCTGCCACCGCTCGGTGACCGACTTCAGGTCGTGCAGGTCCCAGTCGACGATGTCCCACGGTCCCGTCCCGCCGACGTCGACCTCCATGTGCTCGAACGGAAAGACCATGTCGAGGCCGTCATCGACGACGTAGCGCCGGGCCTCGGCCGGCGTGACGTCCAGCGTCTCGCCGATAGTCACGATGTCGCGGCCGGCGAACACCCGGTCGTGCATCTCCCGGACGTACTCGTGGGCCCGCGGGCCGTTGATGAAGTGGCTCGCGCCGGGGTTCGCGGCGGTCGGGTCGCCCTCGGGGAAGCCCTCGGGTTTCGACAGGAGGTTGACGACGTCCAGGCGGAAGCCGTCGATCCCCTTCTCGAGCCACCAGCCCATGACCTCGTAGACCGAGTCGCGCACCGCGGGGTTCCGCCAGTTGAGGTCGGGCATGCGCTCGTCGAACAGGTGGAGGTACCACGCCTCGCGCCGGTCGTCGTAGCTCCACGCCGACCCGCCGAACAGCGACCCCCAGTTGTTGGGGGGCTCGCCCCGGGGGCCGGGCTCCCAGTGGTAGTAGTCGCGGTACGGCCCCTCGCCCCGCCGGGAGCGGCGGAACCACTCGTGCTCGTCGGAGGTGTGGTTGACGGCGAGGTCCATGACGAGCCGGATGTCCCGCTCGTGGAGGCGGTCGCGCAGGGCCTCCCAGTCGGCCATGGTCCCGTACGCCGGATAGATCGCCCGGTAGTCCCGGACGTCGTAGCCGTTGTCGACCTGCGGGGAGTCGTACACCGGGTTCAGCCAGACCACGTCGACGCCCAGCTCCTCGAGGTGGTCCACCTTCTCGGCGACCCCCCGGAGGTCGCCGACGCCGTCGCCGCCGGAGTCGTAGAAGCTCCGGGGGTAGACCTGGTAGACGACCGCCTCACGCCGCCAGTCGCGGTCGCCGACCGCCATCAGTGCATCCGCCCGACGCGGTACCAGCCGTAGCCGTAGCCGGGGAGGTCGAGCTCCGCGGGGGCCCCGTTGGTCAGCTCGGCCCGGCCGTCGCTGAAGATCGGCACGAGGTCGCCCTCGACGGGGAGCGTCACGCGCCGCGGTTCGTCCGTCAGGTTGTGGACGGCGATCACGTCCTGGTCGTCCTCCATCCGGTGGCTCACGACGCTCTCGGGGGCCGTCTCGACGACGGACGCCTTCCCGCGGCCGAAGGCGGCGTACTCCCGGCGGGTCCCGATGGCCCGGACCATCCAGTTGAGCAGCGACCCGGGGTCGTGCCGCTGGGCGTCGACGTTCACGCGCTCGTAGCCGAACTCGCCCCCGGAGACGACCGGCCGGACCAGCTCCTCGGGGGGCGCCGAGGAGAAGCCGGCGTTGGCCTCGTCGGCCCACTGCATGGGCGTCCGGACGGCGTCGCGCCCGGGAAGCGAGAGGTCGTCGCCCATGCCGATCTCGTCGCCGTAGGGGACGACCGGGGTCCCTGGCAGGGAGAACAGGAGGCTGTAGGCGAGCTCGACCAGGCGTCGGTCGCCGAGCATCGGCGCGAGCCGCCGACGGCTGCCGCGGCCGAAGATCCGCATCTCCTCGTCCGGGGCGAACCGGTCGAGCACGGCCTCGCGCTCGTCCGGCGAGAGCCACTCGAGGTTGAGCTCGTCGAGGTTCCGCAGGAAGTTCGCCCACTGGCCGTTCTTCGGGGGCAGCGGCACGTAGTCGAGCCCGGCGTCGACCGGCGCCGCCCGCTCCTCGGCGAGCGCGGCGAAGAGGTAGCCCGTGAGCACGAAGTTGAAGATCAGCTGCATCTCGTCGCCGGTCCCCTCGCCGAAGTACGGCTGCACCTCGTCCGGCCGGCCACCGGCCTCGCCGAGGAGGATCGCCTCGCTGTCGCGCCGGGTGACGAAGGCCCGGTACTCCTTCAGGATCTGGTGGGGGTCGTCGAGCTCGGTCGAATCGAGCCCCTTCCGCTGGATCATGATGGGCGTCGCGTCGATGCGGAAGCCGTCGACGCCGAGCTCCAGCCAGAAGTCCATGATCTTGCACACCTCGTCGCGGACGGCGGGGTTCGAGTGGTCGAGCCCGGGCTCGAAGTCGAAAAAGCGGTGGTAGTAGTACGCCTCCGCCTCGTCGTCGTAGCTCCAGACGCTCTCCTCGCTCGGGAAGATGGGCTCCTTGGCCGGCTCGGGCGGGTCCTCCGAGAAGACGTAGAAGTCGCGAAAGCGCGAGTCGGGGTCCTCCCGCGCGTGCCTGAACCAGGGGTGCTCGTCGGAGGTGTGGTTGACGACGAGGTCGGTCAGCACCTTGATGCCGCGGCGGTGGGCCCCGCGGACGAACCGCACGAAGTCGCCGAAGGTCCCGAGGCGGTCGTCGATGGCGTAGTAGTCCAGCACGTCGTAGCCGTTGTCCAGGCCGGGCGACGGGTAGAAGGGCAGCAGCCAGACGCAGGAGACCCCGAGCCGGTCGAGGTAGTCAAGCTGGTTCGTAAGCCCCCGGAAGTCGCCGACGCCGTCGCCATCGTCGTCCATGAACGTCTTCACGTCGATGGCGTAGATGAAGCCGTTCTCGTACCACTGGTCGCCGGCCCGCCGCTTGGCGAGCGCGTCCTCGGTGCCGGGTTCGTCGTCGGTCATGGGTGGGGGGTGGGCGGGAGGGGTCGGATAGCGGGCCGTGCGGGACCGGTGGTGAGCGGCGGTCGGACGCGGGGCTCTATCGGGCGGACAGCGAGCGGCCGGGGCGCCCCCCGACGGGCCACCGTCGCACGCGGGCCGGGACCGCGCCCGGTGGGCGTGCCGGGCCGCGCCATCGGGGCGGTCACGAGAGCGTCGGGAGCACCTGGTGGCCGAACTGTTCGATGAACGGTCGCTGGTTCCGGTTGACGTTGTGCAGGAACACCCGCTCGACGCCGGCCGACGTCATCTCTCGCAGCCACTCGACGTGCTCGTCGGGGTCGGCGGAGACGTGGACGTGCTCGCGGACCTGCTCCCGGGTGACAGACTCGCCGACGGCGTCGAACTGCGCCGTCGTCCGGAGGTTCTCCGTCACCGCCCCCGGCACGCAGTTCGTCCGCCACTGCTCGTACGCTCCCTCGAGCGCCGACCGCTCGTCCTCGTCGTAGGACAGCTGCGCCTTGACGTAGACCGGCTTGTCGGGCGCCCCGTCGCGGAAGGCCGCCACGACGCGTTCGAGCTGCCCGACGTCGGGGGCGCCGACCGTCACGAGGCCGTCGGCCCAGCCGGCGAGCCAGCCGGCGGTCTCCGTCGACAGCGCCGCGCCGACGACCGGCGGCGCCGTCTCCGGGCGGGTGTGAAGCGTCGCTTCCTCGACGGTGACGCGCCCGCGGTGAGTGACGGTCTCGCCGGCCCACAGCCGCCGCATGACGTCGACGCACTCCTCGAGCCGGGCGTTGCGCTCGTCCTTCGTCGGCCACTTCTCGCCGGTGACGTGCTCGTTGAGCAGCTCGCCGCTGCCCACCGACAGCCAGAACCGGCCGGGGAACTGCCGCCGCAGGGTCGCCGCCGCCTGGGCGACGACGGTCGGGTGGTACCGGTAGCCCGGCGCGTTGACCGTGCCGTAGGGAAGCGACGTGGCCTGCAGGGCGGCGCCCAGCCACGACCAGACGAAGGATGCGTGGCCCTGGCGCTCGCTCCACGGCTGGAAATGGTCGGACGCGAGGACGCCGGCGAAGCCGTTGGCCTCCGCCTGCTCCGCGTAGGACAGGAGGTCGTCCGGCGGGAACTGCTCGAGGGAGGCGTGGTAGCCGAAGTCGGTCATGCGTGAACCGTCGGCCTGCCATCGACGGGGACGGTGGATGTTGGACGCAGACGGAGAAAAGGGTTGGCCCCGGGCGGACCGCGACCGGGCGGCCGGCCGACGGTGCCGTTTTGCCCCTCGACCGCGTAGCCGCGCCCTCGACGTGACCATCGACCACGACTACCACGTCCACTCGACGTACTCCGACGGGTCCGACATGGCGGCCATGACCGAGGCGGCGCGGGCGGCCGGCCTCGACGGCGTGGGCTTCGCCGACCACTGCAACGTCTCCGCCGCCGAGCCCGGGACGGCCCTCCCGCACGACCTCGACGAGACCTACGGGGAGCGTCGACGCGAGATCGGGGAGCTCCGGGAACGGTTCGACCTCCGCGTCTTCGACGCCGTCGAGATGGACTACCACCCCGACGACGCCGGGCGCATCGAGGCGTTCCTCGAGACGGCCGGCTTCGACTACGCCGTCGGGAGCGTCCACCACGTCGAACAGCGGGAGGTCATGGCGCCGGGCGAATTCGCCGACGCCCCCGAGGACGACCGGCGGCGGTTCGTCGACCGGTACTTCGACCGCCTGGTCGAGCTGATCCGCTCGGAGCTGTTCGACGTCGTGGCGCACCTCGACGTGGCCGAGCGGAACCCCCACCTGCGCGGCTTCGCGACCGTGGCCCACTACCGGGCCGTCGCCGACGCGTTCGCCGGCTCGCGGTCCGTCCCCGAACTCAACGCCGGCCGCGTCTTCGCCGGCTACGGCGAGGTCCACCCCCACCCCGAGCTCCTCGAGATGCTGCAGGCGGCCGGTGTCCCGTTCGTGCCCGGCACGGACTCCCACGTCCCCGGCGAGATCGGCGAGCGCGCCGAGCACCTCGCCGGCGTCATCGAGGACCGCGGCATCGAGACGGTCGAGCTGGCGTGAGCGACGCCGTCGCCGTCGGGTTCCAGTACTCGCGGGCCGACGACAACACGAACCATAAGAGGGGTCGACGAGAACGCGGGACCGATGATACACGAGGCGCCGCTGGCCGGGGTCGCGGACGACCTGCGGACCGGCCGGACCGACCTGCGGGCGTACGTCGACGAGCTCGAAGCGCGCGCGGCCGCCGTCGAGCCGGAGATCGACTCGCTCCTCGAGGAGGACGGCCGCTGGGACCGGCTGCGCGGGGCGGCCGCCGAGCTCGCCGAACGCTACCCGGAGCCGGCCGACCGGCCGCCGCTCTACGGCGTCCCCGTCGGCGTCAAGGATATCTTCCACGCCGAGGGCTTCCCCACCCGCGCCGGCTCGACGCTCCCCCCCGAGGCCCTCGCCGGGCCCGAGGCGGCCGCGGTGACCGCGCTCACGGACGCCGGCGCGCTCGTGCTCGGAAAGACCGTGACCACGGAGTTCGCCTACTTCGAACCCGGACCGACCCGGAACCCGCACGACACCGGGCGCACCCCGGGCGGCTCGAGCAGCGGCTCGGCGGCCGCCGTCGCGGCCGGGCTGTGTCCGCTGGCCTTCGGCACCCAGACCATCGGGTCGACCATCCGGCCGGCGGCGTTCTGCGGCATCGTCGGGGTCAAGCCGAGCTACGGGCGCGTCCCGATCGACGGCGTCATCCCGCTCTCGACGTCGGTCGACCACGTCGGCTTCTTCACCCAGGACACCGAGGGCGCGGCGCTCGCCGCCGCGCTGCTGTGCGAGGACTGGCGGCCGCTGCCGCCGCCGGGCGAGCGGCCGACGCTCGGCGTGCCCGAGGGGCCGTACCTCGAGCAGGCATCCGACGTCGCCCTCGACGCGTTCGCCGAGCAGCTCGACCGGCTCGTCGACGCCGGGTACGACGTCCGGCGCGCCGACGCGTTCGAGACCATCGAGGCGGTGAACGACCGCCACGAGCGGCTCGTCGCGGCGGACGCGGCGCTCGCCCACGAGCGGTGGTTCCGCGAGTACGGCGACCGCTACGCCGGGAGCACCCGGGAGCTCGTCGAGGAGGGCCGGGAGGTCCCGGCCGGCGAGCTCGCCGCGGCCCGCCGCGGCCGTGACGGGCTCCGGGCGGCCCTCGAGGGGGCGATGGACGAGCACGGCATCGACGCGTGGGTCGCGCCGGCCGCGCCGGGGCCGGCTCCCGAGGGCATCGACGCCACCGGCGACCCCGTGATGAACCTGCCGTGGACGCACGCGGGCCTGCCGACCGTCGGCCTGCCGGCCGGCCGGACCGCCGAGGGGCTGCCGCTCGGCGTGCAGTGCGCCGCGCGGTTCGGCGCCGACGAGGACCTCCTCCGGTGGAGCCACGGCATCGCGGCGGCGCTGTGACGGTCGCGACGGGGCCGTCCCCGCGGGGGTCGCGACGAGCGGGAACGGCCGGCCGGGCGGTCGGGCCGGCCGGTCAGCCCCCGGCCGGCTCGGCGAGCTCGAGCGCCGCGTTCGCGAGCGTGTTCGCGGCCCGGTAGCAGTCGTCCCAGCCCGTGTACTCCTCCTCCGTGTGGCTCTTGCCGCCCTCGCTTCTGGCGAACACCATCGCCGCGTCGCAGACGCTCGCGGCGTAGGTCGCGTCGTGACCGGCGCCGCTGATGAGCCGCATCGAGTCGTAGCCCAGGTCGTCGGCCGCCCGCTGGACGGCCCCGACGGGACGCTCGGCGAAGTCGACGCTCGGCGCCTGCGTGAGCTGCTCGGCCTCGCACTCGACCCCCTCCCGCTCGGCGGCCGCCTCCGCCTCGGCCACGATGCGTTCCGCCGCCGCCTCGACGACCGCGTCGTCGGGGTCGCGGGCGTCCCACGTGAACGTGACCCGCTCCGGAACGATGTTGATGGAGTCGGGCTCGACCGAGAGCGATCCCGTCGTCGCGACGGTCCGGTCCCCGAGCGTCGTCGGGAGCCGCCGGATCGCGGTCACCACGTCGCTGGCGGCGACCAGCGCGTCCTCGCGGTATCGCATCGGGGTCGTCCCGGTGTGGTTCGCCTCGCCGCGGAAGGTGACCTCGCCCCACGTGAAGCCGACGATGCCGGTGACCACGCCGACGTCCCTTTCGTTCTCCTCGAGGAACGGACCCTGCTCGACGTGGAGCTCTAGGTAGGCGTCGTACGGCTCCGCCGGTTCGGCGGGGACGTCGCCCCGGTAGCCGACGCGTTCGAGCTCGTCGACGAGCCGGTTGCCGTCGCGGTCGGTCTTCGCGTGCTCCGCCTCGAGGTCGAGCGCGCCGGCCCAGACGCCGCTGCCCTGCATGGCGGGCTGGAACCGCGA
>CAZVOR010000106.1:0-7248 GCA_964628745.1 uncultured Halobacteriales archaeon
CGACGCCGGTGACGAACCGGGCGTCGTCGCTCGAGAGCCACATGAACGCCGCGCTGACGTCCTCGGGCGGGACGATGTCGCCGAGGACGTTGTCCGGGCCCGACTGCTCGGCGATCTCGGCGACGTCGTCGTCGATGGATTCGACGATGCCGGCCGTCATCGCCGTGTCGACGGCGGTCGGACAGACCGCGTTGACAGTGATGTCGTGGGGGGCGAGCTCGATGGCGAGCGTCTTGGTCAGCCCGATGACCCCGTGTTTGGCCGCCGAGTAGTGTCCGAGCCCCGGCGAGGCGGCCAGGCCCGCGACCGAGGACGCGTTGACGATCCGGCCGCCCTCGCCCCGGTCGATCATGTGCCGACCGACGTGCTTGGCGCACAGCCACATCCCCTTCAGGTCGACGGCCATCGTCGCCTCCCAGGTCGGCTCGTCGAGCTCCATGAGGCTCGAGACCGGCGCGATGCCCGCGTTGTTCGCGAGGACGTCGACCCGACCGAACGCGTCGAGCGCGCGTTCGACCGCGTTTTCGACGTCGGAGTCCCGCGAGACGTCCATCCTCACGCCGATGGCTTCGGCGCCGCGCTCTTCGGCCAGCGCCACCGTCTCGGCCAGCTCCTCCTCGCCGGCCAGGTCGTACGTCGACTCGTCGGTCGTCTCGCATACGTCGGTCGCGACCACGTCGGCGCCGTTCTCGGCGTACCGCAGGGCGTGCGATCGTCCCTGCCCGCGAGCCGCGCCGGTGACCAGTACCACTCGCTCGTCGAGTTCGTAGGATGCCATCGGTGCGCGCCTTGCCCTCCGCGACCGAGCGCAATAACGCTTCGTCGGCGACTGCCGGCGACGGTCGGTCGACGACGCCCCGAGCCGCGCCGCGGGACCCGGCGGGTCCGAACTGAAAGGCTTAGGTTCGCCGACCGACTACGCCCGGTCGAGGGCAGCGATCCTCCCTCGTGACGTCCGCGATGCACGCCGACGACCAGCCCCTGTCAGCGAAGACCGCGCTCGTCCCCGACGTGGGGGCGCTCGACGAGCGGTCGCGCCGGGCCTGGACCGAGGCCATGGCCGTCCGGGTCCTCCCCGACGGGCGCTACGCGGTCGACAGCCGGAGCGGCGCGACGTACGTCGTCGACCTCCTCCGCCGCGACTGCTCGTGTCCCGACCACGAGATCCGCGGGACCCTGTGCAAGCACATCCGCCGGGTCGCGATCGAGATCAACCAGGGCCACGTCCCGCCCCCCGAGCGCCGCGCCCCCTGTCGGGCCTGCGGCCGCGGCTTCGAGCTCGACGCCGACGCGGACCCGCCGTACCTCTGCGAGGACTGCCGCCTCGAGCCGGGCGACCTCGTGTTCGACCGGGAGCGGGGACCGGACGTCCCGCTGCTCGTCATCTCGGTCGCCGACCGGCGCGCCGACGAGGTCGAGATCGCGGGGCGGGACTGCACCGTCGCGGAGTACGGGGGGAACCGACGGTACAGCCCGTCGGACCCGGTCGTCGAGGCCGTCTACCCCCGGTCGGTCCGCCCGGACCGGGAACCGCGTCGATACTCGTTCCCCCTCTCGCGGCTGGCCAGGCCGGACGACCGGAGCGAACAGACGACCCTCACCGAGTCGGCGGCGCGACGCTGACGGCCGGGACGGTCCGGAGACGCTGGACGGGCCGAAGGTATTTGCCCGGCTGGCGCGTTGGTGACGTCACAGCGGTCGGGCCAGCCGCCCGCCCGAGGAGCTCGGATGCACATCGTCACGGCAGCCCACGACTTCTACCCCGACAGGGGCTCCGGCGGGACGGGTCGCTACGTCTACGAGACCGCTCGGCGGCTCGCCGACCGCGGCCACCGGGTCTCCGTGGTCACCCGCAGCCGCGGGGACGTCCCCCGGCGCGAGGTCGTCGAGGGCGTCGCCGTCTACCGATACGGGCTGGAGGTCGCCGAACGGTCCGCCCCGGCCGTCCTCGCGCAGCTCCCGCGGGCGCTCTCTGTCGTCGGGGAACACGTCGCCTACCTCGCCGACGGGTCCCCGCCGGACGTCGTGAGCGCCCAGGGGCCGGTCACCACGCTGCTGGTGGGCCGGCACCTCGACGGTGGCGTGCCCCGGGTCCCCACGCTCCACAGCCCCTGGCCCGTCGAGTACCGCATCAGGACCCGGAACGCCGGGCGCCCGCTCCGTCGGCGGCTCAACGCCGCCGCGCGCCGGCGACTCGAGCGCGAGATGCTCTCCACGGCCGAGGGCGTCATCACGCTCAGCGAGTACATGCGCGAGGAGCTGCGGCGCGTCTACGCCATCGACCCCGACGCGACGGTCGTCCCCGGCGGTGTCGACGCCGACCGATACTCGCCGTCGGCCGGCCCCAGCCGGCGGCTGGCCGGCGGCGAACCGGCCTTCCTCACCGTCCGCCGGCTGGCCGAGCGGATGGGCCTCGACCTGCTCCTCTCGGCGTTCGCGTCCGTCGTCGAACGCCGTCCGGGGGCCCGACTGTACGTCGCCGGCGACGGCCCCCTTCGCGACCGGCTCGAACGGACCGCTGCCGGCCTCGGCGTCGACGACGAGGTCACGTTCCTCGGCTACGTCCCCGATTCGGAGCTGCCGGCCGTCTACGCGTCCGCGGACCTCTTCGTCCTGCCGACGGCCGAACTCGAGGGGTTCGGCCTCGCGACGCTCGAGGCGCTCGCGGCGGGGACGCCCGTGGTCGGGACCCCCGTCGGCGGCACCGTCGAACTGCTCTCGGGCCTGGCAGACGACCCGGCCGTCCCGGAGGCCCCGCTGGTGTCCGCCGCCTCCGCCGACGCGCTCGCCCGGGGGATGCTCGCGTGGGCGGACCTCCCGGAGCCGGCGCTCTCGACCGCCGGCCGAGCCTGCAGGCGGTACGCGTGCGAGCGATACCGGTGGGAGCGGACGGTCTCGGAGCTGGAGGCGTGCTACGAGCGCGTCGCGGAGTGACGCTCGAGCACGTCGTCCACCAGCCAGTGGAGGAAGGGCGCGACCGCGGCCTGCGTCGGGAGCCGGTGGGTCGCGGCGGTCTCCTCGCGCGAGCCGACGAGGACGCCGAGCCCGTCGGGGCGTACCGCGCGGAAGGCGTCCTCGTCGGTCACGTCGTCGCCGAGGTAGACGGTCCGCCAGCCGGCGGGCGTCCGGTCGGCGAGGAGCTCGACCGCCGACCCCTTGTCCCACGCGATGCGGGGACGCAGTTCGAACACCTCCCGGCCGGTCGTGACCTGCAGGCCCGCGTCCGCCGTACGGGCGACGCCCTCGACGGCGGACCTGACCGCCGGGACCCGATGCGCCGGGGTCCGCCGGACGTGGACGGTCCCCGTGAGGCCCTTGTCCTCGACGACCACGCCCGGCACGTCGGCCAGCCGCTCGCCGAGCCGGTCCAGCGCGCGGGCCAGCGCCGGGCGCTGCCGGGCCGCGAGCGGGTGGACGGTCGTGTCGTCGCCGTGCTGTAGCTCGAGCCCGTGATTGCCGGCGTACGCGACCCCGTCGACGCCGACCCGCCCGCGCAGGTCAGCCAGCTCCCGGCCGCTTATCACGGCGACCGTCGCGTCGGGCCGGCCGGCGAGCCGCCGCAGCGCCCGCCGACACGCCCGCCTGATGGTCGGTGCGTCGGGGTCGTCGGCGATCGGGGCCAGCGTCCCGTCGAAATCCAGACCCACGAGCAGCCCCTCGGCCCCGGCGAGCCGGCGGGCCATCTCCCGGCGCTGGTCGTCCGTAGCGTCCGACATCTCGCCACGGCTCATACCCTCGGCGCCGACCCCGTGTCCGTCGCGGGGACCGCCATCGCGGCCCGGAAGTTCTCGTCCAGCCACGAGTCGAGGTCGTGCTCGGCCACCCACCGGCGCAGGCGGTCCATCCGGCGCCGCCGCTCGCCCGGCGACATCACCAGGGCCTCGACGATGCCCTCGACGAGCCGCTCCGTGTCATGAGGGGTGACGGACACGGCGTGCTCGCCGAGCTCGTCGTGGACGCCCGCCTGGTCGCTCAACACGAGCACGCCGGAACCGTCCGTCTGCGCGGCCACGTACTCCTGGGCGACGAGGTTCATCCCGTCCCGGATGGGCGTCACGAGCGCCGCGTCGGCCCGCCGGTAGAGCTGGTAGAGCTCCTGCCTGGAGATGCGCTCGGTGGTGTAGACGATGGGCTGCCAGTCGTCGGTTCCGAAGCGCCGGTTGATGCGGTCGACCTCGCCTTCGACCCGCTCCTGGACCTCCTGGTAGGCCGGAATCCGCGACCGGCTCTCGCTCGCGTTCTGGACGTAGGTGAGCTCGCCGCGCCACCGGGGACGCGTCTCCCAGAGCCGCTCGAGCGCGCGCAGGCACTCGACGATTCCCTTGGTGTAGTCGAGCCGGTCGACCCCGATGGCGAGCCGCCGGTCGGGGTCGATGTCCTGCTCCCGCTCGAAGGCCGTCCGCGACCCGTCGCCGGCCATCTCGGCGGCCGAGCGACCGATGCGGTCCACCGGAACCCCCATGGGGATCCCCTCGACGGCCGTGTCGCGGCCGCGGTACGAGATCCGGCCGGCTGGCCAGTCGACGGTCGCGCCGTCCAGCGCCGCGTCGACGCACCGGAGGAAGTTGGTCCGGTACCGGGGCACGTGGAACCCGATCAGGTCGTTGCCGAGCAGCCCCTCCAGCAGCTCCCGACCGTGTGGACACGCCCGGAAGACGTCCCACGACGGCCACGGGATGTGCCAGAAGTGCATGACCACGGCGTCGTCCGGGAGTCGGGACCTCGCCATGGCCGGCGCGAGCGCGAGGTGGTAGTCCTGCAGCCAGACGAGCGGTCGGTCGTCCGCGTGGTCGACCACGGCGTCGGCGAACCGCTCGTTCACCTCCCGGTACCGGCGCCAGTAGGGCGCGTCGCAGCGCACCCGCGTGAGGGCGGAGTGGCAGACCGGCCAGAGCACCTGGTTGCTGAAGCCGTAGTAGTAGTCGCGGACCTGTTCCTCCGAGAGCCAGACGCGCCGCAGGCTGTAGCTGGGATCCTCGGGAGGCACCGACACGCAGCCGTTCGTGTCGACGACGTCGGGGTCGCCGTCGCCGTCGCCCCAGGCGATCCAGGTCCCCCCCGTCCGCTGCATGACGGGGTCGAGGCCCGCCGTCAGGCCCCCCGTGGGCCGGTGGACGGTGACCCGGTCGACGTCGTCGTAATCGTGTCGGTACGGCTGGCGGTTCGAGGCGACGATCAGCTGTCGGTCGCTGATAGACGCGATGTCGTCGGCGGGCGACCGTATCGCGGCCAGCGGCCCGTCCGACGGTGGGTGGTGAGACATCTCGGTGGTCGCGGCTCCCGGTTCGGCGTCACTGCAGACCCTACGCCGGCTATCTACCTGTTTTCCGCCCGCGGACAATAGGGTTCGTGCTTGCACCTGCGGAGGCGGCGCCGGGGGCCCGCGCCGGTACTCGGGGCCCCAGCCAGCGGGGCTCGCTGCGGCCGCAGCGGGCGCGCGGTCCGGCGGAACGCAGCGAGAGCGGGGCCGCGCGGGACCCCCGGCCGGCCCTGGTCGATTCGCCGGGGGTGCCGAGGGGGGAGAGTCCGACACGACGATTGCGCGCCGCGGCGAATCGGCGGCGGGCTCCGGCGTCGGGGCGGGACCTCCAGCATCGCTGATGATTACCCCCGGGTACGGTGCTCGTACGCCGCGCAGTGGCGCGTTCTCCCGTGGTTCCGGTCGGGTCCATGGTTCGGCAGGCGTTCGTATTTAACGTTCATAGTAATGTAAAAATTACGCTCCCATCGAACGGGAAAGCTTCACCTACAGCGACGCTGGTCGGCCGTCGCGAGCGCCTGGAGCGTCGTGTTCGGTTCGGCGCGCCGGTCGCGGGCCGGGTACCCGCCGGCCGGCGGGCGGCCGTCGATGGTCGGGGCCCCGAGCGTGGCCGGCGGGGCGCCCGCCCGCGGCGTGGTCGCTCCTCGCGAGGCTCCGTCCCGACCAGCGGCGAGCGGGGGGCAGGGAGCCGCCCTGTTCGGCGCGACGGAGCCCGCACCGGTCCTTGCAGGCGCAAGCCCTGAATTCTCGGCGCTGGCAGCACGCTTACCTGTTGCACCATGAGCCGACGGATGTCGACACGGACGGAGCGGGCTATCGGTACCGGACAGGTCGTCGTGGAGGAACTAATCAGGGAGCCGGTTCGGGACGCCGTCCGGGAGGCGCTGGACGAGGAGGGAATCGACCGCCGCTCGGCGCCGACCGGCGAGCGCTCCCGCGGAACGCCGGCGGACGAGGGGAACTCCTATCTCACGCCGAAGCTCCTGCTCCCGCTGATCGCCGTCGCGGCGGCGATGTTCTACGCGAGACGGCGCCGGTCGTCGGGCGAAGCGGCGACGGAGGGAATCACGGCCGAGACCGACGAGCGGGCCGCCACGTCGACCGGTCGGAGCGCCAGCCGGACCGACTCGGGCATGACGGGCGAGGGCGGACCGGAGAACGAGCGCAAGAGCGACGCCGAGGGGACCGACGAGGAGGCCCCGGCGCGATCGTAGCGCGCGCCGGACGGCCCACCGCCGGGGTAGGTTAGAGGGGGCCCGTTCCCCTCGGAGAGAGCCTGACCGTGACGCGGAGGGTCGGTCGCGGAGCTGCGGCCGACGTTCGTCCCGTCCCGGCCGCCGTCGGCCGGGCGTCGCCACGAGCACGCGGAACCCCGGCCGCGCTCGACGGCCCTCCCCGTGCCGGACGCGCCCGGCGATGGAAGCGAGCTCCTCGCCGTCTCGCCGCCTTAACCAGGCCGGCGGGCGCGCCAGCGAACGCGAGCCGCCATCCGGCGAGCGCGGTGGCGGCCGGTTCCGGTAGCGACCGCATACCCGGTCCGGTCCGCCGGGCGGCCACGATACCCGGCGTGTAGTTAAACGCGTTCGCCCGGTAGGAGCACCCGATGACGGCCGTCAAGATCATCAAGGTGCTGGGGACGTCCGCCGAGTCGTGGGAGGACGCGGTCCACGAGGCGGTGGACCAGGCGAGCGAAACCATCGACGAGATTCACGGCGTCGAGGTCGAGGACTGGACGGCGACCGTCGAGGACGGCACGATAACCGACTACAAGGCCACCGTCGAGATCGCGTTCCCGGTCCGCGAGGAGAGCCGCTAGTCCCGGGTCGGACCACAGCGAGGAGCGGCTGACCGGGCGACGGAGCGAGCCACGACCGCCCGTTCCCGCCCGACGACCGACGGGAGCGGGCGCGACGAACGGCCTGCGAGAGGCCGGTCGCGTCAGCCGGAGGACGGTCGTGTCATCCGCCTTCTGGGTTCGCGCGGGCGGG
>CAZVOR010000107.1:0-5791 GCA_964628745.1 uncultured Halobacteriales archaeon
CGGCCCGGACGCGAACAGTCTTGTCCGCGGACCGACAGGGGGGCGCATGCGCGACCTGGCGACCGACGAGCTCGTGGCGCTCGGCGAGCAGTACGGCGTCCCCGTCGCCGACGGGGAGGCCGGGGAGATCCGCGAGGAGGTCGACGCCTTCCTCGCCAGCCTCGACGGGCTCGAGGAGCTACCGCTGCCCGGGGGCAGCGTCGACGTCGAGGGCCGGACCTGGCGCGAGCCGGTCGACGACCCGCACAACGCGCTGGCCGTCGAGTGCGAGGTCGCTCCCCCGGACGACGCCGACGGGGCGCTGGCCGGCGTCTCGGTCGGCGTCAAGGACATCGTCGCCGTGGCGGGCGTGCCGATGCAGTGCAGCTCGGCGGTGATGCGCGGGTACGTCCCGTCCTCCGACGCGGCGGTCGTCGAGCGGCTGCTCGGCGCCGGCGCCAGCGTCGCGGCGATGACCAACTGCGACGAGTTCGCCGCGAGCGCCCGGGGGACGACGCCCGTCGACGGTCCGACGACGAACCCGCACGACCCCGGGCGGACGGCCGGGGGCTCCTCCGGGGGCAGCGCGGTGGCCGTCGCGACCGGCCGGGTCGACGTCGCGCTCGGCACGGACACCGGGGGCTCGGTCCGCATCCCGGCGTCGTTCTGCGGCGTCGTCGGCGTCAAGCCCACGTACGGGCTCGTCCCGCTGACCGGCGTCGTCGAGAACACCTACACGCAGGACCACGTCGGCCCGCTGGCGGGGACGGTCGCCGACGCCGCGCGGGTGCTCGACGCGGTCGCCGGGCCGGACGACCGCGACCCCGCGAGCCTCGGGGCCGCCGGCCGGCCCGGTTACCGCCGCGGTGGCTACGTCGACGCCGTCGCGGACCCGCCCGCCGTCGCGGACCTGACGCTCGGCGTGCTCGAGCCGGGGCTCGGCGACGGCGTCGCCGACCACGTCGTCGAGCGGACCGAGGCGGCCGTCGAACGCCTCGCCGACGCCGGTGCGGCGACGGAGCGGGTCGACCTCCCGGGGTTCGAGCACGGGCCGGCGGTCAAGAACGCGCTCTCGCTGGTCGAGCTGGCGGCCCACTGGCGGGCGGGCGGGGCGCCGTACCGCCGTGGCGGGGTCGTCGACCTCGACTACCAGGCCGCCCTCGCGGAGCGGGCGGCCGGGTCGGGCGGCGACCTCGGGCCGTACTACAAGAGCAAGCTGCTCGCCGGCGCCCGCGTCATCGAGGCCCACGACGGCGTGCCCTACACCCGGGCGCAGGCAGCCCGCGAGGTGCTCCGCGAGCGGTTCGACGCGGCGCTGTCGGGCGTCGACGCCCTCGTGCTGCCGACGATGCCGGACGTCGCGCCGCGGGTCGAGGACGCGGCCGACCCCGGCTTCGACTACGGGCGGAACACCCGCGCGGCGGACGTCACCCGGCTGCCGGCCGTCTCCCTGCCGAACGGGACCCACGACGGGCTGCCCGTCGGGTTCCAGCTGATCGGCGGAGCGTTCGAGGAGGCGTCGCTGCTCGGCGCCGCCGCGGCCGTCGAGGCGACGCTCGCGGGGTGAATCAGGGCCTCTCGACCAGCCGCCGGAGCCGGTCGGGCGGTACGGCCCCGCGGGCCGCGCGGCCCTCGTAGGCGAACGTCGGCACGCCCGTCACGCCGCGTCGTCGGGCGTCGCGGAACCGATCGAAGAGCCGCTCGCGCAGCTCGTCGTCGGCCAGCGCCTCGCCGACGACGTCGGGGTCTAGCCCGGCGTCGGCCACGAGGTCCGCCAGGACGTCGACGTCGCCGATGTCCCGGCCGTCGACCCACAGCGCCTCGAAGACGGCCTCGTCGAACGCCCGCCACCGGTCCGGGTGCGACTCCCCGACGTGGAACGAGGCCAGCTGGGCCGGCAGCGAGTCGACGTCGGTGGCGGTCTCGAGGGTCATCTCGACGTCGTAGCGCTCCGCCAGCCGGCGCACGTTCTCGCGTGCCCGCTCGTAGTACGCCTCGTCCTTCCCGTCGTCGACGTCGTGGTCGAGCTCGCCGTCCGGCCCCCGCTTTCGGGCCCGGAGGTCGAACGGGTGCCAGTCGATGCGGAGCGGGTCGTCCCGCTCGGCCTCGTACCGCTCGAGCGACCGGCGCCCGAGGTAACAGAAGGGGCAGACGTAGTCCGAGTAGACCGTTATCTCGTCGGCCGCAGTGGCCATGCCGGGGCGTAACGCGGCTGGACCCTAAACGGTTCGCGAACCGGCGGCGTCCGCCGGGCTGCTCGACGGCGCCCTGGCCCGACGGCCCGGTCCGGCGTGCCCGTCCGGCCGGCCGCGGACGGCAGCCGCCGGACCGTCACCACCAGTCCGCGAACGTGCCCTCGATGAGCGTCTCGGCCTGCCGGGCCACGTACTCGCGCTGCATCCCCCCGATGGCCGCCTCGAGGGTCGCTCCCTCGTCGAGGCGCTCCCGGACGCGCTCGCGCTTCCAGCCCGCCGGGGTCAGCCGGTCGGCCGCCCGGGCGCGAAGCGGCCCGAGGTAGCCTTCGGCCGTCGCGGCGTCGAGCCCCCGGCGGCCCAGCCCCCGGCGGGCGGCGTCGAGGAGGTCGTCGTAGAGCGCGTCGACGTCCGACGTGCGCTCGCCGTCGGCCGTGATCCACTCGAGGTCGGCGGCGAGCCCGTCCTCGACCGCCCGGTAGAAGTTGGCCTCGGTGACGTCCCACGGCAGGTCGCGGACGGGGTGGTCGTCGGCGAAGCACTCCTCGAGCAGCCCCGCCAGCGCCGCCAGGAAGGAGACGCTGTCGAGGACGGTCGGCTGGGCCGAGACCGGCCGGAACTCGATGCGGGCGTGGGCGGCCGATCGGCTCTCGCCCTCGAACACCGGGCGCACCCACCGCCAGAAGGAGCCGTGCTTGTGCGCGAAGTGTCGGAATCGGTCGTCGTACCGGCCCCGCTCGTCGACCCACATGGGGACGACGGTGTGGTCCGCGACGACGAGGTCGACCGCCGCCTCGACCGTCTCGACGTCCGGCGGGAACGCCACCTTGGGCGCCTCGCCCTCGGGGTTGAGCGTGCTCTCGAACACCCCGATGCGGTTCTCCAGCCGGGCGTCGGCGAGGACGGCCGCGGGGTCGGCGCCCTCGTCGTAAAGGTCGGGCGGGAAGAACGGCGAGTTCACCCCGAGCGCGACCAGCGGCCCGGCGACCCGGAGGGCGTACCGGAAGTACTCGGGGAGGTCCGGCGCGTGGGGGACCTGGTAGTGCGGCTGGATGGAGGTGATGAGGCTCTCCGGGAGCACCGTGTCCGCCGACAGCGTGACGTGCGGGGCGTCGATCCGCATGCCGACCGGCAGCTCGGTGTTCGCCATGGCGTGGTACCGCACCGACTCGGACATGTTCGCGGCGACGCGGACGCCGTCTATCTCGACGCTGTCGGTGAGGTAGGCCCGGGCGGTCTCCCCGGTCGGCGGGACGGTCCACATGCCGTCGGAGACGAGCCGGATGCCCTCCGGGCGGGTCTTGTCGAGCGCGGCCGAGAGCCGCGCCTGGACCTCGGCCCGCTGGGCGGCGAGCCCGTACGCCGAGAGCGGCTGCGGGCTCGTGTTCATCTCGGCGTTGTGCAGCCCGAGCTCCTTCTCGAAGCCGATGAGCTCGAGCAGCAGCCGCGGCAGCCTGACCAGCGGCACGTCGTCCCCGCCCGGCTCGGCCCCCTCGGGGCGTCGCGCCGACGAGCCCGGTTCGGCGACCCCGTAGAACTCGTACTCGAAGCCCACGTTGGCCTGCGGGTTGTCGAAGTCCCCGGCCCGGATGGCCGCCTTGAGCTCCGCCGACTCCTCCTCGACCCGGGTCTGGAACGCCGCTCGGTCGACGTCGATGGCGTCGGCGACGCGCTCGGGGAGGGCGACGTCGGTCATCGCGGCCCCGTTCGCGGGCAGCCGGGTTTAACCTGGTGGCCCGGCCCGGCTACAGCAGGCCGTCCCCCGTCGGCCCGCCGCCGATCCCGTCCGAGCCGGGGAGCTCCGCGACGCAGTCCCGGCAGAACCGGTACTCCGGGTCGTTCCCGGCCCCGCACTCGGGACAGGTGACGGTCTCCTCCGATTCCGGTGCCGGCCCGTCGTGCGCGCGCTCCCCCTCGTCGGCCTCGCCCCCGCTCGTCGGAGGCCTGCGGACCGGGGTGGCCAGCGGGACCGGGCAGTCGATGCCGTCGCCGCCCCGGCGGCCCCGCGGGTCGGCGGCCATGGCTAGGCGGGCGTAGGGAAGTTCGCCACTTAGTGGTTGGGACGGTCCCGCACGGTCGACCCTCCCGGCCAGGACCGGACCTGGACCGGATACGGCCCCCGTCGAAAGCGCCGGCGCCGCCCGGCGGTCACATGATGGACCGCTCGGCCTCCCGCTCGACGTCCTCGTTGACGAGCGCGACGAGGTTGTTGTAGGGCACGAACGCGAGCAGGACGTCGTCGTCGGTGTACAGCTCGACTCCCTGCTCGGCCCGCTCGTAGCGGGCGCAGGTCAGGTCGCCGTCGGGCAGGATGGCACGGAACATCGCTACGGGGCGTTGGCCCCGACGCGGTTTGAACCTGTCACCGTAGCGCGGTGGCCACGGCCCGTTGTGAAACTTACGTCGATGCAACGCGATGGGCACGCCGTAGAACGGGATTGGTTGGGAGGACGATATCAGGGCAAGATTTTTCAGGCTCGTCCCCATTCGTACTGATGGAGGCGATGTCACGATGACCCGAGCGACGCGACCCATCGGAACGGCGGTGCGACGGACGGTCGACCGGCTGCGGCGCGCGTCGCGGTACGACCTCGTCCTCGCGGTCATCCCCGCCGCCTTCATCCTCGCGGCGCTGGCCGGGACGTCCCCGTCCGTCCCGGCCAGGACCGCCGTCGCGGCCGCGGCGGTCGTCGGGGGCATCGCGATGTTCGACGGGCTCTTCCTGAACCCGCCGCGGCGTCCGAGGGTCGGCCGCCGGAGCGGTCGATAGCCGGTCGAGGACGGACAGCGGACGGTTCCTCTCGCCAGCGTACCCCGCGCCAGTGCCCCGTCCCGTCGCTGGTGCCCGCCCCGGGCGGACGCGCGGCCGGTCGGCGACCGGTACCGGTCGAGGCGCCGTACCGGCGCGGCGTCCGGGGCCGGGCGGGACCCGCCGGGCAGCTCGGCTCCCGGAAAAACTTCCGTAGCGGACGAAAGAATGGGGAAAAACGACCATACATGCTAATCGTTGGCGAATAACGCGTAATATTTAACTTATCTCCGCCCGTCGCAACCCCCGGGTGGTGTCCATGGCACTACCGACGAGTCCGACGAACAACTGGACCCAGAGCCTGGACTTCCCGTCCCGGCTGTTCGGTTCCCGGAGCACCGACTTCGAGCTGTACGAGCAGGACGACGAGTTCGTCCTGACCATCGAGCTGCCCGGCTACGAGCGCGACGACATCGACGTCAGCTGGTACGAGGGCCGGCTCAGCGTCTCGGCGGAACACGAGGACGAGACGCGCGGTCGCCGGCGGACGTACCACCGCTCGTTCCGGGTCCCGAAGGAGATCGAGCCGGACGAGATCGACGCGACCTACCGCAACGGCGTCCTCGAGGTGTCGCTGCCCATCCTCGAGGGGGCAGTCCAGCGCGGTCAGCCGATCGAGGTCACCGGCTGACCCGGGCGAGCCCGTTACGCTCGCCGGACGCTCGTATTTCTCCCCGCCCGTCACGACCAGCGATGCTGACCGGCCGGCCGTCGCGGACGACGGACCCGGCTGCCCGGGCGGCCGCCTATCGCCAATCCTCGTCGGCGTCGGGCAGCGGCTCGGCGACCACGCCGTCGCGCTGGACCAGCG
>CAZVOR010000107.1:5891-7191 GCA_964628745.1 uncultured Halobacteriales archaeon
TCCTCGTCGGCGTCGGGCAGCGGCTCGGCGACCACGCCGTCGCGCTGGACCAGCGCCCGGGCGTGGGCGGTGCAGACCTCGCGGTCCTCGGCCCACGGGACGTGCAGCCGGACGGCGGCCGGCCGGTCGCAGCCGGCCTCGGCGCAGGTCGCCATCGCCGGCGGCTACCCGCCGGCGGTACAAAACAATCGCGTCGCGGCACCGGGCCTCGCTCCCCGGGCGGGCGACGCGTTCGCCCCCCGGTCCGGCTACGCGTCGACCCGGTCCGTCGACCCGCGCGCCGGTACCTTCGTGAGCACCCGTGCGACGGCCCCGACGTCGTGAGTGTCGAGCAGCGCCTCGGCCGCCGCGCGGAGCGTGAACTCGGCGTCGAGGTCTACGCCGTAGCAGCCCGCGTAGCACTCGAGCGAGGCGTTCATGGCGCGCTCGAGGCGGTCGAACGCGTCGGGGTCGAACCGGACCCGTTCGCCGGTGCGGGCCTCGACGTAGACGGCCAGCGCGGGGGCGACGCCCTCGCGGAGGTACCGCCTCGCGCGCTCGTCGTCCGGCGGGTCGTCCGGCGGCTCGAACGCCGCCCGCTCGGCGGTCGCCCGCTCGTACAGGGCGTCGATGCGCGCGGCCGTCGCGGCGTCGGCCATCAGCCCTGCTCGAACTCGACGCCCTTGCCGCCGGACGGGTGCGTCCAGTGCGTGTCGGCGACGACGGCGCAGGTGCCGCACTCGATGCACGGCTGGGTGTCGAGGCTGACCCGGTAGGCCGTCTCGCCGTCGGTCTCGTACGCCTCGCGGCGGTAGCAGCCGCCGCCGTAGTCCACCGCCGAGACCGGGCAGGCGGTCACCGCCGCGCCGCTGGCCGCCCACGAGTTGTCGAGCACCTCGATGTGAGGCTCCCCGACGTCGTAGGTGAGGTCGCCGATGCGGTCGGCGAGGTCGGGTGGCTCGACGTGGCTCTCGTCCGCGACGGGCTCGCCCATGGCCTCGGCGATGGCCGTCGGCAGCGTCACGTATCCCGTTCGCGTGTCCGGGAGCAGTTTCATCAGCCGCGGCGAGTTGTACAGCCGCTCGATCTGGCCGGCCATCGCCCTGACGCCCCACGTGCCGAGGGCGGAGTCGGCGACGGCGTCGACGAGCCCGGCGACCGCCCGCTGCTCGGTGACGGCGCGGGACGTCCGGTAGGACCGCGGGCGCAGCTTCTCCATGACGCCCTCCTCGCGGAGCTTGCGCGCGTACAGCTCGCCGGCCCGGACCGGCCGGCCGCGCGAGCGCGCCTCGACGAACGCCTCGGCGGCCAGCGCGCCCGC
>CAZVOR010000108.1:0-7062 GCA_964628745.1 uncultured Halobacteriales archaeon
CATCTGGCCGGGGTGCTCGCCGAGGTGGTCGGCGCGCTTGGTGAACAGCAGGTGGGGGACGCCGTCCCGGTCGAGCACCGGCGCGAGCACGGCGGCGGCGTGGTCCGCGCCGTCGACGGCCGTGGGCTCGAACGCGGCCACCCGGGAGAGGTCCATATGCCCGGGGGAGTCTCCCGGCGGCCTTAATTCGTGCGGGGCTCGGCCGGCCGGCGGCGGTTCCGACGCGTGCGCGGGTCGAACGGGGTGTCGGTGGCGCCGGACTCAGTCGACGACGTCGGCCAGGCCGGCCTTCGCGTCGGCGAGGTCGACCGGCCCCCAGGCCTCCACCTCGTAGCAGGCGTCGAGCAGCAGCTCGGCCCGTTCGGCGTCCTCGCTGGCGATGGCGCCGGCGGCGTCGGCCCGCAGCCGCCCCTCGGCCGCCCGGGCGACCGCCTCCCGGTCGACGGCCCGCGGCTCGAGGTCGAGGAGGTGCGGCAGGTCCTCGCCGCCCGGCGGCAGCCGGGGCAGCGCCGCCGGACCGGGGACGAGCAGCGGTCCGGCCCCGATGTCGTCGCCCCCCTCGACTCCCTCGACCGCCTCCACCCCCTCGCCTTCGGCGACCCCCTCGCCCGCCTCGACCTCGAGGAGGTAGTAGCGCTCGAGGGCCTCGTCGACGGCCGCCTCGAGGCCGCCGGCGTCGGCGTCGTCCCCCGACCGGGCGGCCAGGTCGCCGAGCGCGACCGCGAGCTCCTCGCGGGTGAGTCCGCCGAAGACGTCGACGGCGCCGGCGAGCTCGTCGGGGCCGGGCTGCATGGCCGGCGGCTCGGGCCCCGGGAGGTTAACCCCGTTGGAACCCGACGGGGTCCCGCTCCCCAAGCGCGGCCAGGTCCGCCCTCGCGGCCTCGCGGACGTCGCCCGGTTCGAGCGGGGCGCCCGTCCAGGCCGGGAGCCGGTCGTCGACGCCGGGGGGCCGGACGGCCGCCGCGTACGTCTCGACCTGGTCGCGCTCCTCGGCGGCGTCGTAGCGCAGGCCGTTGTGGGCGGCGTCGGCGGCGTACTGTCGGCACAGTACCTCGGCCGCCTCCCGGTACCGGTCGGGCAGCGTCGCGTAGTCGGGCTCGACGCCTCGGGCCTCGACGACGCGGAACAGCGCCGCGGCCACGTCCTCGCTCATGTCGGCCAGCCCGGACGGGCCGACGACCGGGCGGTGGTCGTGCTCGTACCGGCCGAGGTCGACCTGCGCGGTCCCGGCGAACCCGGCGTGGTCGAAGGCGTCTCCCAGCGTCCCCACCTCGAGCCCGAACCGGCGCTCGAGCCGCAGCCGCCGGGCGAGGGTGGCCGTCGCGGCGAACTCGCCGGCGAGCGCGTAGCGGAACGCCGCCAGGTACCGCAGCACCGGCGCCTCGCGGCGGTCGGCGAGTGCCCTGACGAGGGGGACGTAGAACAGCCGACAGAGCCGGCCGTACAGCCGCCGGTCCTCCACGCGGGCGTAGTAGCCCTTCACGAACGAGAATCCCCCGGCGAGCGGCGCGAGCAGCCGCGGGACGTCGGCGGGGGAGTAGGTCCGGCGGTCGGCGTCGTGGCAGACGACGTACTCGTGGTCCGCGGCCGCCAGTCCGAGCCCGAGCCAGAGGTCGCGGCCCTTGCCCACCTCGCCGTCGAGCCCGCGCTCGGCGAGCAGCGAGCCAAGCCGGTCGCCGCCACACCAGACCAGCTCGAGCCGGAGGTCGAAGCCGGACAGCCACTCCCGGGTCGGGCCGACGCGGTCGCGCGGCGACCGCAGCGGGACGACGACCGCGCCCGGGTCGACCGTCTCCAGCCAGGCCAGCGTCCGCTCGGCGGCGTGGGTGCCGTGCTCGCGGTCGGTCATCGGCACGACCACCGCGGCATCATCGGTGGGGGCCGCCGGCGTGTGGTCGCCGAGGTCGTGGAGGGTCGCGATCCGTCCCTGCGCGAAGTCCATCCTCCCCGAGTGTGAGGGCGACCGTGAAAAGCGACCCGTTACCGGGCCGGACTGCCTGGAGTCCGGCCCGCGGCGTGGAGCGCCGCGAACGCGACCAGCGCGGCCGCGAGGCCGACGGCGAACCCCCGGAAGACGCGGCCGTACCCGGCGCCCGCCTCGGTGAGCGCCCCCACGGCCCACGGCCCGCCGGCGGAGACGGCCATGAACAGCCCGCTGTAGATGGCGTAGCCCGAGCGGCGGTGGTCGTTGGGCAGCGTCGAGAGCACGAAGGTGTCCACGACCGGGAACGCGCCGTGGACGACGAAGCCGACCAGCAGGCTCGCCGCCAGCACCGCCGCCGCGCCGTCGGCGAGCGTCAGCGCCACGAGGGAGACGCAGAACGAAAGCAGGATGGCCAGAAGCAGCGGCAGCGCCGGTAGCCGGTCGGCGAGCCGCCCGGCGACCCAGAACGCCGGCACGCCCGCGGCGAACGCGACGGTCAGGGCCGCCCCGGCCGTCCCCGACGAGAGCCCCTTGTCGGCGACGAGGTAGGAGACGTAGAAGTTGAACACGCCGGACCAGACGAAGAAGCCGGCGCCCAGCAGGAACACGCCGGTCGCGATGACCCGCCACTGGGCGCGCGCCGTCGACCGGAGGTCGGAGGTGACGCCGGCGACCCGGCGCTCGTCGGCGCCACCGGCCGCCCGGGCGAGCACCGCCGTGACCGCGATCCCCGCGACGGCGAGGCCCAGGAACACCGCCCGGGGACCGTCGAACAGCAGCACGGCGCCGACGAGCGGCGCGGCGAGGACCGCGGCGACCTGGGTCGCGACGCCGTGGAGGCCGAGCGCCCGGCCCATCCGGTCCGGGTAGAGCTCGCCCACCAGCGGGTTCGCCGCGACGAAGTAGACCCCGCTCGACGCCCCGATGCCGAACGCGAACGTCGCGAGCACGGCGATTGTCGGGGCGAAGGCCGCCCCCGTCGAGGCGACGGCGAGCATCCCGCCCGCCGCCAGGATGACCCGCCGTCGTCCGACCCGCGTCAGCAGGTAGCCGACCGGGATGCGCACCGCCGCGGTCCCGAGCCAGACCAGCGAGGCGACCAGCCCAGCGGTCCCCGGACCGACGGCGAACGTCGTCATCAACGGCTCGAGCAGGGGCGCGAAGCCGATCCGACCGAAGTTCACGAGGAAGGCCAGCGAGCACAGGGTGCCGAACAGGCGACCTCGGGACACGGCCGGGATTGGCCGGGCCGCGTGTCAAACCTTGCGTTGTGCCCGTCGGGCCGGCGCCGGCAGGCTCGCGTCGACGGCGTCGGCCGGCCGCGCCCGGCCGCAGCGCTCAGACGTCCCCGGCGAGGGCGTCGAACAGGCGCTCGTGGAGCTCCACCCGATCGAGGCCCTCCATCGGCCCCGTGCCGTCCAGCGTCTCCTCCATGCCGATCTGGCCGCCGCCCATCCGGGCGTGCCCGCCGCCGGTCGCCGTCGGAAGCGTCTCGAGCGTCGACTGCAGCACGTTCCCCATGTGGACGCGGTCGTCCCGCGAGCGCCCGGAGAGGTGCAGCGTGCCGTTCTTCTCGCCGACGACGACGACCGCGGTGACGCCCTCGAGCGTGAGCAGCTCGTCGGCCGCCTGCGGGATGGCGTCGAGGTTCGACAGCTGGCCGACGTCGGCGAGGGCGTACGGCCCGCGGACCTCCCGCTGGTGGATGGCCCTCGCGATGACCTCGAGGATCTCCTGGTCGACCTGCGGGTTGGCGATGCGGTCGAGCTTCTCCTGGTCGACGGCGGGGTAGAGGAACGCCGCGGCCTCGAACTCGGCGCGGGTGCACCCCCGGGTGAGGTGGCTCGTGTCCGCGAGGATGCCGTACAGCAGGCCCGTCGCGACGGTCGACGTGAGCGGCCCGAGGCCCGGCGCGTCGCGCGTGGGGCGGGCGCCGACGTGCCGGAAGTACTCGGCGATGATGCTCGCGCACGCCCCGTAGCTGCTGCGGACGTCGGTGAACGCGGACCCCGTCCCGTCGCCGGGGTGGTGGTCGACGACGGCGTAGGGCCGGACCTTCGCAGCGCCGTCGAACCCCCGCGGCTCGTTGTGGTCGACCAGGACGACGGCCTCGGCGGCCAGCTCGTGGGCCGACTCGATGCGGGACAGCTCGAGGTCCAGCACGGTGCGGAACGCGCGGTTCTCCTGGTGCCGGATCTGTCCGGAGTACTGGAGGGTGGTGGCGGTCCCGGCGAGCTCGGCCAGCCTGGCGACCCCGATGGCCGCGGCCATCGCGTCGGGGTCGGGGTTCGGATGCATCAGGACGGCGACCTCGTCGACGGCCGCGAGCGCCCGGCGGAGCGTGACCCCCTCGGTGACGAACAGCCGCCTGATGGCCAGCAGGACCAGCAGCGCCAGCGCGGCCCCCAGCAGCACGACGGCGGCGGCCAGCACGGGATCGCCCGTGACGGCCTCGCCGACCCGGCTCAGGAGGTCCCCGTCGGCCCCCGACCCGGGCACCTGCAGCATACGGCGTACAACCCGCTCGACCGACAAGAAGGTTCCCGGTCGACCTCACCGACCCGCCCGGCCGCCCTCACCGACCCCGGCTCGCGACGAAACGCTGGAGCGCGGCGTACTGCTCGACCGTCATGGGGTGGCGACCCTCGACCATCCCCTGGACCTCCCGCGGATCGAGCTCGACGTCCACCTCGGCCGCGACGACGTCGACGCTGAGCACCCCCGTCGTCATCCCGAGCAGGAGGTCCTCGCGGGCCTCGGCGGCGATGGCGCCCGCTGGTGGTGCACCGTCGACGAGCGCGAGCAGCGCGGCCGCCTCCTCGATGTCGAGGTCGCCGACCGCCCCGGCGTCGCCCGCGGCGACGGCGGCGACGGTTCCGGGCGACAGGCCGCTCGCCTCGACCGCGTCGTCCGCCCCGACGGCCTCGACGACGGCAGCCAGCTGTCCGGCGTGGGCCGCCACCAGCTCCGCCTCGGTCCGCTCGCCGGGCGAGTCGACGACCCCGTGGAGCGTGGCGGAGGTCACAGCGCGGTCCGGTACGCCTCGAGCGTGGCCTCCACGTCCTCGGCGGTGTGCGCCGCGCAGAGGAACTGGGCCTCGTGCATGTTCGGCGGCAGGAGGACCCCCTGCTCCTTCATCGCCGGCCGGAACAGCCGGTCCCAGCGCTCCCGGTCGCCGCGCTTCACGTCGGCCGCCGAGCGGACGCCCGGCTCCCGGGTGAACACGACCTTGAACAGGCTGTCCCGGCCGACCACGGTGTAGGCAGGGGCGCGCTCGGCGACGAGGTCGCGGAGCCCGGAACGGAGCTGCTCGCCCAGCTCGGCGAGGTGGTCGTAGACGCCCTCCCCGTCGGCGTACTCGAGCGTCGCCAGGCCGGCCGCCATCGTCACCGGGTGTCCCGAGAAGGTCCCCGACTGGAAGACGTCGCCGACGGGGGTGAGCGATTCCATGACCTCCGCCCGGCCGCCGAGCGCCCCGACCGGGAACCCGCCACCGACCACCTTCCCGAACGTCGTCAGGTCCGGTTCGACGTCGAACGCGCCCTGCGCGCCCGAGAGCCCGCCGACGCGGAAGCCGGTGATGACCTCGTCGAAGACGAGCAGCGCCCCGTGGTCGTCGCAGAGCTCCCGGAGCTGCTGGTGGAACCCGTCGACGGGCTCGACGATGCCCGTGTTCCCGATGATGGGCTCGGTCAGCACGGCGGCGATGTCGTCGCCGTGGGCCTCGAAGGCGGCCTCGACGGCCGCCCCGTCGTTGAACGGCACCGGGATGGTGTCCGCGACGACGGCCGGCGGGACGCCCGCCGAGTCGGGCTCGACGCCGTCGAGGTCGCCGGCGACCAGCGTCGCGTCGTTGGCGCCGTGGTAGCCGCCCTGCATCACCACCAGCTTCTCGCGCCCGGTGTACCCGCGGGCCAGCCGGACCGCCGAGACCGTCGCCTCGGTGCCGCTGTTGACGAACCGGACCATCTCGACGCTCGGCACGTGCTCGACGACGAACTCCGCGAGCTCGACCTCGACCTCGGTCGGCGCGCCGTACATCGGCCCCTCGCTGGCGGCCGACTCGACCGCCGCGCGGACCGGCTCCGGCATCGTGTGGCCGAGCAGCAGCGGGCCGTAGCCCAGGACGTGGTCGACGTACCGGTTCCCGTCCGCGTCGACGACGTGCCCCTCCTCGCCGCGTTCGACGAACTCCGGGTACGGGCGGAGGGCCCGGACCGACGAGTTGACCCCGCCGACCAGGACGGAGAGCGCGCGGTCGTACAGCTCGCGCGAGCGTTCCTCGTGCATGCCCGGGGGGTCGGGTCCCCCGGGTGATAGGCGTACCGAGACGCCGCCGTTCTGGATACGGTTCGGTCGACGCCGTGGCGGTCAGTCGTCCGAGGCGTCGGCGGCCGCCTCGTCCGACGCGGCCAGCGCGAGCAGGTCGGCGGGCGGCTCGTCGCCCGAAAGCGACGGGTCGAACAGCTGGATGGCCGAGGCGATGGTCTCCCAGTCGTCCTCGGCGGCGGCCTCCCGGAGGCTCTTGGTCGGTACCGCGAGCAGCTGCGAGACCAGCGCGTCGGCGAGCCGCTCGACGACCGCCCGCTGCTCGTCGGTCAGGCCGTCGGCGTCCTCGAGCTTCGTCAGGGCCGTCTCGAGCTCGCGCTCCTTGATCCCCTCGGCCCCGCGGTACATCCCGCGGATGACGGCGTCGGCCCGTCGGCGCTTGTACTGGTCGATGAGCAGCTCGAACTCCGCGTCGACGATGGCCTCGACCGCCTCCGCGGCTTCGCGACGCTCCTCGCGGGCCGTCGCGGCCACCGCCTCGAGGGCGTCGAGGTCGCGGACCTCGATGCCGGGGCGGTCGGCGACGTCGGGCGCGACGTCGCGCGGCTGGGCGAGGTCGACGACGAACGTCTCGCCCGCCCCGTCGACGTCCTCGGCGGTGACGACCGGCTCGGGGCTGGCCGTCGAGGTGACGGCGACGGACGCGTCCCGGAGGTTCTCGGTGAGTTCGTCGAGCCCGCCGGTCGCGACGTTGCCGTCGAGCTCGTCCGCCAGGGCGTCGGCGCTCGACACCGAGCGGTTGACTATCCTGAGGTCGGCCACTCCCGCGTCGACCAGCCCCCGGGCGACGACGTCGGCCATCTCGCCCG
>CAZVOR010000109.1:0-6987 GCA_964628745.1 uncultured Halobacteriales archaeon
CGCCGGGCCGGGCTACCTCAACTTCGAGCCGGACTGGGAGCCCATCGACTGGCAGCCGGACGACATCGGCACCGAGCTCGACCACCAGTGGATCGGGACCCAGTACACGGAGCCGGGGACCCCGTACGTCGGCCGGGTCGACGGGACGTAGTCGAGGCACGACGGCCCGCGAGGAGTAGCTATTTGGGCGCGGACGAGGTGCCTCCTTCCATGGACCTCGGCATCGACGGGAACGCGGCGGTCGTGGCGGCGTCCTCGAGCGGGCTCGGCAAGGCGTCGGCGAAGGCGCTGGCCGAGGAGGGCGTGGACGTCGTCGTCAACGGGCGGCACGCCGACACGCTCGAGGAGACGGCGGACGAACTGCGGGAGACGGCGACCGGCGCCGTCGTGGCCCACGCGGCCGACCTGACCGAGCCCGACGCCGGCGAGGGGCTCGTCGATCGGGCGCTCGAGGAGTTCGGCCGGCTCGACCACCTCGTGACGAGCGCCGGCGGCCCGCCGAGCGGGCCGTTCGCGGACACCACCGACGAGGACTGGCGGGACGCCTACGACCTGCTCGTGATGAGCGTCGTCCGGCTGTGCCGGGCCGCGGCGGAGCCGCTGCGGGCGGACGGCGGGGGCACCATCGCCTGCATCACCTCCCACAGCGTCAAGGAGGCCATCGACGGCCTCGTCCTCTCGAACGCGGTCCGCATGGGGGTCGTCGGCCTCGAGAAGACGCTCTCCCGGGAGTTCGCCCCGGAGGTCCGCGCGAACGTCGTCATGCCGGGCACCCACGCGACCGACCGGATGGAGTACCTCGTCGAGCGGTCGGTCGAGCTGGGCGAGCACGAGACGTACGAGGAGAGCCAGGCCGCCTGGACGGAGGGCATCCCGCTCGAGCGCATGGGCGACCCCGACCGGTTCGGGCAGGTCGTCGCCTTCCTCTGCTCGGAGCCGGCGAGCTACGTCAACGGCGAGGCCCTGATGGTCGACGGCGGCGACGCCCGCTCGAACCTCTAGCGCCGACGATGGAACGCATCGACGCGTACGCCCACGCGCTGACCGAGCGGTTCTACGAGGAGCTCACCGCGAGCTACGACTTCCGGGGGCTGTCGGGCTCGCCGGCGTGGCTCTGGGACTTCGACCGCTTTACGGCCGACATGGCCGACTTCGGCGTCGACAAGCTGGTCGTCACGCTGGCGCTGCCGCCGCTCTGGCGGGGGATGGACCCCGACGACGCCCGGCCCCTCGTCGAGCTCGCCAACGACGAGATCCGGCGGCTCGCCGACGAGCACCCCGACCACTTCATCCCCGTCGGGACGATACCCTTCCCCGACGAGCCGTACCGCGACGAGTTCGACCGGTGCGTGGCCGACCTCGACCTGGCCGGCGTCCAGATATTCTCGAACGTCGACGGACGGCCCGTCGACCGCCCCGAGTTCCACTGGTGGTACGAGTACGCCGAGCGCCACGGCGTGCCGCTCTGGCTGCACCCCCAGCACCACGAGTGGCACGACTGGACCGCCGAGCGCATGGACCACCGGCTGTTCGGCTGGCCGTTCGACACGACGCTCGCGCTGTCGCGGCTGGTGTTCTCGGGGCTCACCGGCGAGTACGACTTCGACCTCGTGACCCACCACGGCGGCGGGATGGTGCCCTTCTTCGGCGACCGCATCGACATGTTCTACGAGACCCGGCTGGCGTACCCGGACAACTACGACGCCTCGCTGCCGGACTTCGAGGGCGACCCGAGCGACGAGTTCCGGGCGTTCGCGGCCGACACGGCCCTCGACGGGTCGACAGCCGCCCTCGAGTGCGCGCTGTCGTTCTTCGGCGACGGCCGGGTCGTCTTCGGGTCCGACTACCCGTTCGGGCCGGGCCGGGGCCGGGCGAAGCTCCGGGCCGCCGTCGAATCCGTCGAGGCAGCGGACCTCGACGACGCCGCGCGGGAGCGCCTCTACGCGGGGAACCTCCGGGCGATGCTGTAGCTCGACGGCGGGTGCGGTGGTGGGTCAGCTCTCCTCGCCGTCCGCGCCGACCACCGTCGCCGACGCGTAGCCCGCCCGGAACGCGAACCAGAGGCCGTGCCGGCCGGCCGCTACCCGGCTACCGCGACTTCCGCCGGTCCGCGGTGTACGGCACGGGTCCGACCGTCGCCCGGATCTCGGTCCGGACGTGCCGCTCGACCTTGGGGTTCGGCGAGTCCCCCTCGCCCCACACGACGGTCACCTCGGTCCCCGGCTCGCTGTGCTCGACGTCGATACGGCACAGCGAGACGACCGTCCGCACGTCGTGCTGGTAGGCCCGCGAGTGGGAGATGCCGACCGGCGCGCCGTCCAGCCGCACCGCGTCGTAGTTCGCCCGCGCCCAGCCGATGCGGGGCAGGCCCATGAACTTGAAGGGGTCGCCCTCGCGGAAGAGGGACGCGTAGACGTCGACGACGTCGTCGGCGTTCCACGCGAGCGTCACGAGCGTCCGCGCGGGGTCGGCGAGCTCGGCCTCGAGCGCGTCCCGGCCGACGAACTCGCCCTCGAGGTCGACCAGCGGGCCGTAGCCGAGCTCGACCGGGCTCATGTAGTAGTCGGCGACGTCGGCCGAGTCGAAGCTCCCGTCGATGGAGTAGGTGGCCTCGCGGCTGTCGGCGTCGAGCCACGCCCGGTAGCCCGCCATCTCGTCGACCCCGTAGATGGGCGGCACCCCCGGGGGGAGCCAGCCGAGCCTGACCGACAGGGTGTGGTACGCCCGCGAGCCGAGCCGGCGGAGGCCGTGCTCGCGGCCGGCGTCGACGATGGCGTCCCGGACCGCCTCCGCGTGCTCGAACGGGCCGATGAACTCGAAGCCGGCCTCGGTCGACATCCCGTGGCCGAGGGCGACGACGTCGTGCCCGTCGAGGGTCACCTCGTCGAACTCGTAGAACCCGACGTCGTCGAGCGACTCGTCCGCGACGCGGTCGAGCACCGCGGCCGCGTTCGGCCCCTGCACCTGGTAGACGAACTGCTCGGGGTCGCCGTCGATGGCGGACGTCCGGGGCTCGGTCTCGACGGCCACGTCGTAGTCGCCGGTCTCGGCGTTGTACCGGACCCAGTTGGCCGAGAGCACGCCCGGGCCGTAGTACTCGTCCGCGGCCAGCCGGAGGAGGGGGCCGTCACCGATGACGTGGCCGTTCGGGTTGCACATCACGACCTGCTTGGCCCGGCCGACCGGGAACGCCTCGAAGTCGTTGACGCTGAGGTCGGCCAGCAACCGGCGGGCGTCCGGGCCCGCGACGCGGAGCGAGGTCATGTGGTGGGACAGGTCCGCCAGGGTGACCGTCTCCGTGATGGCCCGCTGCTCGTCGAGCCAGTTGGTCACCTCGTTCGGGACGACGGGGAAGTTCTCGGTGTAGTCCCGCCCCTGCCGGCGCAGGAGGTCGACCGGGTCGTCGGCCGCCTCGATGGCTTCGGGGTCCATGCGGGTACCCGCGCGAGGCCCGGTTGTAAAGCCTCCCTCCGATTATTTGACCCCGCGCGACCCAGGTGGGGCCGATGCCGGAAATCATCGACGCCCACTCGCACGTCATCACCGAGCCGGTGCTGGACGCGCTCGAGGCGGTCCACCCGACCGACGAGCTGTCGAGCCTCCGGAACGCGCCGCGGATGACCGCCGTCGACGCGCGGCTCGATTACCTGGACCGCCACGGCGTCGACCGGCAGGTCATCAACCTCGCCGCCCCCATGGTCTGGCGGGGGGCCGACCCGGCGTCGGTGCTCGACGTCGTCCGGCTGGCGAACGACGAGATGCGGCGGCTCGCCGACGAGCACCCCGACCGGTTCGTCCCGACGGGGACCGTCCCGTTCCTCACGGGCGAGTACGTCGAGGAGGCCCGGCGGTGCGTCGGGGAGCTCGGCTTCCCGGGGCTGCAGACGTTCTCGAACGTCGACGGGCGGCTGCTGGACGACGAGTCGTTCGAGCCGTTCTGGGCGGCGGTGGACGCCCTCGACGTCCCGGTCTGGATCCACCCGCAGCTGCACGACTGGCACGACTACGACGAGTCCTCGACGTGGATCTACAAGATGCTGGGCTGGCCGTTCGACACGAGCGTGGCCATCGCCCGCCTCGTCTTCTCCGGGGTGCTCGACCGCCACGAGAACGTCGAGGTCGTCAGCCACCACCTCGGCGGCACGCTGCCGTACCTCGTCGGCCGCGTCCGGTCGTGGTACCGGTCCCGGCGGGAGGAGCCCGACCTCTACGCGAACCCACGGATGGCGGACCTGTCCGAGCCGCTTTCCGCCTACTTCGACCGCGTCTACGGCGACACCGCCGTCAGCGGCACGGGCGAGGTGTACCCGCTGCGCTGTGGCTACGAGTTCTTCGGCGCTGACAACATGGTCTACAGCGCCGACTACCCCTTCGGGCCCGACCGGGGCGACTACTGGGCCGGCACCATCATCCGGGCCATCGAGGAGCTCGAGATCCCCGACGCGGAGAAGGAGCAGATACTCTCGGGGACCGCCAAGCGGCTGCTCGACCTGTAGGCGGCGCTCGAACGGCGGCCGGCCCCGCGCCGGTCGGCCGCAGGTCGGCCTCGCGCGTCGCGCGCTACCGCCACGCCATGACGCGGTGCTCCGCCGCGCGGAGCCCCTCCTGGGCCAGGATGACCAGCAGCACCGGGACGAGCACCCAGCCCAGCAGCATGTCGACGCGCTGCTGGGAGAACCAGTAGTTCACCATGTAGCCGACGCCCGAGCCGGCGCCGAACACCTCCGCGATGAACAGCACCTTCCAGGAGACGACCAGGCCCCAGTACATCGACGGGAAGAGGTACTGCAGCAGCTGCGGCAGGAGGACGTGCCGGAGCTGCTGGACCCGGCCGGCGCCGAAGAAGTCGGCCATCTGACCGACGTCGCGGTCGAGGTCCTGGGTCCCCTCCCACATGTTGAGCATGACGTACGGGACGCCGATGATGGTCACCGTCAGGACGGGGACCCACTCGGTGATGCCGATGGCGATGACGAGCGCGAAGGCGACCGCGATGGCCGGCAGCGAGAGCCCGAAGACCACCCACGCCCGGAAGAACGCCTCCGCGTCGCGGCGCAGCCCCATGAGCGTCCCGAGGACGCCCCCGACGGCCACCGAGAGCACGAACCCCGCGAGCAGCCGGCCGAACGTGTCCACGATGTGGCTCGCGTACGAGCCGAACCGCGGCTCGACGACGGCCGTCCGGCTGGCCTCGACCACCTCGAGGGGGTTCGGGAAGACGTAGTAGGGGAAAAAGCCCGCGCCGAACACCCAGACCGCGAGGACGACGACGCCGATGGCGACCTTGTCCAGCAGCGAGCGACGCGACGTCGATGTCGACATCCGGCGAGTGGGGACGGGGCGGACCGGCCCGCTACAGCGGGTTCCGGATGACGTCGTCCTGCGCCGGCACCTCGTCGATGAACTCGTACTCGTTCATCAGCTCGACGAACTGCCACGTGGCGTCGACGTACTCCTGACTCTGCTCGTGGAGCCAGATCTGGCCGTCGTTCGCCCACTCCACGCAGACGTCGATCTTGGCCTGGGTGTCGATGGCCGCCGGCTCCCCGTACTCCTCGAGGATGGACGCCGTGTTCTCCCGCCAGTGCTCGGTCGCCCGCCGGGAGCCCCGGAGGAGACCGGCCGCGACCTCGGTGTTCTCCTCGTACCAGTCCGAGTACGCGAACCACGCCGTAAGCGGCAGCGTGTGGCCCGTCTCCTCGATCCACATCGAGTTGAGCTGGGCGATGTCCCGGTAGGTGTCGGGCTGGGACTGCATGGTGATGGACAGCCCGCTGACGTTGATGATGCCGTCCACCTGGTCGTCCTGCAGCAGCCCGAGCAGCGCCGGCGGCGCGGCGGTCGTGGTCTCGAAGTCCTCGGTGAGCCGCAGGCCCGTCCGGTCCGCGGCCACCGCCTGGAACGCCTGGACCGTCGACGAGCCGAACGACCAGACCCCGATGCGCTGGCCCTCGAGGTCCTGGATGGTCTCGTAGTCGCTGTCGGCGAGCACGTACAGGGAGTTGATGAGCTGGAGCGTCCCGTCGAAGCCGAACAGCACGAGGTCCTCGCCCCGCAGGTAGTTCGACAGGTACGGGAGCACCGACACCATGGCGGTGTCCACCTCGCCGCTCGTGATGGACTGGACCTGCGCGGGGAACGGCCGGTACTCGACGGTGAGGTCGACGCCCTCGTCCTCGAAGATGCCCTCGGCGAGGGCGGCCTCCAGGAAGGGGTAGTGAAGCGTCCCCTCCGGCTCCATGATGGTGACCTCGTTCGTCCCGCCCGGGCCGCCCCCCATGCAGCCCGCCAGGGACACGGTCGCCGCGCCGCCCACGGTCTTCAGGAACTGCCGCCTGTCATGCGCTGCCATGACACCCATGGACAGTGCAGAAACGTTAAACATACCGGTGCGACGAGCGCCCCGCGGGCAGCACAATCGTTATCGTGTGGCGCCCGCGAGAGACCGTCACGAGGCGGCCGTGAGCGCGAGCGACGTGACGGGGGTCGCGGAGCGAACGAGGGCGACCGAGCCGCGGGGCCCGGGGAGGCGACCGGCGTGACGACGGCCGACGGGGACCGCCCGGACCGGAGCTCGACCGACGGGCGGCTCGAGCTCCGGGACGTCGTCAAGTACTTCGAGAAGCCCGGACAGGGCCGGGTCCTCGTGCTCGACGAGATCGACGTGGACGTCGAGGGCGGCTCGTTCGTCTCGCTCATCGGGCCGTCGGGCTGCGGGAAGACGACGCTGTTGAACGTCATCGCCGGCCTCGTCGAGCCCAGCGAGGGCACCATGCGCCGGAACGGCCGCGAGGTCTCGCCCGACGACCTCTCGCTCGGGTACATCTTCCAGGAGCCGCGGCTGCTCGACTGGCGGACCGTCGCCGAGAACGTCGAGTTCGCCCTGGAGGCCCGGGACGTCCCCGAATCGGCGTGGGACGACCGGGTCGACCACTACCTCGACATGGTGGGCCTCGCCGACGAGCACGACAACTACCCGTCGCGGCT